>JANNKR010000052.1:0-5521 GCA_031396395.1 Betaproteobacteria bacterium
GAAAACCGACGGGACCTGGAAACGAAGCGCCAGATCGATTATGCGCGTCTGGTACCGCCGAAACATGGGGTCGCCCAGGACTACCAGCGCGCCGCCTTTGGCGCGTGCGATGGCCCTGTCCAGTTCTCCTTCGCCAGTGACCTCAATGCGATCCAGTTGCAGGCCGAGCCCCTTCGCGCGGGACGCCAACGCATCAAAGAAGAATCCGTTGGCAGGATTGGCGCTGTTCATCAGCACGCTCACCCGTTTGAGCTGAGGCACGGCCGCCGATAGCAGCTCCAGCTGTTTGCCCAGAACCTCTTCACCCGCCGCCGAAGTGCCGGTCAGGTCGCCTCCCGGTCGCGCCAGACTGGCCACCAATCCGGCTCCTACTGGATCACCAGCATTGATCATTACGATGGGCACGCCGGGAGCGCCGTCGCGTGCCGCCCGAATGGTGATCGTGCCGGGCGCAATGATCAATGCCACCGGCAGCGCCTTGAGCTCGGCTGCGAGTTCACGTTGTCGCTGCGGGTTCACACCGGCAAGACGGGTTTCAATCGTGAGGTTCTTTCCCTCCACCCATCCAAGGTCGCGCAAGCCCACGCGCAAATTCTCCACTTCGAGCAAGACGCGCTCGGGTATCGGATCGGCCCCCGGAAAGAGTAGTCCAATCTTGAAGTCCTTGCCCGGTTGTTGTGCGCAAACCTCGAGCGGCTTGAGCAGGCATACGCCGAATACGAGCATGACGAGTATCCGCCTGTCCATCACTGAATCACCTCGTTACGCCAGTTATTCAATCAGTCGATCGGCACGAACAAAACCGATGGCGGGATCTTGACGCCCAGCACCTGCGCAGTCTTGAGTTTGATCGCCAATTCGAACTTGGTCGGCCGCTCGACCGGCAGCTCCCCGGGCTTGGCGCCCTTCAGGATTCGATCCACGTAGGTTGCCGCGCGCCGGAACAGCGGGATTGCGTCGGTCGAATAGGCGATCAAACCCCCATCGTCGACGTACTCCAACGTTGGATAGACAGCCGGAATGCGCAGTCTTTCGGTCATTGCAATGACCTCCGCTCGGAAGCTCGACACGTTCGGATCCAGCAGGACGATCATTGCTTCACACCTTTCGCGCTCACAGACTGCCGCTACCTGTGCGAGCTTGGCCGGAGCGTCGGCGAAAGCTTCGATCAGGGAGATTCCATACGTTTTGGCGGCAGCACGCGACCCGTCCCGCACATCCGGTTCGGCCGCGCCCAGCCCCGATGAAAGCGTCATCACTCGCTTCGCGTTCGGTACAATTTCTTTCAGGAACTCGAATTGCTTGGCGGAAAGCTCATCGAGTTGATTTTGGATTCCTGTGACATTGCCTCCCGGATGCGAGAGGCTCGCGATCAACCCGAGACGCTGTGCGCCCACTCCGCTGGCAATCACGATCGGCACCGTTTTCGATTCGCGGTGCATTGCCTGCGCTGCGAGCACCGGTGCGCCAACGGCAACGTCGGGCTTCTTCGCTAGAAGCTCCCGCGCAAGTGCGGGTAGGCGATCCACCTGATTGTCGCTCCAACGCACTTCCATGCGGTAGTTCCGACCCTCGACGTAGCCCAGCTCGCGCAATCCCTCGGTCAATCCGTCAACCCGGGTCCGAAGCGCACTTTCCTTGCCGTGCATGAGGACGACGATCAGCGGCTGGCGCGGCTGCGCCAGCGCGGTACCACCATTAAACGCGGTGCCCAGCACAAGAACCATCGCGAGAAATCGACGCCGTTGCATTTGATTACCCGATTAAATTACGCATGAAGCTCATTCGAGATGTCCCCCTTTAATGGATATCCTTTGCCACGATCGCTCCGATCGCGAAATTATCTGATCGTGCGATCTGCGCGCAATAACAGCGACTTCGGAACATCAAGTCTCAGTGACTTTGCCGCTCCGAGATTGACCACCAATTCGAATTCGCTCGGCTGCTCAACCGGGAGATCAGCCGGCTGCGCGCCCCTGAGCAGCTTGTCCACGTAGACCGCAACGTGGCGATACAATCCACGCAGGCTGGGACCATAGCTCATCAAATTACCAGCCTCCGCAAATTCCGCCCACCCGGAAATGGTGGGAAGGCGCAATCGTCGGGCGAAATCGGCGATATCCTTTGCCTGTTGGTTGATCAGATTATCCGGAATCGCGACGACGGCTCCTGCGCCGTCGCGTTCGATCGCACCAAACGTTGCAGCGAGGTCGGCTGCCGAATAAATGGGTAGCCAATGCAACGTCAAGCCGAGCCTTTGCGCAGCAGCCTGTGACGCCTGGCGTTCAGTCTGCACTCCGGGATGCGACTGATTGGCAATCGCAGCGACGCGAATGATGCGGGGCCGAGCTTCCTTGAGAAGCTCAAGCCGCTTGCCGGCGAGGTCCGCAGAAAGCGCGGTAACTCCTGTCAAGTTCGCTCCTGGGCGCGCGAAGTTGGCCACCAGCTTCGCCTCGACGGGGTCCCCATTGATGCTGAACACGATCGGGACAGTGCCTGCGACGGCGCGCGCGCCGAAGACCATGGGACCCTGCGCGACGATGACGTCAATATTCGTCCGCAACAGTTCCGCCGTAAGATCGCGCGCGCTGCTGCCGTCACCGGAGCGAATTTCGAGGGAAAGGTTCTTTCCTTCCTCCCAACCGCGGTCGACCAGCCCCGCTCTGAATGCCTCGAGCGGCACCCGTGAAAGCGACGCACCTCCAGTCCACCCGAGCCACCCCACTCGCGCGATCTTTCCCTTCCTTTGGGCTGTCGACACAAGAGGGACGAGGACGAGTCCGCATGCGGCCACCAACAGATTTCTGCGTCTGAGCCGCATCAACTTCACCTCCCAATGGGCGATACGAAGTCTACGCTCGCGATACCGGTCGAGGTCCGCCGAATGCGGGCCCCTGACTCGACGCCCAACGGAACCACGCTGATCGGCCCGCGGCTACCGACGCTCGCGAATTAAGGCCCCATGCCCGCGGATCCGGTCAAGCTCGTCGGATCTAGGCCTCACGATGCAGGAACAGCTCAATGGTTCGAACAAAAATGAAACCAAAGACGCAAAGAGCCCACGTTAGGACAACCGCGTACGGACCGACATTCGGTGGGAAGGGGATTCCCGCGACGTTGAGCCAGAGACTCGTCACCGCGACGGTCGAAACGGCGTAGACGATGATGACCCATGCGGGAAATCGGCCCGGCTCGACCGTACGGCGCCGGCGGAATTGAATCAGGAGAACGAAGGTAAAGATCGAAGCAGCCGCTGCGCTGGACAGCGGCCAGGTGACGGTGTCCGGGACATGAAGGAGGTTGAGGAGCGTGGGAACCAAAGCCAGGGCGGTGACCAGAAGGCCACCTTCAATGTAGAGGCGCACGAGGCGGAGGTGCCGATCGGACAGCTCGCCTCCCAGCGCACCGCGCAGGGTGACGACCAATGCGGAAAACCCGACAAAGGACAACGAGAGGCTGGCGAGACGAAGAAGGTAGTCCGATTCTGCCGATGTCACGATCGCATCCTCATAAGCATGTATCTACGGGATATCGGGAACTACGCGGTCTACTTTACCGGCGTAAGTGGACACGAGCAACTGCGTTTCCATGGAGCGGCATTGCGACGGAATGACAATTGCCGGATGGCATGCGGCCATTTGGCGGCCTGCCGCCGTACAACCCACCGTCCTGTACCGCACCTTGCAGACGCACTTCGCGACTTGGCTCGCGCTGGCCCGCGACGGCGCCGGTGACTCGGTCCCCGTCCACGTCGAGCAAGAGTTTCGCCGCTATCTCGACTGCGGCATCCTGGCCCACGGCTTCGCCCGCGCCCGTTGCTGACAGTGCGGGCACGATGTCCTGATCGCGTTCTCGGGCAATGCCTGCGGGCGCACAGCCCGGGTTCGAGTTCTGCGGCGCATCTCGGCGCGGTGGCCTTCATCCACCGCTTCGGCTCGACGCTCAATGCCCACCTTCATTTTCACTACGAGGTCATCGACGGCATGTTCGACTCCGCCCGCACGGGTAGGGTCATCTTCACTGCCGCCACCGGGATCGCGGCCACCGCCATCGCCCAGGTGCAGGCGCAGGTGTGCCGACGCTTGCTGCGAACCTTGGTGCGCCGCGGCGTGCTGCCTGGCGCTGCCGCTCAGGCGATGGCGCAATGGCAACATAGCGGCGGCTTCTCCGTCGATGCCTCGCCGCGCTGGGAACGCCGCCGCGAATTCACCGCCACCGCTACTTCGGTGTGCGCGCGCCCAACGCACCGTTGCGCCCTGCGGTCACCGCCCTCGCGCCGGGGGCAACCACCGCCCCGCCCGCTGCCACCGACGAGCCCGCGCCGAACCGGCGCATCGTCGCGCCGCCCGTGACGCATGGGCCATGCTGCTCGCTCACATCTACGAAGTGTTCCCGCTGCGGTGCCCCCACTGTGGCGGCGCGATGCGGATCATCGCGTTCATCACCGACGGCCCAACCGTGCGCGGCCACCTCGGCCACCGTGCTCGCGGAATACATCGACCACCATGTCAAGAAAGAGGAAGGCGAGATGTTTCCTAAGGCGCGCAAAGCGGACCTGGACACCGCGGCTTTAGGCCTGGAAATGGCGGAGCGCAAGGCTGAACTGAAAGACGCGCTGGGCATTGGTGACGAGGACGAAACGGCGCTACCGCCGCCGAAGTCCAAGGACAACGGGAAGCGCCGCCCCAAGGCGCGGGCCTGAATAGGCCCAACGCCGTAGCAAAGGCCCCGGTCAAATGCCGGGGCCTTCTTGCTTGGGTGTCTTTTGGTACAATATCGCGATGCACGAGACCCGAAAGACCGCCAAAGAGGTAAGCACCGTCCTGGATAGTTTGGCGGCTCTGACGCACGACCTTGCGTGTCACAAAGGAACGCCTCGCGACCAGCTCGTGTTGACGGCCGGCAAAACGCAGGACGCCTGCGATGCCATCGAATCGGCAGTCATTGCCCTTCGCCAGATTCTCGAAATTGCCGAAGCCGCGGGTGGCGGGCCAATCCCCGACCAGGTTGCGGACAAGCTGGATGACGCGCAACCCAGCTAGTGTCTCGCGCTCCGGGCCGACTTGCGCTTCTTATGCAGGTCCGCAAGCTGTTCAATGAAGCGTTACAGCGGCACGGCAGAGACGGGCGCAAGGTCCTTTGCGATGTCGGGGTTGATCGTGGCGCGAGAAGAAGTCGAGCAAATTGTCGTCATACCCGCCGCTGCCGTGGGCATGGAGCAGCCGGACACTGTCCATTGCAGGGCCACTGACGCAGGTGCTGGATGCGCACCGCATCCATCGGGTCGTCATCGTGAACCCGACGTCCGGTTACGGTTACGACGTGCGTTGCCTCGTCGATGCGCTGGCGAAGCTTGGCCAACGCGCCAGGGGAATCACGCGGGTGCCATTGGCGATCGATCGGCGGCGGCTGCGCGCGCTGGCGGCGCACGGAATCGTTGGTGTTCGCGTGGATCTTCTGGCGGAGCCCCCCGACGTAGCTGTGGGGGGCGGGCTCGCAACGTTGATCCGCCGGGTGGCCG
>JANNKR010000105.1:0-3394 GCA_031396395.1 Betaproteobacteria bacterium
GGCAGCGATCTCGTGTCGAAGGCACCCGCGGACGGCTACACGCTGCTGTTCAACGCGTCGCTCTTCGCCACCAATCCGCATCTCGTGAAGCTGCCGTACGACATCCACAAGGACTTCACGCCGATCGCGCTGGTGGCGAAGGCGCCGCTCCTCATCGTCGTCAACAATGACCTGCCCGCCAGGACGGTGTCCGAGCTGATCGCGTACGCGAAGGCCAATCCCGGCAAGTTGAACTTCGGCATCGGCAGCAATGGCTCCGCAGGTCACCTCGCGCAGGAACTGTTGCGCAGCAATGCCGGCATCGAGATCCAGATGATTCCGTACAAGGGCTCCACGCCGGCGTACGCCGATCTGCTGGGCGGGCGGCTGCAGGGCGGGCGGCTGCAGGGCTTCACCGACCCGGTGCTGGGCGCCATCGGCCAGGTGCAAGGCGGCAAGGTGCGCGCCCTGGCGGTGACCTCCAGCAAGCGGCTGTCCGCATTGCCCGACGTGCCTACCGTGGCGGAGTCGGGCATGGTGGGCTTCGAATATCACTCGTGGTATGGCGTCTGGGGCCCGCCAGGATTGCCCGCCGACATCGTGCAGCGGCTCAATGCCGACATCAATCGCTGGCTGACGCAACCCGATGTGCGGGCGCAGTTCGACAAGCTCGGCTACGAAGTGCAGCCGGGCGTGCCCGCCGACTTCGCCACCTTCGTGCGCGACAACTCCGCACGCGACGCGAAGATCATCAAGGACGCGGGGATCCGCGCCGAATGAGCGCCGGGGCCGAGGCGAAGCCGAGGGAGGCGCGCAGCGCGCGTCCCGGCGCGATTGAGGGCGGCCGACACGCCGGCTTCCGCACGGCGATGCAGTGCGAGGAGGCCGCCGAATGAGCAGCGCAACGCATCCCGTTGGCGTAATCGGCATCGGGCTCGTCGGCCTCGCGCTGGTCGAGCGGCTGCGCGCCGCGAGCATCAAGGTGGTCGGCTATGACATCGATCCGGTGCGGCGCGAACTGCTGGTCGCCGCGCACGGCATGGCGGCGGCCAGCGCCGCGGATGTCTTCGCGGCCTGCGACAACGTGCTGCTGGCGCTATTCGACGGCTCGCAGACCAGCGCGCTCATCCGCGATGCGCTGCCGGCGTTGCGCCCCGGCATGCGTCTCGTGGATTGCGGCACCGCGGACCCCGACCAGGCGGTCGCGCTGGCGGTGCGACTGGCCGCGCGGGGCGTGCGCATCCTCGACGCGCCCTTGTCCGGGTCGAGCGAGCAGATCCGCGACGGCACCGCAGTGATGATGATCGGCGGCGATCGCGAGGACTGCGACGCGCTCGAGCCCGTGCTGTCGGTGATCTCCTCGCGGCGATTCCTGCTGGGCCCGCCCGGCAGTGGCTCGCGCGCCAAGCTTGCCACCAACCTGCTGCTGGGCCTCAATCGGGCGGCGCTCGCCGAAACGCTCGTGTTTGCCGAGGCTCTCGGCATCGACCTGCCGTCGTTTCTCGACCTGGTGCGCGTAACGCCGGCCTATTCCCGCGCGGTCGACGTCAAGGGCGCCATGATGCTGGCAGGCACCTTCGTTCCGCCGCAATCGCGGGTGGAACAGCACCGCAAGGACCTGCGCATGATCGTCGAGGCCGCCGCGCGCAGCGGCCGCAAGCTGCCCTTCGCCGCCACGCATGCCGCCGTGCTCGACACGGCGATCGCGGACGGCGCGGGCGACCTCGACAACGCGGCGATCATCGACACCATCCGGCACTGGCGCCAATAGCGCCGCGGCGCCTCTTGAACCCCATGGAGCTGCAATGAAGACTGTTCGCGTAGGCGTGATCATGAACGGCGTCACCGGGCGCATGGGCACCAACCAGCACCTGATCCGCTCGATCAACGCGATCCGCGCCCAAGGTGGCGTGGCGCTCGATGCAGGCACCGCGATCATGCCCGATCCGATCCTGGTCGGACGTAATGCAGCCAAGACCGAGGCACTGGCCAAGGCGCACGGCGTGGCGCGCTGGACCACCGACCTCGATGCGGCGCTGGCCAACAAGGACGACACGATCTACTTCGACTCGGCCTCCACCGGCCTGCGCCCTGAGCTGATCCGCAAGGCCATTGCGGCCGGCAAGCACATCTACACGGAGAAGCCGACTGCGCCTTCGGTGGAAGCGGCGCTCGACCTCTACCGGCTGGCCGAAGCCGCCGGTGTGAAGCACGGCGTGGTCCAGGACAAGCTGTGGCTGCCGGGACTGCTCAAGCTCCAGATGCTGGTGGACTCGGGCTTCTTCGGCCGCATCCTGTCGGTGCGTGGCGAGTTCGGCTACTGGGTCTTCGAGGGCGACTGGCAGCCGGCGCAACGGCCGTCGTGGAACTACCGCGCCGAGGACGACGGCGGCATCATCGTCGACATGCTGTGTCACTGGCGCTACGTGCTCGACAACCTCTTTGGCAACGTCGAGGCCGTCAGCTGCCTTGGTGCCACGCATGTGAAGGAACGCTGGGACGAAGCGGGCAAACCCTACGCCGTCACCGCGGATGACTCGGCGTATGCCACCTTCCAGCTCGCCGGCGGCGTGGTGGCGCAGATCAACAGTTCGTGGTGCACACGCGTGCGCCGCGACGACCTGCTCACGCTGCTGGTCGATGGCACCCATGGATCCGCCGTGGCCGGGCTCACCGACTGCGTGATCCAGCCGCGCGCCGCCACGCCCAAGCCGGTGTGGAATCCCGACGTGCCGAAGACCATCGACTTTCTCGACACCTGGCAGGACCTGCCCGCCAATCGCATCTACGAGAATGCGTTCAAGGTGGAGTGGGAGTTGTTCCTCAAGCACGTCGTGGCGGGCGGACCGTTTCGCTGGAACCTGCTGGAAGGCGCCAAGGGCGTGCAGCTCGCGGAACTGGGCCTGCAAAGCTGGAAGGAGCGGCGCTGGCTTGACGTGCCGGCGCTGCAGCCATGAACGATCGCCTGTCAACGCCGACGTTGCAACTGCCGGTTGCCAGTGGTGCATTGGCGCCCTACACGCTTCGTCCGGCCGTGCGATGGGCGCCACCGGTACCGGGCAGGACGTGGAACCGGGTGGCCTTTGCGGCAGCGCATGTGGTGCCCGACGCGCGCGCGGCCATCGATCCCTGGCTGGGCGCCGCCATCGACTGGGACGCAACACTCGCGTTTCGCCGCCACCTGTGGGCGCTGGGCTTCGGCGTGGCCGAGGCGATGGACACGGCGCAGCGCGGCATGGGCCTCGACTGGCCGACATCGCTCGAGTTGATCCGGCGCAGCGTCGCCGAAGCGCGGACCGTTCCCGGTGCCGTGGTTTTTTCCGGCGCGGGCACGGACCACCTGATGCCGACGTCCGGCGTGACGCTCGCGCAGGTGGTGGCGGCGTACGAGGAGCAGTGCGCGGCCGTGGAAGCC
>JANNKR010000072.1:0-2865 GCA_031396395.1 Betaproteobacteria bacterium
GGACCCGAAGCAACTCCCGAGATTGTTGACCCCCACGACAAAAAAGCGGTCGGTGTCCAGCGGCTTGCCCGGCCCGATCATGTTGTCCCACCAGCCAAGGCTGTCGGGGTCGTCGGCATAGATGCCGGCGACGTGATGCGAGGCGTTCAGCGCATGGCAGACCAGCACCGCGTTCGAGGCATCGGCATTGAGCTTGCCGTAGGTCTCGTAGGCCAGGTCGTATTCCGGCAGCCACTGGCCGCAAGCCAACGCCAGCGGTTCGGTGAAGCGTGCGACCTGCGGCTCGACCAGGCCAAAGGCATGGCCAACCGGAGTGGGAAACGTGGACATGGCTGATTTTAATGCAGGGATGGCAGCAGGGACGTCCCGCAACGCTCGTTGGGCTTGTCCTCGCGCCCGTATGGACCGCGCGCGCCACGGTCCGGGAACCCCTCGGCAGGGTCAAGCGCCGGGAAAGCAGGCAGCAGCAGGAAAAGCGCGATCCGGCGCTCCATGAATCGCTTCCCGGCTCGCGGGAATCGCACCGGGCTGCCGATTTGTCACCGCCGGCAGAGCAAGTTCCGCCTGGACAAAGGTACCGTCGGTCGGAAATGTTATGACGACGGCCTATGACAATGGAATACCAAAGGCTAGAATAGGGGCCAATGCCGGCGGCGCGCCCGCGGGCCCGCCCGACTCGCTTGCGCCATCCCGGCATCCCCCGCGGCCGCAGGCCACGCACGGAGAACTTGTCATGAAACGCTCGTCTACCTGGTTGCTCGCTTTCATAGTGCCACTGCTGGCATGGTCTGGGGCGACCTACGCGCAAAACTGCCAGAACGGCAGGGCGATCTATCTCAGATCCGTCAATTCCATGCCGTCGTGCGGTGACTCGAACTGCCACAGGTCGGGCGCAACCGCGAACAAGATCCAGAACGGTGCCGCGAATCCCGGTGCGATCGACAGTGCGTTGAACAATGTCGGCGAAATGGCCAATGTGCGTAGCAACCTCGGCTTGACCACGTCCGATCTGGACGACCTTGCCCAGTGGATCTTCTTTGCGCCGACCTGCCCCGCGGCGACGCCGACGCTCTCCGCATCCCCGTCGAGTGTCGCTTTCGGCAGCATCAATGTCGGTGCGTCCAGCGCCTCGACCGTGGTCACCGTCACCAACACCGGCTCCGGCAATGCAACGGGCCTCACCTACAACACCATCAACACTGAATTCACGGTCACCAAGACCTGTGCCGCGAGCCTTGCCGCCGGAGCTTCCTGCACCATCACCTTCCGCTACACGCCCACCAACGGCGGTACCGACAACGCGACCTACACGATCACCGGCGGCGGCGGCTTGAGCATCGGCGTTTCCGGCACGGGCATCGCCGCGATCACCCCGGCCAACCTGGTGATCGCGCCGACGCTGGCCAGCTTTGGCAGCATCACGGTCGGCAGCTCGAGCAACAATTCCTTGTTCACGGTCACCAACACGGGCGGCACGGCGGCGTCCGGCGTCGCCTTTGCCAACAGCAACAGCTCCGAGTTCGTCGTCAGCGGCAACACCTGCGGCGCCTCCATCGGCGCCGGCGCAAACTGTCAGTTGAGTGTCCGTTACGCGCCGAATGCGGTGGGTGCGGACAGCGCGACGCTGACCATCACCTACACGGGAGGCGGCGCCGTGGTGCTGTCGATGTCCGGCACCGGCGCGACCGTCGCGCCGCCGCCGCCGCCGCCACCTCCGCCGCCCACCGCGACGACCGTGGATCTGATCGAGTACTACCACGCCGCGTTCGGGCACTACTTCGTCACGTATCTGACCGGTGAGATCTCGAAGCTCGACGACGGCACTTTCGCCGGCTGGGCGCGCACGGGAAGACAATTCAAGGCATGGACCTCGACTGCCTCCGGGCTCTCGTCGGTCTGCCGCTTCTTCACTACGGCGTTCCCGCCGAAGAGCTCGCACTTCTATACGCCCAATGCGCCCGAATGCACGGTGGTCAAGACCAGCAGCGTCTGGGGTTTCGAAGGCGAGGTCTTCTACACGCAGAACCCGGACATCGCCGGCAATTGCCCGGTGAACACGGTGCCGGTCTACCGGATGTACAACCAGGGGCAGAGCGGCGCGCCCAATCATCGGTACACGACGGACTTGAACGTGCGTACGCAGATGCTGGCGCAAGGCTGGATCCCCGAAGGGGCCGGAACCATCGGCGTGATCATGTGTTCGCCCCCTTGAAACCTGTGTGACCTTAGGCGCTGCCTGCACAGAGTGTCGGCAGTACCGACGGAAACAGGGGTACGATGGGGCTATGGAATAGCGTGCCGTAGTACGGGTAGTTGCAAGGGTGGTGAACAGGTAGTGATGGAACGGGGCCTGCCGGCCCCGTTCCATTTTTTTGGCGCATGGCCGCACCGCGCTTGCCCGGCGTGGTTGAATTGCTGCCATGACACTTTCGATCACCGGATCGCGTTCCGAACTGGGACGCATCCTCGCGCTCCACCACGCGCCAAAGGCTAGACGCCACGTCCACGTCAATCTGGCCGGACAGCAGGCCAACACCCTGCTGCACGATGGTCATGCGTGGGAGGGGTTTGCCCGCAAGACCCTGGCCGGCACGCGCCGGGCGATGCACGACGCCCGCGCGGAAGGTGCCGCCATGCTCGTGCACGCCAGCTTCGCCTTCGTGCATGCGGTCGAGCGCGGTGCCCGCGTGGCCCCGCCGCTGAGGGCCATGGCTGATGCCATCCTCGAGTGCGAGGCGCTGGCACTGTCGGGGCCGATACCGGCCTGCATCGTTCGCCTCGGCTATCTGTACGGACCGGGCAGCGCCGACCTGCGCGCCTATCGCGCCGCCTTTCGACTTGGCCGCCCGTACTGGTCCGGTCCTT
>JANNKR010000139.1:0-7918 GCA_031396395.1 Betaproteobacteria bacterium
GGCGCGGGGCGGGGCGGCCGCCGCCCCTCCGGGGTGGGGGGGGGGCTCCCGGTCGGGGCGGCTCCCGCCCCGCGGGCCCGCTCAAGCCTTGATGAACTCCTCGCGCCCACCCAGCCAGCGGTCGAGGTGCGCTGCGACGGCCTCGGGCTCGGTCCGCAGCAGCTCGTCGGCGGTATCCCGCGCCTGCTCGATCAGCGCGGCATCGCGTTCGAGGTCGGCAAAGCGTAGCAGCGGCACCCCCGATTGCCGCGCGCCCAGGAACTCGCCTGGACCGCGGATCAGGAGGTCCTGCCGGGCGATCTCGAAGCCGTCGGTGTTCTCGAAGATCACCTTCAGGCGCAGCTTGGCGATCTCCCCCACCGGCTCCTCGAACAGCAGCACGCAGGTGGACTCCGCCGCGCCCCGGCCAACGCGCCCGCGCAGCTGGTGCAATTGGGCGAGGCCAAACCGCTCGGCGTGCTCGATCACCATCAGCGACGCATTGGGCACGTCCACCCCGACTTCGATCACCGTGGTGGCCACCAGCACGTTGATCTCGCCCGCGGCAAACGCAGCCATGGTCGCGGCCTTCTCGTCCGGCTTCATCCGCCCGTGCAGCAGGCCCACGCGGAACTGCGGCAGCGCAGTCGTCAATTCCTCATGCAGCGCCACCGCCGTCTGCAATTCGAGCTTTTCCGATTCCTCGATCAGCGGGCACACCCAATACGCCTGCCGTCCTTCCGCGCATCCCTTCGTCACCCACGCGACGATCTCGGCGCGGCGCTTCTGGCTGACGAGACGCGTGGCCACCGGCGTGCGGCCCGGTGGCATTTCGTCCAGCGTGGACACATCGAGGTCGGCATAGAACGTCATCGCCAGCGTGCGCGGAATGGGCGTGGCGCTCATCATCAGCTGGTGCGCGTCCGCCAGCCCCTTGCCGCGCAGCGCCAGCCGCTGCGCCACGCCGAAACGATGCTGCTCGTCGACGATGGCGAGCCCCAGGTGCGGCAACTCCACGCCCTCCTGAAACAGCGCGTGCGTGCCCACGGCGAACGGCGCCTCGCCGCTGGCCAGCGCCGCCAGCGCTTTCCGGCGTTCCTTCGCGGGCACCGACCCCGACAGCCACGCAATGGGAATGTCGAGACCGTCCAGCCAGACCTTCAACTTGCGGTAGTGCTGCTCGGCCAGGATTTCAGTGGGCGCCATGAACGCCACCTGCTTGCCGCTTTCGATCGCCTGCAACGCGGCCAGCGCAGCCACCACCGTCTTGCCGGAGCCGACGTCGCCCTGCAGCAGCCGCTGCATCGGCGTCGTGCGTTTCAGGTCGTGCGCGATCTCGCGCACCACCCGTTCCTGCGCGCGCGTCAGCTTGAAGCCGATGCGCTCGCGCAGCTTTGCCGTGAGCACGCCAGTGCCGGTCAACACCGGCGCGCGATGCTCGGCCCGCGTCTTGCGGTGGATCTTGAGGGATAGCTGCTGCGCCAGCAGTTCGTCGAACTTGAGGCGCGTCCAGGCTGGATGGGTCCGCGCATCCAAAGCTCGTTGGGTGAGGTCCGACAGCCGTGGTGGCGGCGCGTGCAGGAAGCGTACGGCATCGCCGAATTTCCACAGGTGCCGCCGCGCAATCACCTGCTCGGGCAGCGTCTCCGCCGTCAGTGCGGGATCGGCATCCAGCGTGCGCGCCACCACCTTGCGCAATGTCTCCTGGCCCAGGCCCGCGGTGGTCGGGTACACCGGCGTCAGCCGGTCGGGCAGCGGCACGTCACCATCGATCACCTTGAACTGCGGATGCACGATCTCGAGGCCGAAGTAGCCGGGGCGCACGTCGCCGAACACGCGCACGCGGCGCCCGGGTTCCAGCACCTTCTGCTGGCTGGGATAGAACGTGAAGAAGCGCAGCACCAGTTGCGCATCGCGCTGGCTTTCGTCCGCGATCAGGCACACCAGCTGCCGTCGCGGCCGGTACTGCACGTCGATGTTGACGACCACGCCTTCCGTCTGCTGCGACAAGCCGGGCTGCAGCTTCGCGAGCGGCGTGACGCGCGTGTGGTCTTCGTAGCGCAGCGGCAGGTGCAGCACCATGTCGGCATCGCGCACGATGCCAAGCCTGGCCAGCTGGTCCGCCAGGCCGCGGCCCGCCGACTTCTTCGCGGCGGCGTCGCCCTTCGCTTTCGCCGCCTTGGCCATGACGTGCTTGCGCGGCGCGGTGGCCTACTGCCCTTTGGTCTGGTCGAAGGTTTCGCGCCAGCCGGTCTGCGGGTCCGCCGGTGGGGCCTGCAGCACCAGGATGCCTTCGATCTCGATCAATCCGGCCTTGGGCAGTGCGGCCACCTGGTACGTGGCGCGCGCCGGATAGGGCTGCTTGAAGTACTCGGCCATGATCGTGTTGACCGTGGCGAAATCGGAGAGGTCCTGCATCAGGATCGACAGCTTGACGATGTCATCGAGCGTGCCGCCGGCGGCGACCGCGACGGCGCGCAGGTTGCGGAACACCTGGTGCGCCTGCGCCTCCACGCCGTCGACCAGATTGCCGGTCTTGGGATCGAGCCCCAGTTGCCCGGAAAGATAGACGGTGTTGCCGGCGCGGATGGCCTGCGAATAGGGACCGAGCGCGGCGGGCGCATCGGGTGACGAAACAGCTACTTTGCTCATGGCAACCTCCTTGATCGAGTGTAGCATTGCGACGCGATCCGACAACCTCCATCACATCCTTGGAAATCATGTAGGCGAGGCTTCAGCCTCGCATGCAAGCGAGGCTGACGCCTCGCCTACGGCATCAATCACATATCCGCAAAATGAAAGCCTTCACCTGCACCTGCGGCCAGCCACTCTTCTTCGACAACCTTCGTTGTCTCGCCTGTGGCTCCGACGTCGCGTATGACCCGCACACGCTGCGTCTGACGGCGGTCACATCCGCGGGTTCCGGCCTGTGGTCCATTGCCGGCGACGTGCGCGCGCCCGCGCCGCGCTTTCGCTTCTGCGCGCATCGCGCGGCCGCGGCCGTCTGCAACTGGCTGGTCCCTGCTGAACTGCCGCACGCCATCTGCCAGTCGTGCCGGACCACGCAGCAAGTGCCGCCGCTCGATCGCCCGAAGAACGCCGCGCGCCTGCGCGATATCGAGACTGCCAAGCGCCGGATGCTGCACGCGTTGCTGAGTCTCGACCTGCCCGTCGTGCCGAAGGAGGACGATCCCGTTCACGGCATTGCGTTCGACCTGCTCGAATCGCTGGAAGGCGAACCCCGGGTGCTCACCGGCCACGCCAGCGGGCTCATCACCATCAACGTCGCCGAGGCTGACGACGACTATCGCGAATTCAACCGCGAGGCGCTGCGCGAACCCTATCGCACCGTACTTGGCCACCTGCGCCACGAGGTCGGCCACTACTACTGGGACCGGCTGGTCGCCGACACGCCGTGGCTGCCGCGGTTTCGCACGCTCTTCGGCGACGAGCGCGCCGACTACGGCGAAGCTCTGCGCCTGCAGTACGAGAACGGGCCGCCGCCCGATTGGCGCGATCATCACATCAGCGCCTACGCCGCCTGCCATCCGTGGGAGGACTGGGCCGAGAGCTGGGCACACTATATGCATGCGCGCGCCACGCTGGGCACCGTGCAAAGTTTTGGCCTCGGCGTGCACGACACGCCGATCAGGATCACGCCATTCGATACCGACGTGCTGTACCAACACGACGATCCGGTGTCGGCGCAGCGATTCCTTGGATGGATCAACGCGTGGGTGGTGCTGACCGCCGTGCTGAACGAAACCGCGCGCAGCATGGGGCAGCCGGACATCTATCCGTTCGTGCTGAATCGCCCCGTCGTCACCAAGCTGCACTTCATCCAGTGCCTGATCGAGGATCAGGTGACCGGCGCGTCATTGCACGCACCGCCGGAATTCCTGTAGTCGGTCCGGTTGAACGGATATAAGATTCAACCACGCGAACTTGAATGTGGAGGAGCCGCTCGGTCGAGTCAAGCGTCCATGTTCGGTGGCAACGGACGGCTCCGCACGCGTGTTGCGGCACGTTCGGGCGGATGCCGCCGCCAAGGTGGTCGCGCGGGTGCCGCAGGCGAGTGTGCGCAAGGGAAAGGGTGAAGGGGGGAAGGGGTCGCGCGGCGAAGTTTACCCGTCTTGCCTGGCCCGTTCAGTTTGGCGACGGAACGATCTCCCGTTCGATGCGCTTCGCATTCTCGATCTCGGCAACCCGCAGGTCGTAGGCGGCCTGGAGATTCAGCCACGAGCGCGCATCGCCGCCAAAGTAGCGTGCCAGCCGCATCGCGGTATCGGCGCTGACACCACGCCGCTCGCGAACGACGTCGTTGACACGCGGAGCCGGCACGTTCAGGGCCTTTGCCAGCGCGTTGGCACTCATGCCGAGCGGAACCAGAAATTCCTCCCGCAGTACTTCCCCGGGATGTACCGGGCGCATGCCGTTCCTGATCATTGGAATTCTCCGTCAGTGGTAGTCAACGATCTCGACGTCTTCGGGGCCGGCGGCCGTCCAGCGAAAACACAGCCGGTACTGGTCGTTCACGCGAATGCTGCACTGCCCCGCACGGCTCCCACGCAACACCTCAAGCCGATTTCCCGGCGGCGAGCGCAGGAATTCCAGGCTGTGCGCCGCATCCAGCAGCGCCAGCTTGCGCGTCGCGACGATCGCGATGCTCGAAAACCGCTTGCACTTGCCGGATTCGAACAGCGCCTTCGTGTCGGCGCACCGGAAGCTGTTGATCACGATCGCAACATATAACGTTTAACGTTAAACATCAAGTCGTGGCCAAGGTCGCGCACGAACCGCGAGTCGCCGACGATAGTGCGAACGGAGCGCGGAATGCGCAAGTCGGCGACAAAGCCGCGCGGCGCAGTTTACTTGTCGGGACGTCGCGGCGAGGGGCGAAGGTCGCAACCAACCCGAAACGTTCCGTCACTCAATCAACTCAGCCTGCACCCGCAGCGACTGGGGGATGGTCAGGCCGAGCGCCTTGGCCGACTTGAGATTGATCACGAGTTCGAATCGCGTCGGTTGCTCGATGGGAAGATCCCCTGGTTTGGCACCCTTGAAGATTCGATCGACGAACCGGGCGGTGAGTTTCGCGTACTCGTCCCGCGTCGGCCCGTAGGCCATCAGGCCGCTTGCCGGAAGCACGCGACTGGGGCCGACGACGGCCAGCGGGAACCCGTGGGCATGCGCGAAATCCGCAATGGCGTCGCGGTTGGATTGGATCAGCGGTTCCGGGGGAAGCAAAATTGATTCCGTGTTCGCGCGGCGGATGGCCGCGAACGCGGACTCGAAATCGCCCTTGCCCGAAACCTCGATGATCTGCAACTGCATGCCCAAAGTCCCGACGTCCAACCGCAATTGCTTGACCATCGGAGCAGCAGCTTCGTTGGTCGGATTGCTGAACAGGGCGACGCTACGCAAACGGGGCGCCGCCTCCTTTAGATACTGCAACAGCTTGCGTAAAAGTTCGTCGGCAAGGAAGGCCGAGCCGGTGACGTTGCCGCCCGGCTTACGGTAGTCCGCGACGATTCCGAGCTCGACCGGAGTTGCCGCGCTGACCATCACAATGGGAATCGACTTGGTCGCCTGCATGATGGCCCGGGTGGCCGGAATGGACTGGACGAGAATAAGGTCGGGACCCTGGGCAACGACTTCCGCCGCCGCGGTCGACAGGCGCGTGGTGTCCCCCTCGGTCGTTCGGGGCTCCAGCAACACGATGTTCCGACCGTCGGTCCAGTCGAGCTTTTCCAGCTCGAGTCGCAGCTGAGCAAAGAAGACGTCGATTCCGGCGCGGGGGAAGGGGGAAAGCAAACCGATGCGACGCGGCGCTGCCTGCCCTTGCGCCCGCGCGCTGGGGGACAGCCCGAGGAGCGCGCCTCCGGTAATGACCACGAACGTCCGTCGGTCCATCATTGAATCACCTCGTCCGCGCGCAACAGCACGCTCTGTGGAATCGTGGTGCCCATCGCCTTCGCCGTTTTGAGATTGATCACCCGCAGAAATTTCGTGGGCTGCTCGACCCACCCGCAGTGTCCTGGTCACGGAGCAGATAGATCGGCGGAAGTTTCGCACGCGCCGCCGGATCCGGGATGCGCTGCGGCGGATTGTTGAAGATCGAGTCGCCCAGGACCCAAAGGGCATCGGCCTTTGCGGCCACAGCGGCATCGGTCGCGCGCTCGATTTCGTCCGTCGTCCGGGCCTCGAGCACTTGCAGTTGCACCTCCAACTGCCGCGCCACGGGTGGCCCTTCCAGCGGGAATAGCGCGAGAGAGACGTCGTTGGACGGGCTAACCAAAACGGCAATCCGCGTCGCCTTGGGCATCGAAGGCCTGGTCGCACCGGACTGCGCAGAGCATCCCGATGTGCGCAACCTTGTCCGTTCGCTGCGCGCCGACATTCGGCGACGCGACGAAGAGGCCATGCGCAACGCAGGCAACGAACGCTCGCCGGCGCAGCTTCGACCGATCGTCAACGGATGACATCCGGCAATACTACCCTCGCCGGCACGGCGACGGATAGGAGATTCAACCGCGCGAACTTGAATGTGGAGAAGCCGCTTGGTCGAATCAGGCGTCCACTTTCGGTGGCAACGGGCGGCTCCGCACGCGTGTTGCGGCACGTTCGGGCGGGCGCGATGCGGGGTGGCGCGGTCGGCTCGCCGAGGTGGCCCAAGAGGTCGCGCACGGTCGGGCCGTCGGTGCTGAACGCGATGATCCGCATCGCGCCGCCACAGTGGGGGCACCGCAGCGGGAACAATTCGCAGATGCGAGCGCGCAGCATGGCCCACGCGCACCGAGTCGCTGGAAGTGAGCATGGCCTCGTGCGTGCTGGCGTCGCTGATGATGGCCGCCGGCAACGAGGCGTTGGCGCCCCAGGTTTCGCCGGTGGCCGTAGCCGCTGACCCCGGCGCGGGCTCGCGCGTCGCAGCCTGAGTTGCCGTGACCGCACGCCGCGTGGGCTGACCGCCGGCGGGGCAAATGCCGTGACCGGCCACGCGCAGCGCGTGCAGTTGTAGGCGCCGGCCGACGCATCATTCATCCAATCGCCCCTTGGCCGTGCAAAGGAATTCCAGCAAATTCTCCTGACACCAATCAGGAGGTTTCCAATGAAATTCGCCAACATTTGCCGTGCCACTCCGCGCACGCTCGCCGCCACGCTCAGCCTGCTCGTTGCCCTCTACGCGGCGCCAGCTCGCGCCAGCACGGACTATACGGATCTGTGGTGGAATCCTTCCGAAAGTGGATGGGGCGTCAATTTCATTCAAGCGGACAACTTCATCTTCTCCACATTCTTCGTCTATGGCGCCACCGGGCAGCCCACGTGGTTCACCGGACAGTTGACCGTGGACGGCAATGGCATCTGGTCCGGGCCGCTCTTCATCTCCAGCGGGACCTATTTCGGCGGCGGATGGAACCCCGCACAGAGCGGCATCCGTCAGGTCGGCACGGCGACGTTTGCCCCGGCGACAGACGCTTCGGGGACGCTTACGTACAACGTCGAAGGCGTCAACGTGTCCAAGCAAATCATCCGGCAGACCCTCAAGACGATCCCGCTCGGAGGCACCTACCTAGGTTCCCTATTCACCATCGTCAGCGCTTGTGGCAACCCTGCGCAGAACGGGACGTTCAGTCGGTATTCGAGCATTGCCGTCACGCAGACCGGTGCGGGCAACATCACCCTTGCCTTCGGCATCCAGGGAGGCGGTACCTGCACGCTCAACGGCAACGCCAACCAATTCGGGCAGATCTATCAGATTCCTTCCGCCACCTATACCTGCGGCGCCGCCGGCTCGCCGATCCTGGTGACCAACCTGAAGGCAACCGCGCAGGGGATCGAAGGTGAATGGCAGGGTCCGATAGGCGGTGGGTGCTCCGAAAGCGGCTACTTCACAGGCACGCTGCAATAGTTCCCGGCCCTGTCCGGTTCGCGCACCGTC
>JANNKR010000198.1:0-12395 GCA_031396395.1 Betaproteobacteria bacterium
ATTTCCGGAACAGGTGGTGGCGCCGATTCGGCAGATGCTGTCGCGCGGCCGCTTCATCATGGGCCGGGTCGGCGCAATCGACGCCGCGCGCAGGTCACTTACCGCGTCGACGCTCGCCGGGGAAGTCACGCTGCCGTTCGAGCATCTGGTGCTGGCCTTCGGGAACCGGGCGCGACTGGACCTGATTCCCGGCCTGGCGGAACACGGCCTGCCGCTAAAGACCGTGGGCGATGCGCTGCACATCCGCAACATGGTGCTGCGCCGCGTGGCGCAGATCGAACTCGAGGAGGACCCGGCGATGCGACTTTGTCTGGGCCGCTTCGTGGTGATCGGAGGCGGCTTTTCAGGCGTCGAGACGGCAGGCGAACTTGTCGATTGCCTGCGCAGCATCCGCCGCTACTATCCGCGCGTGGCGCCCGGCGAGCTCAAGGTCACGTTGTTGCATGACCAGCCGCGAATCCTGCCCGAGCTGTCCGAACGCCTCGGCCACGCGGCCCACCGGTCGCTGGCGACGCGCGGGGTCGAGGTTCGGACCATGGCGCGCGCAACATGCGTCAGTGGGCGCGCGGTCGCGCTTTCGGACGGCGAACTGATCCCCACGTCGACGGTGATCTGCACGATCGGCACCCGGCCCAATCCGCTGGTCGAGCGCATGCTGCTGCCAATGGAGCGTGGCCGCATCGTCGTGAATGCGGATCTCTCGGTCCGCCACACGCCGGGCCTGTGGGCTGTTGGCGACTGCGCGCTGGTGGTCAACGGCAGCGACAACAGGATCGCGCCGCCGACCGCGCAATTCGCCGTCCGCGAGGCGCGCTGCCTCGCCGCCAACCTACTGGCGGAAATTGCGGGGCAACCCACGCGGGCGTTTCGCTATCGCTCACGTGGCGCGATGGCCGCCATCGGGCATCGCAAAGGTGTCGCCAGCGTCGTCGGCATTCCACTGTCCGGGCTTCCGGCGTGGTTGCTGTGGCGCGCCTACTACCTTGCGCAGATGCCCACGCTGGGACGCAAGGTTCGGATCTTCGTCGAGTGGACGTGGGGCATGTTCTTCCCCAACGACATCACCCACCTGCGCTTCACCCGTAGCCACGAATTCGACATGGCTTCGCCGGTGCAGGTCCCCGTAGGGTCGAAAGACGCCGAGAAGCGCAGCATTGCGGCGTGATGCGGGAATCGTATGCGCTACCAGAGTGCAGGACCCCGGTGTCTGCTCGTGCGGGATGCACCTTCGCCACCGTTTCGCTGACGACAGGTTGGAATGCTGCGTTTCCGGGATGCCTTGATTCAGGTTCTGGCCTCGGCTGATTCCACTACACCCGCTCGGATGAACGCGTCGATCTGCGCATCGGTGTAGTCGAACTCGCGCAACAGCTCACGCGTGTGTTCGCCGAGCCGCGGCGCTGGACGATCGACGCGCGTCGGCGTGGCGGAAAAATGGACGGGACAGCCAATTGCCTTGGTGGCGCCCGCTTCCGGATGCACGAGGTCGACGACCATCCCGCGCGCCAGTGCCTGCGGATGAGTGAGTGCCTCGGCCAGCGAATGAACAGGGCCCGCCGGTACGCCGGCGGCATCGAGCCGCGCCATCCATTCGACGCGGGTCCGTTTCAGCAGGACGGCGTTCATCGCCGCCACCAGCGCGTCGCGGTTGGCCATGCGCGCCGAGTTCGTGACAAAGCGCGGATCGTCGCGCCACTCGCGATGCCCCAGCACGTCGGCGATGCGTTCCCAGTTCGCCTGATTGGCGCCGCCGATGTTGATGAAGCCGTCACTGGCTTCGAACGCCTGGTAGGGCGCGGTCAGGATGTGGGCCGAGCCCAACGGCCCGGGGGAAGTCCCGGTGGCGAAGTAACTCGAGGCGTGCCAGTACGTCTGCTGCAGCGCGGCCTCGAACAGCGAGGTGTCGACGATCTGACCTTGTCCCGTTTTCAGCCGGTGCGCATAGGCGGCGAGAATGCCGGAGACGGCGAGCAGTCCTGCATTGATGTCCGAGACCGGATTGCCACTCTTGACCGGCGGCCGGCCGGCTTCGCCGGGGATCGCCATCAGGCCGGCGAAGCCCTGTGCGACGAGGTCGAAGCCGCCGCGATCGGACAGCGGGCCGTCGCGGCCAAAGCCGGTGATGGCGCAATAGATCAACGCGGGATTGGCTGCGGCCAGCACATCGTAGGCGAGTCCCAGCTTTTCCAGCGTACCGCGCCGATAGTTTTCGACCAGCACGTCCGCGTCCCGCACCATCCGCAGCAGGATGGCCCGGCCGTCGGCGTGCTTCAGGTCGAGCACCATGCCGCGCTTGTTGCGATTGAGCATCATGAACGGCGCGGATACACCGTTGACGCGAGGCTCGCGATAGCCACGCGAATCGTCGCCGCCACCCACTTTTTCCACCTTGATCACGTCGGCGCCCATGTCGGCGAGCAGTGCGCCGCACGTGGGGCCGGCCATGATCTGCGCGAGTTCAAGCACGCGCATGCCCGCCAGCGGACCGGAGTGGGGTGATGCGCTCATTTGCCGAGCATATCCGAACTACCGCGCGAGGTTGCCGCCGAAGGCAACCCTGCCGGCCGCGGCAGGCGCAGACTCGATGTGCACGCGGTCAACGGAACGACGACTTCGATGTCAACGACCGGCACGCGCCACCGCCAGCCTCAGTGCTTGATGAAAGGGGCAGTATCACCCTGGTGCTTTTTCTGCTGCTTGATGGTCTTCTTTTCCTTCGCCGTGTGCTGCGCCTTCTTCTTGCTGGTCTTCGGAGGCTGATGGGACATGACATGCTCCTGTGGCGCGCCGCGATGATGGCGCCCGATCACTATAGGCTAAAGCCCGCCTGGGCGCCGCCGTGCCGGCCCGCGTCGACCCGGGCCGGCAGGACGAGCCGGTGGTTGTACAAATGGCGACCACCAGGCGCGGGGACTTCCGCTTCGGTTACGATGAATAGGATGAATTCCCTGCACCCGAAGAAGCTGCTGCTGACGAAATGGACAGCGGTCCGCCCCGCCGCCAGGGAAAAGCACTTTCTGGTGTCGAAGGTGATTCTGCCCGAAATGTGGAACGGAAAGGTCGAATGCGTCGAGCTCGAGGCGGTTCATACGAGGGCGTTCCGGCGCATTGCCTGGCGCGAGCTGCGCGATGACACGCAGTGGCGCCAAGGATGGTGGTAGCGATGGATTCGTTCCCATCCGGGTTCCGTGCGCTGGTCATCGGTGCGTCGGGCGCGATCGGCGCGGCCTTCGTGCAGTGCCTGCGATCGATGCCCGAGTGTGCGCTGGTGGAGGGCATTCATCGCCAATCGATGCCCCCGGTCGACTTCGACGACGAAGGCAGCGTCGTGCAGGCGGCCGCAGTATTGGCCGACCGGGCGCCATTCCACCTCATCATCAACGCCGCGGGCCTGCTGCACTCGCCGCGCTTCATGCCCGAAAAGCGGCTGGCCGATCTCAACTTCGATCAAATGCTGGCAACATTTCGCGTCAACACGTTTGGCCCCGCGCTGGTGCTACGCCACTTCGCGCCATTGCTCGATGCCGATCGCGGCGTGCTGGCGGTCCTGTCCGCCAAGGTCGGCAGCATCGGCGACAATCGCCTGGGCGGGTGGTACAGCTATCGCGCCTCGAAGGCGGCGCTCAACATGCTCGTGAAGACGGCGTCCATCGAAATCAGGCGAACACGCCCAGGTTCGATCGTGGTCGCGCTGCATCCCGGCACAGTGAACTCCGGATTGTCGCAGCCATTTCGCGGCGCGGAGATCGGCCGTGCCCCCGCCGTGGCCGCAGCGGACATGTTGCGCGTGATCGACGCCCTGACGCCTTCGGATACCGGAAAGTTCTACGCCTTCAACGGGGAAGAGCTTCCCTGGTAATCGGGGCCGGCGGATGGGCGACGAAGGCCGGCACGATGCACTGTCAGTCAAATGCGAAACGCGTACCGTCAATGACCGATGAACCTGGGCTTTGACTTGGCCAGAAACGCCGCGTAGCCGATCCGGAAATCCTCGGTATCGAAGCAGTCGAAGCATTCGTCCTGCTCCGCCGGCGACAGTGGCCGCGGGTCGGCCAGCCGCCGCGCGAATTTCTTGTGCCAGCGTGCCACCAGCGGGGCGCCATCGGCGATGCGCTGCGCCGTCGCACGAGCCTCGGCGGCAACGTCGGCGTCCGCGACCACGCGCGAAACCAGGCCCTTCTCCTTGGCTTCGGCGGCGTCGATGATCCTGCCTTCGAGCAGGATTTCGAGCGCCACGGCGGGTCCCACGAGCCGCACCAGCGGTGCCATCTCGGCATACGCCATCACGAGGCCCAGGTTCTTGATCGGCGCGCCGAAGCGGCTCGACTGGCCGCAGATCCGCAGGTCGCACAGCGCCGCGATTTCCAGCCCGCCGCCTACGCAGATGCCGTGGATCTGCGCGACCAGCGGGTGGCGACACGCTGCCAGCGCTTCAGCGGTTGCGTGCATCACGGCACCATAGGCGATCGCCTGGGCCTTGTCGGCGCGCGCGGTGGCGAATTCGGCGATGTCGTTGCCTGGCGAGAAGGCGCGCTCGCCGGCGCCACGCAGAATGATGCAGCGCAGGGCATCGTCGGCGGAGAGTTGCGCGATGGCAATGCCCAAGTCGCGCCACATCGTGATCGTCAGCGCATTGAGCTTGTCGGGACGGTTCAACACGACCGTCGCGATAGTCCCGTCGCGACTGACATCGATCAGTTCAGGCATCGGTGGCGTCCGTCGGGCATGGTCAGCGATAGAAATAGTTGACGAGGCCCATGCCGGTCACCGGCACGTAGGTGATGAGCAGCAGCACCATCACCAGTACCGCGATGAACCACACGTTCACGCGCGTGACTGCCCAGACCGATTCCTTGGCGATCGAACTCGCGACCATCAGCACACTGGCCACCGGTGGCGTCTGCTGGCCGATGCCGAGGTTGATGGTCACGATCAAGCCGAAGTGGACGGGATCGATGCCCACGGCCTTCACCAGCGGCATCACGACGGGTACGACCAGGATGATTGCCGCCGCGGAATGAAGAAACATGCCGAGCAGCAGGAACAAAAGGTTAAGAAGACCCAGCACGACCCACTTGTTGCTGGTCAGCTCGGAGACTCCTCGGGCCAGCGCCTGCGGCGCCTGCACTTCCGTCAGGTAGGTGCCGAGCAGCGCGCTGAACGCCACCAGCAACATCACGACGGCGGTCTGGATCGCGCCTTCGACCAGCGCCTGGCGCAGGTGCCGCACGTTGAGTTCGCGGTAGATGAGGAGCCCGACGAACAGCGCGGCGACGACGGCGAGCGCGGCACCCTCGGTGGCCGTCACCACGCCACCGAAAATACCGCCGAGGATGATGATGGGCAGCAGGAAAGCCCATAGCGCATCGCGCGCGCTGCTGCGGACCCGCGCCCACGAGAAGGCGAGCTCGCGCGGCAGGTTGTACCGGCGCGCGAGCACGGAGGCCATCGCCATCAGGCTGAAGCCGCCAATGATTCCCGGCACGATGCCGGCGACGAATAGTTGCACGACGGAGGTTTCCGCCATCACCGCATACAGGATCATCGGAATCGACGGTGGGATGATCACCGCCAGCGTGGCGGCGGACGACATCACCGCCGCCGCGAAGGGGGCAGGGTAGCCCTTGGCCTTCATGCCCGGGATGAGGATCGAGCCCAACGCCGCGACGTCGGCCACGGCGGACCCGGAGATCTCGGCGAAGAACATCGAGGCACCGATCGAGACGTGGGCGAGCCCGCCGCGAAGCCAGCCAAACAACGCTGCCGCCACGGCAATCAGCCGGCGCGAGATGCCCGACGCGTTCATGATGGCGCCGGCCAGGATGAACAGCGGAATCGCCAGTAGCGGAAAGCTGGTGGCGCCGTTGTACGCCACGAGGGCGAGATTGGGCAGGATGCCAGTGCCGTGCGTCGCCACCATGGCGATGAGGGCGACGACACCGAGTGCGACAGCGATCGGCACATTGATCAGCACCAGCGCCAGCACGGCGGCGAAGAGCCCCAGCATAATGGTCATCGCGCCATCTCCGCGGTGGTTCTGCGCATGTCAGTGCAGACCGTCGGCGAGCGCCACGCCGCCGGACGGGGGGGGCGGGGGCGGGGCCGTGGACACCAGCAGGCCGATCAGGTAAGTCACTTCAGCGACCACGATCATGGCCGCCGAGATAGGGATCACCGACTGTACAACGCTCATCGGCACCCACGGCAGGCTGACCATCGAGTCGGTGGCGAGAATGGGCATGATCCACGCGCCCACGGCGCCCAGCAGCGCAAAGAAAGCGATCACGATGATCTGCGCCACGATGTTCATGACGCGCCGCGCCGGCCACGGTAGCGCATCCACCACCTCGGGACAGCCGATGTGGGCGCGCTTCACCGACGCCAGCGCGGAGCCGTAGAAGGTGAGCCACGCAAGCAGCACCGACGCCAGCTCGTCGTACCAGATCAGCGCATGCCCAATCGCGCGGAACACGACACCGAGTGTGACCTCGACGAAGAGGATCACCATCAGCGCGCCGACGAACCACTCCAGGATAAGGCCGTAGCGGTCGCGAAAGCGCTGCAGCGCCGCGTTGATTGCGGCGCCGGGCGCAACGCTGTGGGCAGAATCTGCCACCGGACTATTTTCCAAGCGCGACGGCGCGATCGATCACTTCCTTGGCGCCCGGCACTTCCTTGCCGAACTCCTCGTAGATCGGCTTGCTGGCGTTGATGAACGCATCCTTGTCGACGTCGTTCACCTGCATGCCGCCCTGTTTCAGCTTGGCCAGGAGGTCCGCGTCATCCTTCGCCGCTTGCTCGTACACGAAGGCCTGGGTCTCCTTCGCCGTATCCTCGAGGATCTTGCGTACGTCGGGTGGCAGGGTTTCCCACTTGGTCTTGCCCACGGTGAGGTAGGCGGGCGTGTATACATGGCCCGTCAGCGACAGGTACTTTTGCACTTCCTGCAACTTGGCCGAGTAGATCTGCGTGAACGGATTTTCCTGCCCGTCCATCACCCCCGTCTGCAAGGCGGTGAACAGCTCGGAGAACTTCATCGGGCTGGGGTTGGCGCCATAGGCCTGGAACATCTTTACGCGCCACTTGCCTTCGGGCACGCGCAGCTTGATGCCCTGCAGGTCGGCCGGAACCTTGATCGGACGCTTGCTGTTGGTGACGTGCCGCACGCCGTTTTCCCACACCGCGAGCACCTTGAGGCCCTTCTTGCCGGCCTCGGGCTCGAGCTTGGTCCAGAAGAGCTCCTTCTCGATGCGCGCCATGTGCGCGCGGTCCTTGACGATGTAGGGCATCTCGAATATGCCGAAGAGATCGACCTGGGAGCTCATCACCGTCGAGGGCAGCGCCATGTCGAGCGTGCCGAGCTTCAGCTTCTGGATCATCTCGCTGTCGCCGCCCAGCTGGCTCGACCCGAAGGTCACGACCTTCGCCTTGGTGCCGAGCTTGGCGTTGGCGCGCTTCGCAAACTCATCGGCGCTTTTCTGGAATACGGATCCCGGTTCGCCGACGTGGCCTAGCTTGATTTCGAGTTGCGCCAGGGCCGGCGTGCCGTAGAGCAGCAGCGCGCCGCAGACGGTGGCGACGAATTGCCGCAGGATCCCGCGGACATGAAACGGGACGGCGTCCGGGCGAACGACGGGTTGCGCTTCGAGTGCGGGATGGTTCATGAGCAAGTTCCTCCGGAGATGACGCAGTTGTCGTGGTCGCAATTCAGATCAGGCGGCGCGTCGTTGCGCTGCCGTCGCGGTCTGTCCGCCGCTTTCCTGCAGGTAGGCCAGAGCCTGTGCCACACCGTCCCTGGCATGCGGCACGCCGCACAGCGCAAGACCCATCTCGACGCCGCACAGCGTGCCGCACAGCATCAGGTCGTTGAAGTAGCCGAGGTGGCCGATGCGGAACACGCGGCCGGCGAGGCGGCCGAGGCCCATGCCGAGCGACATGTCGAAGCGTTCGAGCACCTCGCGTCTGAACCTGTCGGCATCGTGGCCCTCGGGCATCACGATGGCGGTGAGCGCGTTGCTGGCTTCGGCGGGATTGCGGCACAGCACCTCGAGTCCCCATCCACGCGCGGCACGGCGGGTGGCCTCGGCATGGCGCTGGTGGCGCGCGAACACCGCGGGGAGTCCTTCCTCGCGCAACATCGCGATGGCTTCATGCAATCCGTACAGCAGGTTGGTGGCGGGGGTCGACGGGAAGAAACCCTTCTGGTTCATCGCAAGGTGTTCGTCCCAGCGCCAGTACGCACGGGGCAGGCGCGCCTGTTTGCTGGCGGCAATAGCCTTGTCGCTCACCGCGTTGAACGACAGTCCCGGCGGCAGCATCAGACCCTTCTGCGAGCCGCCGACCGTGACGTCCACGCCCCATTCGGAGTGGCGGTAGTCGACGGATCCCAACCCCGATACCGTGTCGACCATCAGCAGGGCCGGGTGGCCGGCGCGATCCATCGCCTGGCGAATGGCGGCAATGCCGCTGGTGACGCCAGTGGAGGTTTCGTTGTGCACCGCCAGCACGGCCTTGAACGCATGGGCACGATCTTCGGCGAGGCGGGACTCCACCATCGCCGGATCGATCCCGGTGCGCCAATCGCCCGGGACGAATTCCACGACGAGGCCGAGCTTCTCGGCGATGCCCCGCCACAGGGTCGCGAAGTGGCCGGTTTCGAACATCAGCACGCGATCGCCGGGCGACAGCGTGTTGACCAGCGCCGCCTCCCACGCGCCGGTGCCGGACGCCGGGTAGATGATCACTGGTCCGGTGGACTGGAAGACATCCTTCAGGCCGTCGAGAATTTCCAGCGTCAGCCGCGCAAAATCGGGTCCGCGATGGTCGATTGTCGGTTGGTCGATGGCGCGCTGTACGCGATCCGGGACATTCGTCGGGCCTGGAATCTGCAGAAAATGGCGGCCGGACGGATGGGAGTCGAGCTTGAACATAGGGCGTCCTCGGGCTAGCTGCGGCGGCGGAGCGACTCTTGGGGTGCTGCCTGCCGTCCTGCACGTATCATAAACGCAATTTGCCCGGATGCCGTTCGCCCCCGCGCGCGCCATCCGGAGCCGGGGCCGGTCGATGCATGACGCAACTGGTGTGACTGCTGCGCAACCGCTGGTGTATCGCCCGCGGGCTGCCGCAACCGATCTTGCGCGGCGGCTGCGTGGCGCGGTGGAGGGAGCTGTGCTGTTCGACGATGCTTCCCGTGGCCGCTATGCCACCGACGCCTCCATCTACCAGGTCGAACCGGTCGGCGTGCTGGTCCCCGCCAGCGATGCCGACGTCCGCGCCGCAGTCGATGTCTGCCGCGAGCTGGCGATTCCGATGCTGCCGCGCGGCGCGGGCAGCTCGCAATGCGGCCAGACCGTGGGCGCGGCGCTGGTCATCGACCACAGCAAGCATCTCAACCGCGTGGTGTCCTTCGACGCGGCGGCCGGCACGGTGACCGTCGAGCCGGGCATCGTGCTCGATGCGCTCAATGCGTGGTTGAAGCCCCACGGCGTGTGGTTTCCTGTCGACGTCAGCACCGCGGCGCAATGCACGCTGGGCGGCATGGCCGGTAACAATTCCTGCGGCTCGCGCTCGATTGCCTACGGCAACATGGTGCACAACGTGGTCGCGATCGACGCGCTACTCGCCGATGGTACGGCCGCGCGCTTCGGCCCTGCCGCCGCCATGCAGGGCGCGCCGCCGCGCGTGCGCACGCTGCTCGACGATCTGGGCGCCATCGGCGCGCGCGAGTGGGCCGAAATCGAGGCCCGGGTGCCATCCGTGCTGCGCCGAGTGGGCGGTTATAACATCGACGTGTTCCATCCGCGCAGCGAACGACCCTACACGCCGGATGGCAGCGTCAACTTCGCACACCTTTTGGTTGGCAGCGAGGGAACTCTGGCGTGGACCCGCGAGCTGACGCTCGCCGTCGCGCCGCTCCCGCAGCATCGGACCCTCGGTGTCGTGAATTTTCCGACGCTGCGTCGCGCGATGGAGTGCGCGCGCGAGATCGTTCGCCTGCTGCCGTCGGCAGTCGAGCTGGTCGACCGGACGATGATCGACCTCGCCAGGGGCAATCCGGCCTTCCGGCCGGTGATCGACGCTGCGTTGATCGGGCGGCCGGAAGCCATCCTGCTGGTGGAGTTCATCGGCGATGCGGCGACCGCTCCGGCGCGCCTGCTGGACGATCTCGCCACGCTGATGGGCGATCTCGGCTTGCCGGGAAGTGTGGTCAAGATGACGGCTGCCGGGCCGCAGAAGGCGTTGTGGGAGGTGCGCAAGGCGGGCCTCAACATCATGATGAGCATGCGCGGCGACGGCAAGCCGGTCTCCTTCATCGAGGATTGCGCGGTGCCGCTCGAACACCTGCCCGACTACGTGGACAACCTGACGGAGGTGTTTCGCCGGCACGGCACGCGGGGTACGTGGTACGCCCACGCGTCGGTGGGCACGCTGCACGTCCGGCCGATCCTGGACATGCGCCGCGACGGCGCGGTGAAGATGCGTGCCATAGCCGAGGAAGCGAGCGCGCTGGTGCGGGCGTACAAGGGCGCGTTCTCGGGCGAGCATGGCGATGGCCTCGTCCGCAGCGAATGGGTGGCGTGGCAATTCGGACCCAAGCTCACGCGTGCGTTCGAGGAAATCAAGGACCTCTTCGATCCCGCGGGACTGATGAATCCCGGCAAGATCGTGCGGTCGACGCGGATGGACGACGCCACGCTGTTCCGCTTCCCGCCGCAGCACCGGACGCTGCCAGTGACCACGGCGCTCGACTGGTCGGCATGGAACGTCCAGAACGAGCCGGTCACCGATACGGTTTCGGCACCAGGTACTGGCGGCGATCCGGCGCAGGGTTTCGCCAAGGCCGTCGAGATGTGCAACAACAACGGGCACTGCCGCAAGTTCGATGCCGGCACGATGTGTCCGAGCTATCGCGTCACGCGCGACGAGATGCACGTCACGCGTGGCCGCGCCAATACGCTGCGGCGGGCGCTGTCGGGGCAGCTCGGCCCCGATCTCGCCTCGGAGCCGGTGCGCGCCGCGCTCGACCTGTGCGTGGGCTGCAAGGGCTGCCGGCGCGATTGTCCTACCGGTGTGGACATGGCGAAGATGAAGATCGAGTTCCAGTATCACTGGCAGCGCGCACACGGACTGTCGCTCAAGGATCGCGCGATCGCCTTTCTGCCGCGCTGGGCGCCATGGGCGGCGCGGCTGCCGTGGCTCGCCAACCTGCGCGACACGATACCGGGCGTGGCACGACTGTCGCAGGCGTGGACGGGCTTGTCGGCGCAACGGTCGCTGCCGCGCTGGCGCAGCGACACGTTCCTGCGCTCGCAGCGCGACGCGGTACCGGCCATGGACACCGCGGACGTGATCCTGTTCGTCGACACCTTCACGCAGTACTTCGAGCCCGAGAACGCGCACGCCGCGCTGGCGGTGCTGCGCGCGGCGGGCTATCGGGTTGCAGTTGCAGGCGCGCGTGCCGACGACCCGGAACCGGCGCGACCGCTGTGCTGCGGGCGCACGTTTCTCGCGGCCGGGCTGGTTGACGAGGCGAAGCGAGAAGCCCGGCGCATGGTCGCGGCGCTGGCGCCGCAGGTGGCGCGTGGCGCGGTCGTGCTGGGACTCGAGCCATCGTGCCTGCTGACGCTGCGTGACGAGTTCCTGGTGATGGGCCTGGGCGCCGCGGCCCAGCAGCTGTCCGGGAGCGCATTCCTGGTCGAGGAATTCCTGGCCCGTGAACACGCGGCAGGGCGCCTGCGGTTGCCGCTCGTCGCATTGCCAGAAACGCGCGCGTTGCTGCACGGCCACTGCCACCAGAAGGCCTTCGATGCGGTCACGCCGGCGCAGAAGGTGCTGCAGCTGATTCCGGGGCTGGCGGTCGACGTGGTCGAGTCGAGCTGCTGCGGCATGGCCGGAAGCTTCGGCTACGAGGCGGCGCATTACGATGTATCGATGCGGATGGCGGAGCTGTCGCTGCTGCCGGCAGTCCGTGGCGCCGATGCGGCGACACTGATCGTGGCCGACGGCACCAGTTGCCGTCACCAGATCGCCGACGGCACGCGCGCCAGCGGCGCGCGCGAGGCGGTGCACGTGGTGCGGGTACTGGCCCGGGCGCTGGTGGCGCCGGGCTGACGCAACGGTGCCTGCGCCCCCTATCCGACACGCGCCCCCACGCAACCCCTCGCCCCGGCAAGATCAGGCAGCGTGCATCGACCACGCTTCACCCATGATTTCAAACGGTATTGCATCCAAACCACGCTCGCGGTCGGGCGGCTCCATGGCCGCCGCTGCGCTCCCCTCCTACAAAGAATGTCGAATAGTCCGATAGCGCCGGGCATGGGTGTAGCCGAGGATGGTGACATTACTTTTCAGTTCGCATACGGGGCTGCAAGCCAGGTCAGGAAGCACTCCCGTAC
>JANNKR010000214.1:0-36065 GCA_031396395.1 Betaproteobacteria bacterium
CACGTGGGGACTCAATCAGGACGGCGCCCTCGGCCGGCCGGACGCGCCGTTCGAGGCGCCACCCGGGCGTGTTGCAGGCGTACCCGCGGCACGCGCGCTGACGATGGGCAAGGGGTACATGCTGGCGCTGACCCGGGACCAGCGGATCTATGCGTGGGGCTGCAATGCCGCGGGGCAGCTTGGATTGGGCCACCTGCAGACCGTGGCCACGCCCGCCGAAATTCCATTGCCCTATCGCGTGCAGGCCCTTGCCGCGGGCACCAGCCACTCGCTTGCTTTGACCACTACCGGCGAAGTCGTGGCGTGGGGCAGCAACAATCATGGGCAGCTGGGGCGGGATGACCCCGCATATTCGGCGGTGCCGCTGTCCGTCGCGTTGCCCGAACGCGCGCAGGCGATTGCCGCCGGGATGTACTTCTCGCTGGCGCTCGGCAACAGCGGTCAGGTCTACGCGTGGGGCTGGAATCGCCTGGGCCAATTGGGATTGGGCGACGATGCCGACCGGCGCCGCCCGGAACGCATCCACGGATTGACGAAGGCGCGCTCCATCGCCGCGGGCCAGGCGCACGCGGTCGCATTGGCGGCCGGCGCCCTCTACGGTTGGGGCAGCAATGCCGATGGCCAGATCGGGGCCGCGGCGCGGGAACAAAGGCATCCGGCAAGACTGCTTGCCGTCAGCATCACGAAGGGAGACCGCGATGTCTGAAACGCGCATGGACGATCTTTCCCGCCGTGACTTTCTCCAGCTTGGCGTCACCATTGCTGCCGGTGCGGTCGTGCCGGCGGCGTTGTCGGCCTGTGGCGGTGGGGACGACACGGGCCCCGTGGGACCCAGGGAAACCTTCGTCACGCCGGTCAACATCCAATCGGTCAACGGGGTGCTGGACGTCACGATCATCCTGTCGTACCTGACCATCCCGTTCAACGGCACGATCGTGACGTTGCGCAACATGTTCGGCACGATCCCCGCGCCGACGTTGCGGGTCAATGTCGGCGACACGCTGCGGATCAAGATCATCAACAAGCTGCCGCCCAACCCGGTGGTGCCCAAGCCGCCGCCCCCGACGCAGACAAGGCACCTCAATTATCCCAACAGCACCAACCTGCACACGCACGGCCTGCACGTCTATCCCGACATCTATCCGCAGCCGGCCACGCCGCCTTACACCAGCCCGAACACCGCCAATCCGCCGTTGCTCTACGGCGACTTCGTCGTCGACGATCCCGACCAGGGCATCCAGCCCGGCGAGACCCGCCAATACGAATACTTCATCCGCAGCGACCACCCGGCCGGTACCTACTGGTATCACCCGCATCTGCACGGATCAAGCGCGATGCACGTGGGCAGCGGCATGGCCGGTGCGCTGATCATCCAGGGACCCATCGACCAGGTCCCCGAGATCGCCGTTGCGAGGGAGAAAATCTTCGTCTTCCAGGCGCCGATATACGATCCAGTGACTGGACAGCTCGAAAGCTTCAGCCAGGTCGCCAATGTGACCACCAACGAGCCGAATTTCCTGATCAACGGCGTGAGCGTGCCGCGCATCCTCATGTACACGGGCGAGGTGCAGAAGTGGCGCTTCATCAATGCCGCCATCTTCAAGATGCTCAACCTGAGCCTGCACGAGCACACGTTCTACCAGTACAGCCACGACGGCAACCCGCGCCGCACGCTGAAGCCCGTTCCCCCGCTGCCGCTTGCCGCATTCACGCCGCCCACCACCGCGGCGTCGGGAAGCTATCCGGAGGCTGTGGCGCTTGCGGTCGGCAACCGCACCAACGTGCTGGTCAAGGCCGGGGCGCCGGGCACCTACCATCTGCGCTCGTTTCCGATCGAGATGGGGCGCAATGCCGCCGTCACCACCGGCGAGATTGTCGCGGAGATCGTGGTGCTGCCTGACCCGCTACCGATGAACCTGCCGCCGGAGCCGCTGCCGGTCACGCCGTTCCTGACGCCCATCACCGACGAGGAGCTGGCGGCCAACGGCGGCATGCAGCGCATGATCGTGATGCGGGTGCTGCCCTTCACCCCGCCCACGCCGACCACGCTGGTCAATCCGCCGACCTCGCCGGTCAACGAAACCTACGATTGGGTCTACCAGGCGGATAAAACGCAAATCGCCAACAAGGTTTATGCGCTGGGCTCGGCCGGGACGTCGGCCTCACCCACGCCCGTGCCTCCGGCAACGCTGCCATTTCCCGTCACCTACATTCCATTCCAGTCGAGCAAGGCGTTGACGCAACTGGTGGCGCTGAACAGCGTGGAGGAGTGGACCATCGTCAACATGAACAACATCCGCCATCCGTTCCACATCCACGTCAATCCCATGTACGTGGTGGCGGTGAACGGGGTCCGGCTGAAGGAGAGCGATCGGTACTGGGCCGACACCGTCGCGTTGCCGTTCAACGCCACGCCGCCCCCGCTTAACCCGCCGGGGGGCGGGCCGTCGCCGCCGGGTGCGGTGACGTCGATCACGTTTCGCATGCGCTTCCTGCACTACACGGGGCGCTATGTGATGCATTGCCACATGCTGGTCCATGAAGACATGGGGATGATGCAGGGCGTGACGGTGACCTAGGCGCAGCACCGGTCAGCACCGCGTGCCCTCCCAAGGCTGTGAGCTTTACGTGCGTGAGCGCGAGTGGTGCGCCGGCGTCGATGCTTCCGCGAGTTTGCGCGAGGCCTCGCGCTCGCGCAGCACCTTGCGCTGAACCTTGCCGGTCGTGGTCATCGGCAGCGCGTCGATGAACTCGATCTCCTTCGGGTATTCGTAGGGCGCCAGGAACTTGCGCACGTGCTGCTGGATGTCCGCTTCGAGTTCGGCGGACGGCACTTGCCCCTCGGCCAGCACGATGAAAGCCTTGACCACGCTGCCGCGTGTCTCGTCGGGCGAGGGCACCACTGCGACGTTGGCCACCGCCGGATGCTTGACGATACAGTTCTCGATCTCGGACGGGCCGACGCGATAACCGGCCACCTTGAACACATCGTCCGCGCGCCCCTGGTACCAGAGGTAGCCATCCGCATCGATCGTCGCGACATCGCCGGTGTGGCACCAGTCGCCGGTGTACTTGCCGCGCGTGCCCTCCGGGTTCTTGAAGTATTCGAGGAAGAACACGGGGTCGGGCGTGCCATCCGGTGCAATGCGATGGACGACGATTTCGCCGGGCTCGCCGGCGGGTACTTCGCGGCCGGCGTCGTCGATCACGGCGACGCGATGGCCGGGGTAGGGGCGCCCCATCGATCCGGGCTTGGCCGGCCATTGCAGGTGCGAGTTGCCGACGATGTAGTTCATCTCGGTCTGCCCGAACATCTCGTTGATGGTGGCGCCCAGCGCATCCTGCGTCCATGCAAACACCGTGCTGCCGACCGCTTCGCCTGCGCTCATGATCGTCCGCAGGTTCACGTCGAAGCGGTCACGCGGACGCGGAAACGCCTTCATCATGAGCTTCAGCGCCGTCGGAAAGAGGAAGGTATTGCGGACCTGGTATTTCTCCATCAGCGCAAATGCGCGCTCGGGGTCGAAGCGGCCGCGATAGCCGACGATCGGCTGGCCGAAGCACAGCGTGGGCAGCAGCGCATCCATCAGGCCACCGGTCCACGCCCAGTCGGCCGGCGACCAGAAGAGATCGCCGGGCTGCGGAAAACCATCGTGCGAGTGGACGAAGCCTGGCAGGTTGCCGAGCAGGCACGCGTGCGGCATCAGTGCGCCCTTGGGCGGGCCGGTGGTGCCGCTGGTGTAGACGATCAGCGCCGGGTCGCTGGCGCGCGTGACCACGGGCGTGAAATGCGGTGCGGCGACGGCGACGGCGCCGTCGTAGTCGACCAGCCCATCGCCGCGCGCGCCTGCCACGCCCAGCACGTGCGTCAGGTGCGGCAGATCGTTGCGGATCGGCGCGAGATTGGGCGCGGATTGGCCGTCGACCAGCGCGACCCGCGCTTGCGCGTTGTCGAGGCGATAGGCGAGCGCATCCGGGCCGAACAGGAACGACAGCGGTACCGCCACGGCGCCCATCTGGTACACGGCGAGATGCGCCACGAGGGTCTCGCGCCTTTGCGGCAGCACCAAGGCCACCTTGTCGCCGTGCTTGATGCCCAGGCCCGCGAGCACATTGGACAGGCGGTTGGCTTCGCGCTGCAGGTCCCAGAACGTGTGCGCCGACGCGGCGCCGGACTCGTCCTCCCAGTACAGCGCAAAGCGCGTGCGGTCGGCGGCCCAGCGGCCGCAGCAGGCCTGTGCGATATTGAAATGGTCGGGCACGTCCCATCGATGGGAGGCGTGCAATGCGGCGTGGGAGTCGACGGGCATTGTCATGCCCGACAATCTACTCGTTCGCGGCGGTGGGGGGAATCATCGCCCCGGTGATGGTGGGGATGGGGGTATTGAGCTCGAGCGGCTCGATGGTGGCCCAGACCCACTCCGACTGCTGCTCCAGCAGGCGGCCGAAGCGGATCGGGCTGCTCGACTTCGACGTCAGGAGCTTCAGGCGCTTGGTGGGCTGATATTCCGCAGCGGGCACGATCAGCGACTGGACCGAGGTGTCACCCTCGCGCTTTTTCAGGGCAAGGAAGAGGCCCTGGAAGGTGCGGCCATTGATCGTGGTGGCTTCGCCGTCCACCGAGTAATCGGCGTCGAGATTCTTGCGTTGCTCGATCAGGTCCACACCGACCAGCGTATTGGCGATCACCTGCAGGCCGATCTCGGCGCGATCCGCCGACATGCGTTTCATCCGGCGCACGATGCCGAGCGTCCATGGCGCCTGGCCATGCGGACGAATGGCCGCGAGCGTGCCCAGCGTCACCGCATTGGCCACGCTCATCGGGGCCAGCATCCGAAACCCGGTCTGGCTGGAGTCCTTCACTTCCCACGGACCGCCGGGGGCCGCAAAGGACGCCAGGCGTCGTCGCGACATCTCGACGCGCCGGTCGGTCTCGTTGCGCATGCGACCGAACACCGCCAGCTCCATCGTGTCGCCGAAGCTCTTGCCGTGCTCGGCATACGGCACGGGGGCCAACTCCTCTTCCCGCAGGAATCCTGAAATCTTGCCGAAGCCGACAATCGCGTCGACCGTACCCACGGCAGCGGTGCGCTCGCCGCGGCGGGCGAAAGGCTTGAACTCGGGGTCGACCTGGGAGGCCAGCTTGGTCAGCAGACCAAGCTGCTCGCTGCGCTTGCCGGTGCGCTCCGACAGTGGCTGCGCCTTGATCTTCTGGTCGATCATCACGACGTTCTGCATCAGCGTGGCGTGCAAGGGCCGGGTATCGAGAAACAGGACGCGACCTTCCAGCGGCTGCGGCAGGCGGCGGCGCAGCCCTTCACGACTGGCGAGATCGACAAAGAACGACGTCACCGACGATGGCTCGACCGACAGACGCAACGGCGCGATCCACTCGTCCATTTCACCCGCAACCCACTCGAGGTGCCGTGCGGACATGTTGCCCGCATTCATGAGGTGCAGCAGCAATGTGAACAGGTATTCGTGTTCGATCGTGGTGGAATGTCCGCTGGCGCTGACCACCAGCTGCTGGCGTTCGAACTGGCGCGAGCAGGCAAGCGTGAAGTGGGCATGCAGCTCCGACCATTTGGCCGGGATCCACTGCTCGTAGCGATAGAGCCGGACCTTGGCGTCGAGTCCCATGTGCATGATCTGTCGCCCGATGAGTTCCGGGAGCAACAGCTGCCACTTGGCGCTTTGCGAATGCAGCGAGACCTCGCGCGCATAGGTGTTGTAGGTGACGAGAAACGCCTGCGTCAGGTCGAACAGCGCCGACCATAGTTGATGTTCGATCCTGGAACTGCGGCTTGAGTGTTCGATGTACTGCGCCGTCAGGTTCTTGCGCAGACTGGCGCATTGCGCATCGACGCGGAAGATGGCTTCGAGCCGCTGCGGCGTGCGCTTGGCAACTGGCTCCGCCATCCGCCCGAGTTCGGCGATCACTTCCGTATGCATCGCGAGCGGATCGGCGACCGGAAACGAGGCGAGCCACTTCTCCGCCGAGCGGAAGTCCGCCAGCGGGTCACGATTGGTTTTGCCGAACCCGAACATGATTGGTCTGACGTGGGTCAGGCAGGTTGTGGAAAAGCGTCCATAAGTCACCCTATTGCAAGAAGCGAACCAGCCAAGCCGATCGAGTCGCGGAAACGAAGACGGCGGCCACGGGTGGATCTGGCCGCCGGATTGCAATGGTCACTGTTTCTCATCATGCGTCAACGCGGTGGTGGCGGCAAGGGCGCGCAACGTCGTCTGGCACGTATTGTGCCTATACGGTTAGTGCAGCACAGCTTGGCGGTGCGTTTGGCCCGTCGGGCGGCAAACCCGGACCGGTACGCCGGGACGATATACTTGTGCATTACAGACTGCCGACTTCAACTGTGGTGCGGTGGTCGCGTTGCGAAGAGGAATTTCAGCCATGGGCATTCTGATCAAAGCCCCGACCCGCCGCGGTGAGCCGACGCTCACCGCCGTGACGGACACCCCCGACACCGACACCCGCGGCGCCCTGCATATCCGCGAAGTGGTGCGCATCACCGGCCTGCGCCGGGAACAGCTCTACATGTGGCAGCGCCGGTACGGTTTCCCGACCCCGCTGCGCGATCCCTTTGGCGATCGCGTCTATCCGGCGGACCAGGTCGCGCGCCTCAAACTCATCAAGCAATTGCTGTCGGAGGGCTGGCGGGCCGGGGCGGTCGTCGCACTTGCCGATTCCGCGCTGCAGTCGATGGTGGGCCTGGCAGTCGATGTGCCGGCGGCGCTGCCCGCCGAAATCGAAAACGCCGTCAAACTCGTGAGCGAGCATCGCATCGGCGAGCTGCAGAATCATCTGTCGAAACTGCTGGTGGGGCAGGGCCTGCGCCGGTTCCTCGAGCAGACGCTGATCCCGCTCAACGAGGCTGTGCACGAGCGCGTGGTGCGCGGCGAGATGCAGACGTTCCAGGAATTGCGCTTTGCCGATCTGGCGCAGCGCCTGTTGCGCGATGTGACGCGCCTGGTAAGGCCAACGCGCGATGCGCGGCACATTCTGCTGGCCACGCCGCCCAATGACCCCAATCAGCTCGGCCTGGCGATCCTCGAGTTGTTGCTGTTCACGGAAGGCGTCAATTGCCTGACCCTGGGCGCCGGCGTGCCGGCGCAGGAAATTGCCGGCGCGGCGGACGCGTACAAGGCGGCCATGGTCGTGTTGCTGTTCGACCGGGGGATCTCGGGCAAGATCGCGGGCCAGGAAATTCGCAGCCTGCGTACGGCGCTGCCGCCCGAACTGCCGCTGGTGGTGAGCGGGCGCGCGGTCAACCTCCTGGCCAAGCCGATTGCCGACGTGCATACCGCGGTCGACTTCAGCTCGGTGATGTCGAAGATGCGCACGCTTGGCCTGCTGCCGAACTCCGCGGCGCCTCTGGTGGGCATCTTGCCGGAGATACCGCAGCGGGCGTAGCATCGCAGGGGTGAGTCCCCACGTCGATCCGCCGCTTCCGTGGCTTGCCCGCAGGACGCTCTGGCATACGCTCGGGCTCCTGCTGGCGCTCGCGCTGGCGTGGCTGGTGCTGCAGGCCTACCGGCAACCGGATCTGATCCTCGAACTGTCCAGCCTTCGGCTCTGCTGACCCCGTGCAGCCGGGACCCGGCTGCTTCGCATCGATCAGGGCTCGTTGAGGAAGTCCTCGAGCTTGCGCCGCTGGCGCTTGGTGGGCCGCCCCGGCGCTTGCGGGGCCGACGCCCGCGCGGCGCGTTGCTCCAGCACGATGGCTTCGCGCGCCTGCGCGCTTTCCGGCGTCTCGCGGTACAGCAACGCGGCCTCGGGCGCGCCTCCGCGGCGGTCGGACAACGCCACCACTGCGGCAACCCACGTCAGCCCGCCGCGGCGTATCGACACGAGATCGCCGACACGCGGCGCGCGCGACGGCTTGACGCGTTCGTCGTTGATCCGCGCCTGCCCGGCCTCGATGGCCGCCGATGCAAGGCTGCGCGTCTTGTAGAAACGCGCGGCCCACAGCCACTTGTCGAAGCGGACGCGGTCGTCGGTGGCCGGCTCGTCGTGCTTCACGATGGGGGACGCTGCACTTCCGGGTAGGCTTCCATCCACTCCGCGGTTGCCGCCGCCTCCGGATGTCCCTCGGCCCGCAAGCCGGTCACGACGCCGCGACGATCCTCCTGCGAGCGATTCTGGGACAGCTTGAACTTGGCCTCGAGCCGCCTGATCCGCAACCGGAACGCGACGATCGCCCCGACCAGGGCATCGCGTTCGCGCGGTGGCATGTCGAAGTGCCATGGGTCCGGCCGCGCGTGCTCGAAACGGTGTGCAAGGATGTCGAGCACGTGCCGCTTTTCCGCCGGATCATCGAGGATGTCCAGCGTGCCATGGGCGTGGACGGCAACGTAGTTCCATGTCGGCACCATCCTGGCGGGATGCGCGTACCAGCGCGGCGACACATAGGCATGCGGTCCGTGGAACAGCGCGACCGACTCGCCTTCAACTGCATGCTGCCAGTGCGGATTGGCGCGCGCGAAGTGCCCGATCAACATGCCGTGAGGCTCCGTGCCGGGCACGAACAGCAGCGGCAGGTGCGAGATGTGGGGCTCCGGCGAGCCCGGGGTGATCAGCGTCGCGAAAGGATGATCGTGCATCAGTCGCGCCACGGCGGCACGATCGGCGACGGCAAAGTGCGCGGGCGTGTAGAGGGTCATGGCGGCCGCGGCGGATCAGTGCCGGGTCGTGGTGTCGAACAGCGCGCGCGCCGCAGCCGGTTCCAGCGTATAGCGGCGCTGGCAGAACTCGCAGGTGACTTCGACGTCGCCACGTTCGGCCAGGATCGACTCGACCTCGGCTGCGCCCGCAATCCGCAGCGCCCTCTCGACGCGGTCGAGCGAGCATGAGCAGGCGAATGCCACGCTGCGCGGGGCGAAGACCCGCAGGTCGTCGTGCGGAAAGAGTCCGGCCAGGACGGCGGTGGCGTCCTGCGTTGCCAGCAGGTTGCCGGTGGCAAGCGCATCGACGTCGCGGCAGAGCCGTGTCCAGGCTTCGTGCGCTTCGTCGTCGCCGCCGGGCAGTCGCTGGATCAGCAGGCCGGCACAGGCATCGCCATCACGGGCCAGCAGCAACCGGCTCGCCATTTGTTCCGAGGTCGCAAGATAGTGCTCGATCAACGTGGCCACTGCGCCGGTCTCGAGGGCGACGATTCCCTGGTAGATCGGTCCGGCGCCCTTGGGGTCGAGCGTCATCACCATGCGCGCATGGTCGGGACCACCGGCGAGGTCCGCCAGCGTCGCGCTCGCGGGCATGCGGGCGACCCGTTGCGCATCCCACTGTGCCGTGGCGCGCACGCCCAATGCATCGTTGCATTCGACGACCATCAGGCGCACCGGTCCGTCGCCCTGCAATTGCACGATGAGGCTACCCTTGAACTTGAGGGATGCCGCCAGCAGCGTTGCCGCGGCCACCAGTTCGGTCAGGACCGCCCGGATCACCGCCGGATAGTCGTGCGCGGCCAATACCGCCTGGGCGGTCGCATCGACGCGCACCAGCGCCCCACGCACCGCGGCGTGTTCGAACAGGAAGGGCGTCAGTGCGTCCGCGCGTGGCATCCGATCGGGGGTCACGTCGTCTGGAGTTTGAACGTGTAAATGGTGAGCGGGAGTGCCGAATTCTTGTCGAAGAGGCAACCCGCATCGAGGCCGGCGCGGGCGATCGCCTCGGCGGAGCGCAATCGATTGTACTGCGCGTGCATCGCGCCCAGCGCAAACTCGCGGCCGGAGCCGGCGGCCCAGAACTGCGTGTACTCGAACACCTCGCGCATCGAGTAGACGCCGAAGATGCCGTGCACGTTGGCGACCAGCGCGGTGATCTGCGTGGATTCGTACGGGTCGTCGTCTTCTTCCTTCGGATTCAGGAAGTGCTGCTCCTTCAGCAGCGGATGCAGCTTGCGAAAAGTCTCGAAGATCGCGAACTTGCCCGAGAAGTCGAGATCCTCGTGCCGGCGCAGCAGGCTTTCGAACACGAGCTGGTGCGCGGCCGAGCCGCAGAGCCCGATGTAGTTGCCGCGGTAGTGAATGATCTTGTCGTAGGTGCGGTCGTGCACCGCGGCCAGGCGCGTGTCCCCGAACGTGGTGAGCGAGTCGGCGGCAATGGCGACTTCGTCGCCCTTGCGGACAACTACAAGTGTGGTCATGGAATCTTCGCTACGGTGGCGTCCGCATGCAGCAGGACGTTGCATGCATGCACAGGGCAGCCCACGATTATACGCGTCATGCCGAATGCGGCGCTTCGTCGAATTGCGCCGGCGCGGGAAGCATGGGCACCGGCGGCAACTGCCGCGGCGCCCATGTCGCATGAGCGAAGGCCCAGAACTCCGCCACGGAGGCGGGCATCGCGGACGGCGATGGCTGGTCAAGGAAACGCCATGCTGCCAGCAGCGCCGGGAGCGGATCCTCCGGCAGGCGGCGGGCAAGCGTCTGCTTCGACAGCTTGGCGCCTGCGCGGTTGATGGCCACCGGGACATGCAGATAGGAAGGGACCGGCACGTGCAGCAGGCGCTGCAGGAAAATCTGTCGAGGCGTGGAGGCGAGCAGGTCGGCGCCGCGCACGACCGCGGTGATGCCCTGCTCGGCATCGTCGACCACGACAGCGAGCTGGTAGGCATGCAGGCCATCGGCGCGCCGCACGACGAAGTCGCCGACATCCGTGGCCAGTTGTTGTCGCTGCGGACCCTGCAGGCGGTCGGTGAAAGCGATGATGTCGTCGCCGACGGCGACCCGGAGCGCGTGGCGACGGCCATCCGTGAGGGCGATCGCGCCACGGCGGCAGGTGCCCGGATAGCAGCGTTCCCCGGTGGCGCTGACGGGCGCGCTCTCGAGTTCGCGGCGCGAACAGACACACGCATAGATCGCGTTGCGCGCGGCGAGCGCGGCCAGCGCTTCGTCGTACAGCGCCCGACGGTCGGATTGGCGCACCACCGGACCGTCCCAGGCAAACTGGTAGCGCTCGAGCGCGCGCATGATCACGGACTCGGCGCCGGACCGGCTGCGCGGCGTGTCGACGTCCTCGATCCGCACCAGCCATTCGCCGCCGACGGCACGGGCGTCGCAATAACTGGCGAGTGCGGCGATCAGCGAACCGAAATGCAGCGGCCCGGTGGGGGAGGGCGCGAAGCGGCCGCGATAGCGGACGGGCGATGCGGTGGGCGGGATTGCGCCGTTCACCGCACGGTGGCGGTGCCTGTCGCGCTTGCCGTGGCGGTGGCCGGCACGCCGAACGAATAGTGGCGATTCATCGCTGCAATCACGGCAGTGGGGTACTCCGGCCGGCCGAGGCTGCCGTTGTAGCGGCCGAGCGCGCGATAGAGATCGCCCTGCTCGAGTTCCACCAGATAGTGACGCAGGATCACCGCGCCGTAACGAAGGTTGGTGCGCAGGTTGAAGAGGTTCTGGTCCGTGGTGCCGATGGTGCCGACCCAGAACGGCATCACCTGCATGTAGCCGCGCGCGCCGACCGGGGAGACGGCGTACTTCTTGAAGCCACTCTCGTGATGCATCACGGCCAGCAGCAACTGCGGGTCGAGACCCGCCCGCATGGCTTCGTAGTAGACGGTGGCCAGCAGTTCGCGCCGCTCGCGCTCGTTGGGCACGCGGGTGGACAGCCGGCGCGACATCTCGCCCAGCCACGGTTGCAGCGCGTCGCGGTTGGCGTAGTCGGCAGGCACCGGCGCATCGGCGATGGCCTTGGCCAGCCCGGCGACCACGGAGGGTGCCAGATGCTCTTCGCGCTGGCCCCCGGCCAGCGCCGGTGGTGGCACTGCCATCAGCACGAGCACCGCCACGAGCAGCCAGGCGCGCGCGTGGCGCGGCAGGGCGCGCCCGATGGCGTTGGGTCGAGGGAAAATCATCGTGCCTGACCGTTGCATGCGTTCTGTTTCAACCCTTCAATCGTTGCCTGATGAACGCCGCGATTCCGTCGACCGGCACCGGCGTGGCTGCGCTTTCCGTCCGCGCCTGATACTCCACGCGGCCCTCCTTCAGCCCCCGATCGCCAATCGTGATCCGGTGCGGGATCCCGATAAGCTCGAGATCAGCAAACATCACGCCAGGGCGCTCGCCGCGATCGTCCAGCAGGACCTCGATACCCTCCGCTTCAAGCTCGGCGTGCAGGCGGTCGGCCAGTTCCCGCACGGCATCGCTGCGATCGTAGGCCACCGGCGCGATTGCCACGGCGAACGGGGCGAGCGGGAGCGGCCATACGATTCCGCGGGCGTCGTGGTTCTGTTCGATGGCGGCCGCGACGACGCGGGTGACCCCGATGCCGTAACAGCCCATTTCCAGCACTTTCGATTGACCGTCGGCGTCGAGATAAGTTGCGCCCAGGGCCTTGGAATAGAGGTTGCCCAGAGCGAAGACATGACCGACCTCGACGCCGCGGGCGATGGCAAGCGTGCCCTTGCCATCCGGGGACGGATCGCCGGCCACGACGTTGCGGAGGTCCGCCACGCCGTCCGGCTCGCGGCAATCGCGGCCGAAGTTGACGCCGCGCAGGTGGAAGTCCGCCTCGTTGGCGCCGCAGATGAAATCGGCCATCGCGGCCACCGACCGGTCGACGATGAGCGGCATGTCATGGGGAATGCCGACCGGGCCCAGGTATCCGGGCCGGCAGCCAGTGGCCGCCACGATCTCGGCCTCGGTGGCCATGCGCCAGCCGTCGAAGCCCGGCAGCTTGCCGATCTTGATCTCGTTGCCCATGTGATCGCCGCGCAGCAGCAGCATCTGCACGCGGTCGTCCGCCATCAGCATCAGGCACTTGATCGTGCGCGCCAGCGGCAGGCCCAGCAATTGGGCGACATCCTCGCACGTGGACTTGCCGGGGGTCGCGACCTTGGCCATCGTTTCGGCAGCAGCCGGACGCGGGTTCACGGGTGCGATCGCCTCGGCCTTCTCGACGTTGGCCGCATAGGACGAGCCGTCGCTCCACGCGATCGCGTCTTCGCCCGAATCCGCCAGCACCTGGAATTCGCAGGAGACCGCGCCGCCGATGGCGCCGCTGTCGGCATCGACCGGACGAAAGCGCAGACCCATCCGCGTGAAGATCGCGACATAGGCGTCGTACATGCGCTGGTAGGAGCGCGCCATGCCGGCCTCGTCGACATCGAAGGAATACGCGTCCTTCATGATGAATTCGCGTGCGCGCATCACGCCGAAGCGCGGCCGGATCTCGTCGCGGAACTTGGTCTGGATCTGGTAGAAGTTGACAGGCAGCTGCCGGTAGCTCTTGATCTCCCGGCGCACGATGTCGGTGATCACTTCCTCGTGCGTCGGCCCGACGATGAAGTCGCGGTCATGCCGGTCCTTCAGGCGCAGCATGTTGGGGCCCATCTTTTCCCAGCGGCCGGTTTCCTGCCATTGTTCGGCGGGCTGGATCACCGGCATCACCAGTTCGAGCGCGCCGGCGCGATCCATCTCCTCGCGCACGATCGTCTCCACCTTGCGCAGCGTACGCAGGCCCAGCGGCATCCACGTATAGAGGCCGGTCCCAAGCTTGCGGATGAGCCCCGCCCGCAGCATCAGCTGCTGGCTGATGATGTCGGCTTCGGCCGGCGCTTCCTTCAACGTGGCGAGGTAGAAAGCAGATACGCGCATGATGCTGTTTTTGTTGGGAAAAACGCATTGTAGCGCGAATGTCCCTTGGCCGCCGCGAGCCGGCCCGGGATAGCCTGTCTGACCTGCCGGGTGCCGGACTCCGGGGCACGTGCCGAAAATCGACCCTGACCCCTTTTTTGCGCTTAGCCGCCGGCGGCCTTGCGCCGGGCGAGGTCGATGTCCAGGTATTGGTAGTAGCTGCCGAACTCGCTTCGGCGATAGCCCTGCACCCACGGCTGCGTGAACGCATTCTCGATGTCCACCATCAGCGGCAGCATCGGCGCCCACGCGGCCACGATGGCGTTCATCACCCGCGCCGCTTCCATCCTCTCCTGCTGTGTGGGTGCGCGCAGAAAGCGCTCGAATGCACGATCGTAGGCATCGAGCCGAAACTGCGATTCGTTGATCTCGCGCGGATCAGGTCCGTGCAACTGCTGGAAGCCCATTCCGGTCGGGGACGTCGAGCGGCCATGGATGACCACCTGGAACTTGCCTGCCGCCGTGTCCTTGAAGAGGTCCTGCATGGCCATCGTTCGAAACGCCATTCGCACGCCGATCGTGTCCATGTTCTTCTTCACCAGCGTCTGCACTTCGCGCCAGACGCTTCCTGGAAAAATCAGCAGCGTGATCGTCAGGGGCCGTCCGTCCGGCTGCAAGCGGAAGCCCTCCGCATCGCGGCGGCCGTAGCCGGTCCGGTCCAGGAGGGCGTTGGCCAGCGCGGGGTCGTGGCGTCGCGGTGGCGCCTGGTCATCGAAGCCCGACAGGGCCGGCGCGATGATCTGGCTGGAGGTCACGCCCTGGCCGGCGTAGACCACGCGAATCAGCGCGGCCGCGTCGACGCCCAGGCCCAGCGCGCGCCGCAGTGCCACCGCCGGGGTGCCCATCCCGCCCAGCACCGGATCCTGCATGTTGATGTAGAGCGAACGCACCGAGATGGTCTCGTAGGCCTGGCGCCTGATGCCGCGCGCCGCCATGCGTGGATCGAGTTCGCCATTGACCAGAAAGCGCTGTGCGCCTTCGCCGCGCAACTCAACGATGTCGAGCTTGCCGCTTTCGAACTCCAGAAGCCGCGTCTGCTGCTCGTCGATCACGTTGAACTCGATGCGGCCGATCTGTGGCAGCCGTTTGCCTGTCATCGAACGCACCAGTTCGGCATGCGCCGGATTGTCGGACTGCGGATACGTCAGCGCCCGATAGCGCGGATTGGCTTCCAGCACGACGCTTGATCCGCGCTTCCATGAAGCCAGCCGGTACGGCCCCGTGCCGACCGGCCGGGACTGGATGTCACCACCCGCGGCATCGATCACTTCGCGCGCGACCGCGCGCATGCCGACCATCACGTCGGTCATGGATGGATAGTTGGGGGCCACGATCCGTATCTGCAGCGTGTGGCGGTCGAGTGCGCGCAAGCCTTCCACCGGCGCGTCGTAGTTGAACCTGGCGCCGGGTTTGCGCGCCGCGTCGACCACCTGGCGCATGCCCACGATCAGGTCGGAAATGAGCGGATCGCCGCCGCCGCGCAGGTTGGGGTCGAGGTAGCGCTTGATCGAATAGACGTAGTCGGCAGCGACAAGCTCGCGCGGCTTGCCGCCGAAGGCGGCATCATCAGTGAAAAATATCTGCGGCTGCAGCCGGAAGGTCCAGGTCAGGCCATCGGCCGAGACGACCGGCGCGGATGCGGCCGCATTGGGCACCGGCCGCGGCGGGCGGGCGAAATAGTCCCATTGGAACATCGCCTCGAAGATCGCCGACCCGACGGTGTTCGAGTAAGTGTCCTGCCACTGCTGCGGATCGAGGGTGTCGATGTCGGCCGTCGCCAGACGCAGCACCTTTTGCGGATCGGCGGCGGCGGCGACGGTTGTCGCCAGCACCAGCAGCGCGATCACGGAGGTCACCGCCACGCGGCGGGCACGCGCGAGAAGCGACAGGAAGGCGGGTTTGGATTGCATCGGATGGCGGCGGTGGCGGCGTATCATCGCAACCCGGGCGGGGCACGGCAAGTGCCGTGGCACGACGCCTGGCTAGGACGCGCACCGTGGTGGTGATCCTGCCGCTCGTGATGGCACTGCTGGCGACACTGCGCGCCACGTCGGGCCATCGCATAGGCGCGATGCGCCTCGGCCTGGCGAGGGTGGTGGCGCCGGTGAGTGGCCACGCGGCGGCTGACGCCGCGCGAATAGGCGTCAGCGGACGACCAGCACCGGCACCTTCGAGTGAGTCAGCACCTTGACGGTCTCGCTGCCGAGAAGCAGTGCGGCCAGACCGCGGCGACCGTGCGATGCCATCACGATGGCGTCGCACTTGCTCTTCTTGGCGGTGGCCATGATCGCTTCCCATGGTGTTTCGGCGATCATGTGCACGGTGCCGCACGCAACACCTGCGGCGCCTGCCTTCTTGAGCACCGCATCGAAGAGTTGCGCTGCTTCCGCCTTCGCGTGTTTCGCATATTCGCGCCGCGACACCGGATTCAGGACCACGCCTTCCATGTAGACCGGTTGCGGATAGTCGGGTGAAACATGCAACGCCGTGACCCGCGCGCCGATGGCCTGGGCGAGTTCAAGCGCCTGCGCAACGGCCTTGTCGGACAGCTTCGATCCATCGGTGGGAACCAGCAAGTGGGTGTACATCTGGACGCTCCTCGTTTCGGAAGTTTACACAGCAATCGTACCCGCCTTGGGGTACGCACGGTTGACGCCGGTCAAGCTCGCCTGCAATTGCCGGTGCCAGCAGGTGTGTCAGCGAAGCATCCCGCTTGACCGCCCGGTGTCGGCCACCGTAGATTCGTTGCCATGCCGTTCCCATTCTCGCCTGCGGAGGTTGCCGCTGCCAACTCCGGCGCCGATGCGCCCTCAGATGGTGGCTGTTTTCACTGCGGGGAGCCACAGTTCCGACGCGGACGCTGGACGGCGGTGGTCGAGGACACGCCGCGGGAGTTCTGCTGCGCCGGTTGCCAGGCCGTGGCACAGACGCTTGGCGCAGCGGGTCTCGCCGGACTCTATGCGCGCCGAACCGATGGGGTACCGCGTCCGGATCCGGACGCGGCGATGGCGGCAGCCTTGGCGGCCGAAGCAGCGCAAGCCAGCGGCCTGTTGCGTACGTTGCCGGACGGCAGTGTCGAAGTGTCGCTTCTGCTCGACGGCATGAGTTGCGGGGCCTGCGGCACGCTGTGCGAGGCCTGGCTGGCGCGGCAACCGGGCGTGCGCCGCGCCGCGGTCAACGACGCGAGCCAGCGTGTCGTGGTCGCCTGGACTCCCGAGGCGACCAACCTGACGGCCATCATTCGGGCCGTCAGCGCGCTTGGCTTCACCGCGATCCCCTATGACCCCGCACAGCGGGAGATCCTCGCGCGCCGCGATCGGCGAACGCTGCTGTTGCGCGGGGCCATCGCCGCGCTGGCGATGATGCAGGTGATGATGTTCGCGGGCGCCGCCTACTTCAGCGACGATGGGGTCGCGCCGGAGCAGCAACGCCTGCTCAACTGGGCGAGCATGGTGCTGACGCTGCCCGTCCTGTTCTACTCGGCGGCGCCGTTCTGGCGCAATGCGTGGCGCGACGTCACGCACGGTCGCGCCGGCATGGATGTCCCGATCGTGCTTGGCCTGCTTGCCGCAGCGGGGGCGAGTGCGTGGGCCACATGGCAAGGGGAGGGGCCGGTCTACTACGACTCCATCACGATGTTCGTCGCGCTGATCCTCGGCGCACGCTATCTCGAACTGATCGCGCGGCAGCGCGCGGCGGCCGCCATCGAGAGCCTGGCGCGCCAACAGCCGGACACGGCCGTCAGGCTGCGTCGCTGGCCCGATGCCGAGGTCGAGACGGTTGCCGCCACCACGCTGGTCCGCGCGGATCATGTGCTGGTCCGGCCCGGCGCCCTGGTGCCGGCGGATGGCGAGGTGGTGGAAGGCAGCTCCGAAGTCGACGAGGCTATGTTGACCGGCGAAGCCCGTGCGCTCGCCCGCAGTCCCGGCGATTGGGTGCTGGCCGGGTCGCTCAATCGTGGCCAGCCGCTGGTGGTGCGGGTGACGCGCGCGGGTGCCGAAACCAGACTTGCATCGATACTGCGCCTGACCGAACGCGCCGCCGCCACGCGCCCCACGATCGCGCGCACCGCCGATCGCGTGGCCGGCGTTTTCGTGGCGGCCCTGTTGGTCGTGGCCGGTGTTACCGCTGCGATCTGGGCGGGCCTCGATCCGGCGCGTGCGCTCGCGGTCACCGTTGCCGTGCTGGTCGTGTCCTGTCCCTGCGCGCTGGCGCTGGCGACACCGGCCGCCGCCGCCGCGCTGACCGGATCGCTGGCGCGGCGCGGCGTCGTGTTCGGTCGCGGCGATGCGCTGGAGACGCTTGCCCGCGTGACCCACGTCGTATTCGACAAGACCGGCACGTTGACGCGCGGCGACGTGCGCCTGATGGACGTGCAGGTCGTGGATGGGACGACGCGCGCCGCGGCATTGGCGCTGGCGGCGGGACTCGAGGCGCGCTCCGAACACCCGTTGGCCCGTGGCTTGGCGGCCGTGGTTCCAGGCGCCCAGCCGATGACCGTGGACGCGTTGCAGATTGTGCGCGGGCGCGGCGTCGAAGGCCGCAGCGGCAACGAGACGGTGCGTATCGGCGCGCCGGAATTCGTCGCCGCGCTGGCCGGACCGATGCCGCGCGTGCTGGTGGACTTTGCCGCCGCGGCACCTGCGACGACTACTTTGGTGGCGCTGGGGGGGGCGGCAGGCTGGCGCGCGCTCTTCACTTTGGCCGACACGCTGCGAAGTGACGCCGCCACCGCGATTGCCGGCCTGCATGCCATGGCCATCACGACACTGCTGCTGTCCGGCGACCGGCGCGCCAACGTCGATGCGGTTGCGCAGACGCTGGGGATCGCCGACGCACGCGCGGAACTCTCGCCCGAGGAAAAACGCGAGGCGATCGCGGCATTGCAGCGCGCGGGCGCGGTTGTCGCCATGGTTGGCGACGGCATCAACGACGCCCCGGCGCTGGCACAGGCACAGGTGTCGTTCTCGCTGTCGAGCGCGGTGCCGCTGGCGCAATGGACGGCGGATGTGGTGGTGCTGTCCGACCGCATCGGCCTCGTTCCCGCCACCTTGCGCGATGCGCGGCGGGCAATGCGCATCCTTCGCCAGAACTTCGGGTGGGCGATCGCCTACAATGCCGTGGCGATACCCGCGGCGGCGATGGGATGGGTCACCCCGCTGCTGGCGGCCGCGGGGATGGCGATCTCGTCGCTGGTCGTGGTGGGCAACGCGCTGCGGTTGACCGCAGCACCGGTCTCGCCCGCTGGGAGAGAGGCCACGACTGTGCCAATTCCCGAGCTGGAGCCTGCGTGGAAATCCTGATACTGCTGATCCCGCTGTCCGTGCTTCTGGTGCTCGGTATCGGCGTGCTGTTCTGGTGGAGTGTGGACAGCGGCCAGTTCGACGATCTCGAAGGCCCGGGGCAGCGGGTCCTGGCCGACGACGACACGCCGCCGCCGTTGTCCAAGCCGGAGGCTGTAACGGGGTTGACCCACGTCAAGCTGCAGCAACATCGGCCAAGTTAGCATCTCGGGCGTCGATTCAGGCAGGAAGGTGCTGCCGCGTCCGTTTCAGGGGAGTGACTAAAGATGGGCAATCCGATTGCCAGTTCAGCAGGGGCTAATCCGGCGGCGATGACCGGCGCGCTGCGCGGGGGATCTGCGGGCGCGCGGACCGATGGCGTAGCCGAGACCTTCAACTACGGCGTGGTGCGCGGTTTCGCGATCATGACCGTGGTGTGGGGCATCGTAGGCATGCTGGTGGGTGTGATCATCGCGGCACAGCTCCTGTGGCCGGCGCTCAACTTCGACATCCCCTGGCTTTCGTACGGACGGCTGCGCCCGCTGCACACCAACGCGGTGATCTTCGCGTTTGGCGGCAGCGCGCTCTTCGCCTCGTCGTACTACTGTGTGCAGCGCACCTGCCAGGCGCGGCTTTTTTCCAATGCGCTCGCCTCGTTCACGTTCTGGGGCTGGAACCTCGTCATCGTGCTGGCCGCCATCACGTTGCCGCTCGGCATCACCACCAGCAAGGAGTACGCCGAGCTCGAGTGGCCGATCGACATCCTGATCACGCTGGTCTGGGTGGCCTACGCCGTCGTGTTCTTCGGCACCATCGCCCAGCGCCGCACGCCGCACATCTATGTCGCCAACTGGTTCTTCGGGGCCTTCATCATCACGATCGCGCTGCTGCATGTCGTCAACAGCGCCGCGCTGCCGATCGGACTCACCAGCTGGAAGTCCTACTCGGCCTATCCCGGTGTCCAGGACGCGATGATCCAGTGGTGGTACGGCCACAATGCGGTGGGGTTCTTCCTCACCGCGGGGTTCCTGGGGATGATGTACTACTTCGTGCCGAAGCAGGCGGATCGCCCCATCTACTCCTACCGGTTGTCGGTGGTCCACTTCTGGTCGCTGATCTTCCTCTACATGTGGGCGGGACCGCACCACCTGCATTACACGGCGCTGCCGGACTGGACCCAATCGATCGGCATGGTGTTCTCGCTGATCCTGCTCGCGCCATCGTGGGGCGGCATGATCAACGGGATGATGACGCTCTCCGGGGCCTGGCACAAGCTGCGCGAAGATCCCATCCTCAAATTCCTGATCGTGTCGCTGTCGTTCTACGGCATGAGCACGTTCGAGGGGCCGATGATGTCGATCAAGACCGTAAATGCGCTGTCGCATTACACGGACTGGACGGTCGGTCACGTGCATTCGGGCGCGCTGGGTTGGGTCGCGTTCATCTCCATCGGCAGCATGTATTACCTGTTGCCGCGGATGTTTGGCAAGACGCAGATGTGGTCGGTGCGCCTCATCACGACGCATTTCTGGATCGCCACCAGCGGTGTCGTGCTCTATATCGCGGCGATGTGGATCGCCGGCGTGATGCAGGGCCTCATGTGGCGGGCCACCAACGCCGACGGCACGCTCACCTACGCGTTCGTCGAGAGCGTCAAGGCCACGTACCCGTTCTATGCGATCCGGCTGGTCGGCGGGCTGCTCTTCTTCTCGGGCATGCTGCTGATGGCGTACAACACGATCCGCACGATGGCGGGCGCCAAACCCTACGATGCACCGATTCCGCCGGCCAGCAGCGCGCCGGCGCACGCGTGAGACGGAGCCGCGAATGAAACTGAATCAGGAATACGTCGAGCAGAACCTCCCGTGGTTCATCGTGCTGGTCCTGCTCGTGGTCAGCGTGGCGGGGCTGGTCCAGATCGTCCCGCTTTATTTCCAGAACTCGATCACGCAGCCGGTGCGCGGCTTGACGCCGTACACGGCGCTGCAGTTGACCGGGCGCGATATCTACATCCGCGAGGGTTGCAACAACTGCCACTCGCAGATGATCCGGCCGTTTCGAGCGGAGACCGAGCGCTATGGGCCCTATTCGGTGGCCGGCGAGTTTGTCTACGATCGGCCGCACCTGTGGGGCAGCAAGCGCACCGGCCCCGACCTGGCGCGGGTGGGCAGCCGCTACTCCGACGAGTGGCATCGCGTGCACCTCAACAATCCGCGCGACGTGGTGCCCGAGTCGAACATGCCCGGCTATCCGTGGCTCGCCAAGGCACCCGCCGACGCCGCCTCGGTCGAAGCGAAGTTGCGCACGATGCGCACGCTGGGCGTGCCCTATACGGACGCCGACATCGCAGGGGCGCAGGCAGCGGTGCGCAACCGCACGGAGCTCGATGCGCTGATCGCGTATCTGCAGAACCTTGGACTCACGATGAAGAACGCGAGGTAGCCATGGACTCATCCACCCTGGTCGGCATTGTTTCGACGGTGATTCCCCTCATCACCTTCCTTGGCATCGTGACGTGGGCCTACAGCCGCCGGCGTGCCGCAGCCTTCCGCGAAGCCGCCAACGCGCCGTTTGCGCTGCCGGATGAAGACAATGCGCCAGCTCACAGCGACGCACGTCGGGAGTCCGCGCCATGAGCATGTTCACCTCCAGCTTCTGGAACTACTGGGTGATCGGCGTCACGGTCCTCTCGATCGTGGGCACCGCGTGGCTGCTGTGGTCGACCAACCGCATCAAGGTGAAGAATCCCGCCGGCGCGGAGCAGGGCAAGGTGTCGGTCACCGGTCATGTCTGGGACGACAACCTTGAGGAGTACAACAATCCGCTGCCCAAATGGTGGTCCAACCTCTTCTGGATCACCATCGTGTTCGCCGTCGTCTACCTGATCCTGTACCCGGGCCTTGGCACGTTTCCGGGCGTGCTTGGGTGGAGTTCGTCGGGCGCCTACGAACAGGAGCGCAAGGCCTTCGACACGCGCCTGGCGCCGTTGTATGCGAAGTATGCGGCGATGGATGTCGAGAGCATCGCGCGCGATCCTGCCGCGCGGGAAACCGGCGAGCGGCTCTTCCTCACCTATTGCTCGCAATGCCACGGCTCCGACGCCGGCGGCGCCCGGGGCTTCCCCAGTCTGCGCGACGGCGATTGGTTGTACGGCGGCGCGCCCGCGACGATCATCGAGACGCTCGTCAAGGGCCGGATGGGCGTGATGCCCGCGTTCGGCGCCGTGCTCGGTCCGGAAGGCGTGCGCGATGTCGCCGCCTATGTCCGCTCGCTGAGCGGGCTTCCGCACGATACGTTGCGGGCGCAGGTGGGCAAGCCGCTGTTCGCGCAGACCTGTTCGGCATGTCACGGCGGCGACGGCAAGGGCAATCAGGCTCTCGGCGCCCCCAACCTCACCGACGCGATCTGGCTCTACGGCAGCACGGAGGCGGCGATCGCCGAAGGTATCATCAAAGGGCGCAACATCGACCCGGCGGCGGGGACCAATGCAATGCCGGCCTTCGAGAACCAGTTGACGCCGACGCAGATCCGCGTCGTTGCGGCCTATGTCTGGGGCCTGTCGAACAAGGCGGCGGCGAAGTGACGCGTTGCCCGAAGGGCCTGCCGTTCCCGATGCGCCGTCGCGCGCGCATCGCCGCGGGGTGAGCGAAAGGCACACCCGCACCATCCCCATTCGCCCCGTCGAGGAGCCGGATGAGGTCGGGCTCTACGAGATCCGCCGCAAGATCTATCCGCGTGCAGTCAGCGGCATCTTTGCGCGCTGGCGAGTCGCCTTTGTCGTGGCCACGCAGCTCGTGTTCTACGGCGCGCCATGGCTGATGTGGAGCGGGCGCCAGGCCGTGTTGTTCGACCTGGGCGAGCGCAAGTTCTACATCTTCGGTCTGGTCTTCTGGCCGCAGGACGTCGTGTACCTGACGGTGCTGCTGATCCTGTCGGCCTTTTCGCTGTTCCTGTTCACGGCGATCGCCGGTCGCGTGTGGTGCGGCTTTGCCTGCCCGCAGACGGTCTACACGGAAATCTTCCTGTGGATCGAGCGCAAGATCGAGGGCGACCGGCTGGCGCGGATCCGCCTCGATGCAGAATCGCTCAACGCGCGCAAGTTTGCCAAGAAGGCCGGCAAGCACGCCGCGTGGATCGCGCTATCGTTGTGGACCGGGTTCACCTTCGTGGGCTACTTCACGCCCATTCGCGAATTGTTGTTCGCCATCCCGGGGCGGCTGGGTCCATGGGAGGCGTTCTGGGCACTGTTCTATGCCTTTGCGACCTACGGCAACGCGGGATGGATGCGCGAACAGGTCTGCAAGTACATGTGCCCGTATGCGCGATTCCAGTCGGTGATGTTCGACCAGGACACGCTGATCATTGCCTATGACACGAAGCGCGGCGACCCGCGCGGGGCCCGCAGCCGCAAGGCCGACCCGCGCGCCGCTGGCCTGGGCGACTGCATCGACTGCAGCATCTGCGTGCAGGTCTGTCCCACCGGGATCGACATCCGCGACGGTTTGCAGTACGAATGCATCGGTTGTGCCGCCTGCGTGGATGGCTGCAACCAGGTGATGGACAAGATGGGCTATCCGCGCGGGCTGATCCGCTACGCGTCGCAGAACTCACTGACGCAGGGATGGACAAGCGCACAGATACGACGGCGCGTCTTCCGGCCGCGCACGCTGCTCTACATGGGGCTGCTCGGCGCCATCGCGGTGGCGGCGGGCGTGTCGCTCGCGCTCAAGAACCCGCTCAAGGTGGATGTGATACGCGACCGGGGCGCGTTGGCGCGCGAGGCGCGGCCCGGCATCGTCGAGAACGTCTACCAGGCGCAGATCATGAATACATCGGAATCGCCGCAACGCTTCAGCCTGCGCGTGGAGGGGCTGCCCGGCATCGCCATCGCCGGCGTGTCCCAGCCGGTCGACGTGGGTCCCGCCGCCACACGGTTGGTGCCGTTCCGGGTCGAGGTGCCGGCTGACGCCGCAGCGCCCGGCGCCCACCGGATCGAGTTGATCGTCGAGGGCATCGGGGCCGCGCCGCTGCAGAAGCGCGAACGATCCACCTTCATCCTGCCGCGATCATGACGCCGACCGCATTGCACCCGGTAGTCCCCTGGTATCGCCAGCGCTGGCCCTGGTTGCTGATGCTGGGGCCCGCCATCGTGGTCGTGGCTGGTTTCGTCACGCTGTGGCTCGCGATCTCGAGCTACGACGGCCTTGTGGCGGACGACTATTACAAGCGTGGACTGGGGATCAATCGCACGCTCGAGCGGGCCGATCGTGCGTCGGCACTGGGACTTGTCGCCGTCATCGATGTGGATGCCGATGGTGCAGCGCGGGTGGCGCTGTCGTCGACGGTGCTCGACCTGGCCGCAGTGCCGGCAACGATTCGCCTGACCTTGCTTCACCCCACGCGTGCCGGCGCCGATCGCCGGGTCGAGCTGGTGCGTGGTCCCGACGGACTCTACCGCGGACGGGTCGATGCCCTTCCGCCAGGTCGCTGGCGCATTGGCATCGAAACCGACGACTGGCGGCTGCCGACGGTTGAAATCGGAGGTGACCTTCGCGCCGTCCGCATCACCGCAACGGCCCCGCGTTGACGCCAGGTCCCGGCTCTGGACTATCGAAGGATCGCAACGATGGAAGACGACGAACCCAAGGGCAGATGGTCCATGTGGATCATCTGGCCGGCCTTTCTGGTGGCGGGCGTGGCCGAGATCGTGTTCTTCTCGATCTTCGATCCCTTCGATCTGCATTTCTTCGGCGCGCCGCTCGACTGGTCGCGTCAGGCCATCTACACGCTGGGCTTCTTCGGCTTCTGGGGGCTTGGCATCGCCTCGTCGGCACTGACGCTCTTCCTCGAGCGGCGGCCGCGCGGCGGGAACCCGGGTGTGTCGGGCGACGTCGAACGCTAGCGGGTGCCTATCAGCTGGCGCAGGGTCGCCAGGTCGACGATCTGCACGTTGCGGCCGTTGACCTTGATGAGACCCTCCGCCGCGAAGCGCGAGAAGAGCCGGCTGACCGTCTCGAGCTTCAATCCCAGGTAGCGCCCGATTTCGTCGCGCGTCATGCGCAGCACGAAGTCCGTGGACGAGTAGCCCAGCCGGGCATAGCGGCTGGAGAGACTCAGCAGGAACGCGGCAAGCCGCTCCTCGGCACGCATGCTGCCGAGAAGCAGCAGCAGCCGGTGGTCGGCGCTGATTTCCCGGCCCAGGATGCGGTGCAGATTGTGCTGCAGCGACGGGATCCGGCGCGCCACGCTCTCCAGCTGGTCGAAAGGAACCACGCAGACTTCGCTGTTTTCCAGCGCCACGGCTTCGCTGGTGTGCTTGTCCGTGCCCATGCCATCGAGACCGAGGAGGTCGCCGGGGAGGTGGTAGCCTGCGATCTGGTCGCGGCCGTCGTCCATGACGATCGAGGACTTGAACGACCCCACGCGCACGGCGAAGAGCGCAGAAAATGTGGCGCCATGGCGAAACAATGCCTCGCCTTTGCGCACCTTGACGCGTTTGCGCAGAATGGCGTCGAGCGCCTCGATGTCCGGTGGCGCCAATCCCACCGGCAGGCAAAGCTCGCGCATGCCGCAATCGGCGCAATGGGTACGCAGCGCGTCGAGCGAAACTGCCCGCGCAGGGACAATGGTGAGGCGCGCGGGTTCGCTCATTGGAAGAGGGGGGCGGTCGAGGTGGACATCACAGGGGTGCGGAATCGTACGGACGTCGGAAGTCTACCGCCATCGAGGGCGCTGCGCACGCCGGCGCCCCGTGCCTTCCGCTCCCGGTCGGTAAGGGCCACTGCCTGATGCCGCAATCAGCCCTGATCGGCGCATTCCTCGCGGGCCTCCTTGGAGGCGTGCACTGTCTTGCCATGTGTGGCGGCTGGATCGCCCTGTCCGGACGGCGGGACGACGCAGTCCCGATGCTGCCCGCGGCGATGTTGCGCCGGCGGCAGTGGTTGAGCCAGGCCGGCCGCGTGTCCACCTACGTTGTGCTCGGCAGTCTTGCCGGGGCCGCGGGCGGCGCGGCGTTTGCATTCGCGCTGGCCCCCGTGCAGCGCGGGCTTTATGTTGCGGCCAACCTGCTCTTGCTCGTGCTGGCCCTGTCCATCGCACTGCGCGGCATTGCCTTCGTGTCGCTGGAGCGTGCAGGCCTTGCGCTGTTTCAGCGACTGCTGCCGGTCGTGGCGCGGATCTCGCGCACGGACGGCTACCTGTCCCGGTATGGGCTGGGGCTGGTCTGGGGGTTCACGCCCTGCGCGCTCATCTACAGCGTGTTGCCGGTGGCGCTGCTTGCTGGCAGCGCGCAGGACGGGGCGCTGATCATGCTGGCCTTCGGAGTCGGCACCCTGCCCAACCTGCTCGGCGCAGGGTGGCTGCTAGGACGCACGCAGCGCTGGCTGGACCACGCGGCGTTGCGCTACGGTGCGGCGTTGATCGTCGGTGCGTTCGCGCTTTTGGGCCTGTATCGCGCGTGGTTCGCGCCGGAAACGCTGGGTGACGGCCCGTTCTGCCTCGTCCGTTGACCGGGGCCAAGCGGTTCGTTGTCGAAGCATGCGGCCGGCGCCGCGTGCGAACATGCGGGGATCGCTTCAACGCGGCGAGCCCAGCTTGCCCGATACTCGAATCCCGATGCTCGATCCCCGCCGTTATCCATCCGCTGACAATGCGCCTGCGGCGCTGGCAAGCTTGCTCGAACTTGCACAGGCGCGCCTCGGCGCGCCGACGGGGGACGAGGCCGCCCGCATGGACCTGCAACTGGCCGCCGCGCTGGATGCGATGCTGGTCGGCGACGGCGCCGTGCTTGCGCAATTGTTCGCGGCGGCCCCGTCAGCGGCGGTGTATCGACATCTGTGGCGCTTGCTGGCGGACCGCGAGCGCGCCGTCGCGGTCGATGCGGCATTGCAGATCACGCTGTTTGCGGTGCCACTCGTCATCGTCACCGCGCTCGATGGCAGGTCGACGCAGCCCGTCACGCTGCCGGGCGTGATCGACGACATTGCGGCCAAGGTTGCCCTCCTGCGCGAGCACCACGCGCTGGCCGGCAACGAGAATTTTGCGCTGGGCAATGCGCTGGTCGCTGCGGAAGCGCTCGACCTTGCGCACCTGCCTGCACTGCTGGCGTCGCGCGTACTGGGATTGACGCTCGCACCTGCGCGCGGCCTCGAGCCGGCACCGATCACGATCAGCAGCACCACCGAAGCGGTGCATCTGCGCTTTCTGGTCGGCAGCGCGCTGGCCGCTTCCACGGCCGACCCTCTGCGCGACCAGGCCGTCGGCCGGTGGGGCATTCCGTTTGCCGCGGCGATGGCGCGCGCCATCGCTGCCCCTGGCGTTTCGGTGCTGGTGCTGCCACGCGCGCCGCAGGGGTTGGTGTCCGCTCTCTGGCAGGGCCGCGTTGCGCAGCGGGAAGTCAGTGCCCAGCTCTTCGCCAGCAATGCCATCCGCCGCCTGCGCGCGGGCGTGGGCGAGCCCCAGGCGGTGCTGAGCGTGCATGGGCCCTTCGACGGCGGCGGTGGCGAGGTGCGGTTGTCGTTGTCGTCACCGTTCGATCCGCGTGAAGCGGAGGGATTCCGGTGTCCGTTGTTGCCACAGGATCGTGTCGACGATGTCGTCAAGATGTTGACCGACCTGTTGCGCGACTGCCGGGTCGACTCGATTCGCGCGATGCCCGGGCTCCATGCGGATCGCAACCCCGGCACCGGCCTTACGCTTTTGTTCAAGGGCGATGCCGTGCCGGACGGTGGGCCGCAATTGCATTAGTAGCCAGCGACAGAGCAAACCCGACACTGCCGCTTGCTCGGCTGCAGGCCGCAAGTAGCCCGCAGGCGTGGCCCGGCAGGTATCGCGCGCACCGGTTGCCGGCATGTCGAATCGAACGTCTACGCCGGCTTCAGGTCCTGCCGATAGCGGCGACCATTTTCAACGTAGTGCGCGGCAGCGGCCCGCAGGTTGGCCACCTCGGCATCGGTCAGGGTACGCACCACCTTGCCGGGAATGCCCATCACCAGCGAGCGATCGGGGATGACCTTGCCTTCCGGGATCAGCGTGCACGCCCCGATCAGGCACTCCTTGCCGATCACGGCGCGATTGAGGATGACCGCCTTGATGCCGATCAGCGATCCTTCGCCGATCGTGCAGCCGTGCAGCATCACCTGGTGGCCGACGGTGACCTCGGGGCCGATGACCAGCGGTATTCCCTCGTCGGTATGCAGCACCGAGCCATCCTGGATGTTCGAACGCGCCCCGATGACGATCGGCTCGTTGTCGGCACGGATCACCACGCCGAACCAGATCGATGCCCGATCCTCGAGCACGACGCTGCCGATGATCGTTGCATCCGGTGCCACGTAGTGGTCGGCTCCGTGCAGTTCGACGCGGCGTTCGCCTAGTGAATAGAGCATGGTCACGGTCCCGGGATGCCCATCAGGGTGCGGACAGGAAGCGGATGTCGCCGGCCGGCAGGCAGGCGAACGCGAGGACAGGGATGAGGGCAAACCGCATGGCGAAGGGGGCTTGGAGGGAAACGCGCGAGGGGAGTCGCTATAATAAACGAGTCGTCATTCCGCCGACTTCTTAAGCGACCCTGCGATGAGCCTCGACCGTGTACCCGCCGGCAAGGACGTGCCGAACGATTGCAACGTCGTCATCGAGATCCCGATGCGCGGCGATCCGATCAAGTACGAGGTCGACAAGGAAACGGGCGCCATGTTCGTCGACCGTTTCATGTCCACGGCGATGCATTATCCGTGCAACTACGGGTACATACCGCAGACGTTGTCGGACGACGGCGACCCCTGCGACGTCCTGGTGCTGTCGCCGATGCCGCTCATCACCGGCGTGGTTGTCCGCTGCCGCCCGATCGGCATGCTGAACATGGACGACGAGGCGGGTGGGGACAGCAAGATCCTCGCGGTGCCCATCGACAAGCTGTCGTCGCTCTACCACCACGTGAAGTCCCCGCGCGACCTGCCCGAACTCACCACGCGCCAGATCGCCCACTTCTTCGAGCATTACAAGGACCTCGAGCCCGGCAAGTGGGTGCGCGTCGCGAGCTGGGTCGAGGCGGAGGCGGCCAAGCGCGAGGTCGTGGATGGCGTGGCCCGGTTCAAACAGGCGGCCCGGCGCAAGGCGACGGGCGGTGTGGTGAAAGCGGTCAAGGCCCCCGCCCGCGGCAAGACCTGATGGTGCGCGCTACCCGACGGCAGTTCACTGCGGCCCACGATGTCGGGTCACCGCGCAGGCACTGATCCCGCCGTCGCGCACCGGCGCGCCGCCGCCAGTTTCCCCGTGCTGTTCGTGCTCCTGTGGAGCACGGGCTTCATCGCGGCGAAGTACGGGCTGCCGTATGCGCCGCCATTCCAGTTCCTGTTCTACCGCTTCACGCTCGTCGCGTTGCTGATGGCGGTCGTCGCGTGGTCCACGCGCGCGACGTGGCCGGCCACGAGGCGCGAATACCTGCACATTGCGCTCGTGGCATGGCTGGTGCACGGCACCTATCTGGGCGGCGTGTTCATGGCGTTGGCCGGCGGCATGGCGGCGGGCACGGCGGCGATGCTGGTCGGGCTGCAGCCGGTGCTGACGGTATTGCTCGCCTGGGGCTTCCTGTCCGAACGCGTGGTGCCGCGGCAGTGGCTGGGGTTGTTGTGCGGGCTGCTGGGCGTCTTCCTGGTCGTCCGCCACAAGATGGACTTCGCGGGCAGCCTGCAGGGCCTGCTGCCGTGCGCGGTGGCGCTTGTCGGCATCAGCGTCGGCACGCTCTACCAGAAGCGATACTGCGCCCACGTGGACCTGCGCAGCGGCGCCGTGATCCAGTTCACGGCCTGCGCGATCGTCTTTGCGCCGCTTGCGTTCGTGGTGCAACCGCACGCAGTCGCGTGGACCGGTGAGTTCCTGTTCGCGCTGGGATGGTCCGTCGTGGTGCTATCCGCTGGCGCGATCAGCCTGCTGTACTGGCTGTTGAGGCATGGGGCAGCCGCCGGCGTGGCGCGTCTCTTCTACCTCGTGCCGCCGGTCACCGCCGTGATGGCGTGGCTGTTCTTCGGCGAAACGCTGGGGCCCGATGCGATCGCGGGGATGGTGCTGATTGCCATCGGCGTCATGCTGGCGCGGCCGCCAGCGCCGACCTAGGTCGATCAGCCGGAGGCGCGGGCCGGCGAGGCCGGGGCGGGTGCCTGCACGATACGCGTGCCGGCAATGCGATCGTGGAGGAATTGCCGCTCCGGATCGACGAAGGACCACAGGAAGTTGAAGGCGACGAGCCACACCGCCTGCGCGCCCAGCCCGGCTGTTCGCAGCAGTGCATAGGCAATGATCGCAAGCACCGGGCCGATCCATGCGGCCAGGAAACGCAGCAGCGCCGCCTTGCGCGTGACCGGTGCGCCATCGGCCATCGCAAGCTGCAGCCGCCACGTTTTCATCGGCAGCGTGCGCCGACCGCCCGACCAGCTGGCGACGCTGTACCACGCCAGGACCCCGAAAATCATGCAGAACAGCACCACGCGCTGCGGCAGGTCGGGTAGCGCCAGCGTCGCGGCGGCGCCAGCGTGGCCTGGCGTGATCAGGGGCAGTGCGACGAAACCCGCGATGAAGACCACCGCTGTCAGCAGCAGTGCTTCGTACGTCAGCGCGGCGAAGCGCCGTGCGCGGCCAGCCAGCAGCGGAGCCGGCGCGGACACGGCCGGCGGGGACGTCATCGCGATGGATCGATCCCGACCGGCTGGCGGAATGCCTACGGCCGGGTGCCGGGCACAGGGGGCGACGACGGGGGAACGGCGGACATGGGCGGCGCGGACGAGGGCGCCGCCGGCGCGGTCATTGCCGGAGCCGGCATCCGTGGCGCGCCTGCCGCCGCGGGGGCGGCTGGCTGGCGTGCCGCCAGTTCGCGTTTCTGCTCCGGCGGCAGGCTTTGATACTCCTGCCAGCGCTGGCGCACGTCATCCTTCTTTTCGGGCGGCAGTTGCTTCAGTGTCTTGTATTGCTCGCGCGCGGCCTGTCGCTGCTGCGGCGACAGCTGCGACCACGAACGCATCTGCTGTTGGATGCGCTGCTGCTCGTCGGCGCCCATCTTCGGGTAGCGCTGGGCGATGCCGCGCCACTTCTGCTTGCGTTGGGCGTCCAGATTGTCCCAATCCGCGGCCAACGGCGCCAGGACCTGCTTTTCCTGCGCCGACAGCTGCGACCACGAGGGTGAACCCATCGTGATCTGCGCGCGGGCGCTGGATGGAATGAGGGCGGTAGAGAGGACCAGCGCGAGTGCGAAGACGAGTGCGCGGGTCACGGTTCGTGCCGCGTGAGCCAGGTCTGGAAGCCCCGGTCGATGTAGGCGTCGATCGGCAGATCCGAGGACAGGATCTGGGCATCGAGCTCCTCGATCTCCCGCGTCTGCTGGTAAACCTGCCATTGCTGGTAGCCGAAGCCGGCGGCGGCAATCAGCAGGATGCCGAACCAGAGTCGCCCGCCCTTCCAGAAACTTGCACCATTTCGGCCCGACGTGCCGGCGGAACCGGCAAAGGCATGCGCTACCCGGGATTGCGGGACCCCCGCGGTACCGGCTTCGGCCAGGCGTGCCATCGCTGCCGCGCGCGCCTGCTGCAGCCTGTAGGCCGTCCCCGACTTGATCTCTGCGGTGCCCGCATCGAGGTAAGTCGTTATTTTCTTTGCGAAAAGTGCTTGGTCTTCGGTCATAGCTGCAAACCCTTAGCTTTGAGCATTTCAGCCAAGGCATGGACGGCCCGCGAGCAGTGGGTCTTCACGCTACCTTCGGAACACCCCATCGCGGCAGCGGTTTCCGCCACGTCCAGTTCCTCCCAGTAACGCAGGAGGAAGGCTTGGCGTTGACGCGCGGGAAGCCTGGCCAGTGCCTGTTCAATCATTCGTACAACGTGCGCTTGTTCGAACTGCGCCGCGGGATCGGCATTCGCGTTTGAATCCGATTTTGCCGCCAAAGTTTCAAGCGGGTCGTAATCGTCGTCTTTGTCCTCCCCTTTGCCGAACGCCGAGAGGAGGGTTGTCCATGTATTTCTGACCTTTTGCCGCCGAAAATGGTCGTGAACGGTGTTCTGCAGGATGCGCTGAAACAGCATAGGCAGCTCGGCCGACGGCTTGCCGGCGTAGTTTTCGACCAGTTTCAGCATCGCGTCCTGGACGATATCGAGCGCCGCATCGTTGTCGCGCGTGGCAAAAAACGCCTGCTTGAAGGCGCGGCGCTCGACCGAGGCGAGAAATCCGGAAATTTCCTGTGGTGTGGCCAGTTTGGGCGATCAGGGCGACATTCCGGTCGATTATAGGTTGGAAACGGGTGCTCGCTGTGTCCAGGCTCGTTCAGGGCGCGATGTTGCGACACAACAAAACAGCCCGAGTTTCTCGCCGGAAGTCGTGGGGTTGCGGTGCGCCAACCTTGACCGCCATGGGGTGTTCCAGCTAATGTTGCGGTTGCCGCGCCGTAAGGCGCGGATGCTGTACTGCAAAAACGGCTGCATGCGCTCCCTCCGGTGATGCCACAAGCGTTGCGGAGACTCCCAAGGAGTGCGGCCGGAATTGCCTGGCGAAGCCGCTTTCTACCGAAGCACCGCTTTAGCTGTTCGCGCGCCCAACCCTGCCGCGACACGTTTTCGAGCAGTCCCGCAGCGCCCCGGCCGACGCACGCGCGTCCGCGGCCGGACCGACTTCATCGATATAGGGTGTCAACCATGCAACTCACCGGTGCGGAAATCGTGATCCGCTGCCTCCAGGAAGAGGGCGTCGAGTACGTCTTCGGCTACCCGGGCGGGGCAGTGCTCAACATCTACGACGAGCTCTTCAAGCAGGAAAAGGTCAAGCACGTGCTCGTGCGCCACGAGCAGGGCGCCGTCCACGCGGCAGACGGATATTCGCGATCGTCGACCAAGGTCGGCGTCGCGCTGGTCACCTCCGGCCCCGGCGTCACCAACGCGGTCACGGGCATCGCCACCGCGTACATGGACTCGATCCCGATGGTCGTGCTGACGGGCCAGGTGCCCACGCACGCGATCGGGCAGGACGCGTTCCAGGAATGCGACACGGTCGGCATCACCCGGCCCTGCGTCAAGCACAACTTCCTGGTCAAGGACATCCGCGATCTCGCCACCACGATCAAGAAGGCGTTCTACCTTGCTTCCACCGGGCGCCCGGGACCGGTGCTGGTGGACATCCCCAAGGACATCACCCAGCAGTCGACGGAATTCGTCTATCCGAAGACGGTGTCGCTGCGCTCGTACAACCCGGTGACCAAGGGCCATGCGGGTCAGATCAAGAAGGCGGTGCAGCTGCTGCTCGAGGCCAAGCGGCCGATGGTCTATGCCGGCGGCGGCGTGGTGCTGAATGATGCCGCGCCGCAGCTGACACGGCTGGTGCGGTTGTTGGGCTTTCCCTGCACCAACACGCTGATGGGACTGGGCGGATTCCCGGGAACCGATCCGCAGTTCACGGGCATGCTCGGCATGCACGGGACCTACGAATCCAACATGGCGATGCAGCACTGCGACGTGCTGATCGCTGTGGGCTCGCGCTTCGACGACCGCGTCATCGGCAATCCCGAGCACTTCTTCCGCGCCGACCGCAAGATCATCCACATCGACATCGATCCTTCGTCGATCTCGAAGCGGGTTCGCGTGGACGTGCCCATCGTCGGCTATGTCGGCGACGTGCTGGATGAAATGATCAAGATCATCGAGTCGTCGCCGCAGCGCCCCGATCCGGTGGCGCTGAAGGCTTGGTGGGCCGACATCAAGGAATGGCAGCGCAAGGATTGCCTGAAGTACGACACCAGTAGTGAGCTCATCAAGCCGCAGTTCGTGATCCAGAAGCTCTACGAGATCACCAAGGGCGACGCGTTCATCACGTCCGACGTCGGCCAGCACCAGATGTGGGCCGCGCAGTACTACAAGTTCGACAAGCCGCGCCGGTGGATCAACTCCGGTGGCCTGGGCACGATGGGCTTCGGCCTGCCCGCCGCGATGGGCGTGCAACTGGTCAACCCGGACGCGACGGTCGCCTGCGTCACCGGCGAGGCGTCGATCCAGATGTGCATCCAGGAACTGTCGACCTGCAAGCAGTACCACCTGCCGATCAAGCTCGTGAACCTCAACAATCGCTACATGGGCATGGTGCGGCAGTGGCAGCAGTTCTTCTACGGCAACCGCTACGCCGAGTCGTACATGGATGCGCTGCCCGATTTCGTGAAGCTGGCCGAGGCGTATGGCCACGTCGGACTGAAGATCGAGAAGCCGGGCGACGTCGAGGGCGCGCTGAAGGAGGCGATGCGCCTCAAGGACCGCCTGGTGTTCATGGACTTCATCACCGACCAGACGGAAAACGTGTTCCCGATGGTGCCGGGCGGCAAGGGCCTGACCGAGATGATCCTGGCGGAGGAGTTATGAGCGCCGCCGGACCGTTCCAAGGCGCTCGCCCCCATCATGGGGGAGGGCGCGCAGCGCCGTCGGGGGGAGACATACTATGAGGCATATCCTTTCCATCCTCGTCGAGAACGAGGCCGGCGCGCTCTCGCGGATTTCGGGACTGTTTTCCGCCCGCGGCTACAACATCGAATCGCTGACGGTGGCGCCGACGGAAGACCCGACGATGTCGCGGATGACCATCGTCACCACCGGGTCGGACGACGTCGTCGAGCAGATCACCAAGCAGTTGAACAAGCTGGTCGAGGTGGTGAAGGTCGTCGACCTGACCGAGGGCAATCACATCGAGCGCGAGCTGATGCTGGTAAAGGTGCGCGCGTCGGGCAAGGACCGGGAGGAGATGAAGCGGCTGGCCGACATTTTCCGCGGCCGCATTCTCGATGTCACCGACAAGAGCTACACGATCGAGCTTACCGGCACCTGCTCGAAGCTCGACGCGTTCATCCAGTCGATCGAGCCCGGCGTCGTGCTTGAAACCGTGCGTACCGGCGCCTCGGGCATCGGGCGCGGCGAGCGGGTACTGCGCATCTAGCGCCGGCATCACTACTGCGGCGCCACGGTGATCGATCCTGCCGGGCGGCACATTCAACGCGAATTCAAACAGGGAAATCCAGTCATGATGAAGGTCTATTACGAAAAAGACGCCGACCTGTCGCTGATCAAGGGCAAGAAGGTCACGATCGTCGGCTATGGGTCGCAGGGACACGCGCATGCGCAGAACCTCAACGATTCCGGCGTCAAGGTCACCGTCGGCCTGCGCAAGGGCGGCGCATCGTGGGCCAAGGCCAGGAAAGCCGGCCTCAAGGTTGCCGAGGTCGCCGACGCCGTGAAAAGCGCCGACGTCGTGATGATGCTGATGCCGGACGAATCCATCGGCGCCGTGTACAGGAATGATGTCGAGCCCAACATCAAGAAGGGCGCGATGCTGGCCTTTGCCCACGGCTTCAACATCCACTACGGCCAGGTGCAGCCGCGGGCCGACCTCGACGTCGTGATGATCGCGCCGAAGGCGCCGGGACACACGGTGCGCTCCACTTACGCCGGCGGCGGCGGCGTGCCGATGCTGATCGCCGTGCACCAGGATGCGTCGAAGAAGGCGCGCGATGTCGCGCTGTCGTATGCGGCCGCCATCGGCGGCACGCGCGCGGGTGTGATCGAGACCAACTTCCGCGAAGAGACCGAGACCGACCTCTTTGGCGAGCAGGCCGTGCTGTGCGGCGGCACCGTCGAGCTGATCAAGGCGGGCTACGAGACGCTGATCGAGGCCGGCTATGCGCCGGAGATGGCCTACTTCGAATGCCTGCACGAGCTGAAGCTGATCGTCGACCTGATCTACGAGGGCGGGATCGCGAACATGAACTACTCGATTTCCAACAATGCCGAGTACGGTGAGTACGTGAGCGGTCCGAAGATCGTCAACGCGGAAACCAAGCAGGCGATGCGCGAGATGCTGAAGCGTATCCAGACCGGTGAGTACGCGAAGGACTTCATCCTCGAGAACCGTGCCGGCGCCCCCACGTTGCTGTCGCGCCGCCGCCTGATGGCCGAGCATTCGATCGAAGTCGTCGGCGCCAAGCTGCGCTCGATGATGCCGTGGATCGGCAAGAACAAGCTGGTGGATCAGTCGCGCAACTGATATTGGGAATGCGTGTTTCCATAAACCCCGTAGGCGAGGCTTCAGCCGCGCGTCACGCCGCGCGAGGCTGAAGCC
>JANNKR010000254.1:0-3226 GCA_031396395.1 Betaproteobacteria bacterium
GATGGCAGCCAGTTCTTCGAGAGTCGGAGGTACGGAGGTTGGTTTGACGACGCGCATGGCCGCAAGTCCTTCAAGATAAAGGTTGGCTTGCAGTCGTCTCCTGCACCCTCAGCCCGAATGGGCGAGGACGAGTCCGTGTCCTAGGGCAGCTCAGTCTCGTTGGACCTTATGCCTTGCTCCGACGGCTAACGTCCCGGGTGCTTCTTTGGTCAGCGCTCCGGGCCGCGCTGTTTGCTACTGTAGTGCAGGCAATTACGTGATACGAAGCTGAATTTTTGTGATCATTTCAGGCGCGCAGTGCCACCACGTTCTTGCCCGCGGCAACTGCCTTGGCTGTCTCGGCTTGCTGCACGATCCATGCGCCTATCTTCTCGATCTCAGCTGCACAACTCTCCCGAAGGTCGGAGGTCTCGAAGTAGTGGGTCAGCGTGACGGACTGCGGAACGTGGTTCGTCAGTAACTCAGCCTTGAACAGGTCTACGCCCACCTTGATTGCCACATTCGTAAACGTCCGCCTCATGTCGTGAGGCGTCAGGCGCTCACCCGCTACATCACACACTGGCTTCATCGTGGGTCGGGCATCGGTGACGTATCCACCTCTGCTGCGCGCTGGAAATACGAACCGATTCTTAGATCCTTGCCGTCCCTTCAGCAGGTTCACCGCTGCGCTACTCAAGGGCAGGATCACCGGGTTGTGGTTCTTGCTGTTGTCTTCGTGGAGCCGCCAGCACGGTACCTTCGCATCAAGATCAACACGGTCCCAAGTCAACTCTGCTGCTTCGCTCCAGCGTGCACCAGTGAGGATCAGGAATGAAACAATATCCGCGCCGGTTTTAGTGGATGTGGTCACACACTTTTCGGCGCTTCGCGCGCGGAGCATGGCGAACACGGAACCGACCTTGTCGTTAGATATGCGGCCGGTGCGCTTCTTGGGCTTCTGGCGTTCCCCCTTCAATCCGTCCAACGGGTTTTCGAGAACAGACTTGTTCGTCTTGCGCGCCCACTTGAGCAGCGACTGCAGGACGGACGTTGCCTGATACGCCTGAGCGCTGCCCTGCTTCTTCAAAACGCGGAACTGCTTGAGCACTGCCGCCTCGTCAATCTCGGCCACAGGACGATTAGCCCATGCTGCGAAGTTCACGATGACGTGCCGCTCTATCGAAGCTTTTGACTTGGGGCGAAGTGCGCCGTGCTTGGTGGTCTTGTGGGCAACGTAGTCCTGCATCACTTCGCGCAGGGTCAGCCCCTCAACCTTCTTGCGGCGCTTCTCTTCCTGCGGGTCTATGCCGTCCCGCATATCCAGCAGCATGCGTGCAGCGCGGTCCCGCGCCTGCGCCAAAGCAATCAGCCGCTCGGGCGAAATGGTGAAGCGTCGGTTTTTGCCGTTGACGCGCCCCTGAACAACGTAGCTACGGGAGCCCGGCGTCACCCGCAGGCCGAACCCCGACAGCTCGTCGTCCCAGTAAATGACCTGTCCGGCCGCTGGCACGTCCAGCTTCTTAACGTTCGACTGCATGAGCTTCATTGCGTACCCCTGAACGCTGTGTAAGCGCTAGTGTAAGCACAGCTCGTACAGTTTGGGGCAACTGGCAACAGCTACAGCCGTATCGTAAGTCCTTGATTCATTTGGACTTCTACAGCTACAGCCAGTTCAGTACAGCCGCTTGTACGTACCCTGCGAAGGATTATGAGTCCTCTGCTCTAACCAACTGAGCTAACGGCCCGAGCGGAGGATTCTAGAGACCCCCTTGCGCGCGGCTGGCGACGCTGCCGGCTCAGGCCATCACCGGCGAGAGCATCTGGCCGCCGCCGTAGCTGCCCTGCATTGGCGCCGTGCCGCCCGGCTGCACCTTGATGGCGCAGTACTTGAACTCGGGGATCTTCGCGTAGGGGTCGAGCGCGGCGTTGGTGAGTTTGTTGATCGCCGCTTCGTAGTAGCAGAAGGGCACGAAGACAGCGCCGCGCGGCGTGCCGTCGTCAGCCCGCGCGTAGAGCGAAACGCTGCCGCGGCGCGAGGCGATCGTCACCACATCGCCGGGCTTGGCGCCCATCGCCGACAGGTCGAGCGGGTGGATCAGCGCCGTCGGGTCGGGCTCGAGTGCGTCGAGCACCGTGGCGCGCCGCGTCATGCTGCCGGTGTGCCAATGCTCCAACTGGCGGCCGGTGATCAGCACCATCGGGTACTCGGCATCGGGGCGCTCGGCCGCCGGGATGATATCGGCCGGCACGAAGCGGGCCTTGCCGTCTTTGCGCGGAAAGTGGTCGGTGAAGACGACGGATTCGCCGGGGTCCCCTTCCTTCTCGCAGGGGTAGGTGACGGCGTGTTCGCGCTCGAGCCGCTCCCAGGTCATGCCGGCGATGCTGTGCATGGTGTGGCGCATCTCGTCGAACACTTCCGACACATGCGCGTAATTCCAGCCGCAGCCGAGCTGGTTGGCGATCTGCTCGATGATCCACAAATCCTGCCGCGCATCGCCTGGCGGGTCGATCGCCTGGCGGCCCATTTGCACCAGGCGATCGGTGTTGGTGAAGGTGCCGGTCTTCTCGGGGAAGGCGCCGGCGGGCAGGATCACATCGGCGAGGTACGCCGTTTCTGTCAGGAAGATGTCTTGCACCACCAGATGTTCGAGTGCCGCGAGCGACTCGCGCGCGTGGTTGGCGTCGGGGTCGGACATCGCGGGGTTTTCGCCCTGCACATACATGCCACGGATGCTGCCCTTCTTGATCGCGTGCATGACCTCGACGACCGTGAGACCGACCTCGGCGTCGAGCGTGCCGGGCGCGAGTTTCCAGGCGCTCTCGAAGCGCGCGCGCACCTCGGGCTTGGTGACGTGTTGGTAGTCGGGCAGCATCATCGGGATCAGGCCCGCATCCGACGCCCCCTGCACATTGTTCTGGCCGCGCAGCGGGTGCAGGCCAGTGCCCTCTCGGCCGATCTGGCCCGTCATCAGCGAGAGCGCAATCAGGCAGCGCGCGTTGTCGGTGCCGTGCACATGCTGGCTCACGCCCATGCCCCACAGGATCATCGAGGCCTTGCTCTTGGCATACAGGTGGGCGACGTAGCGCAGGGTCTCGGCATCGATACCGCAGATCGGCGCCATCGCCTCGGGCGTGTAGCCCTCGACGTTCTTCTTCAGCTCTTCGTAGCCGATGGTGCGGCTGGCGATGAAGGCCTCGTCGACCAGACCCTCGGTGACGATGACGTTCATCATGGCGTTCAACATCG
>JANNKR010000090.1:0-3570 GCA_031396395.1 Betaproteobacteria bacterium
CGTGCGATCAGGAACTCCACAAAATCCTTGACCTCCGCCAAACGCTGCGGTGGTAGCTTCTGTAGCGTCTCGATTAACGCCGGTTCGATTGTAGCCATGGTCATCTCCTTGCTAACGTCCCTGCTGGGCGAATGCCGTTTCCAACACCTGCATCACAAACCGCTGCTGCGGCTTGGGTAACTGACTGAGGATAGGGATTTCAAACCACCCTTTTCAACTGATCGCAACTATATCGCCGGCCCGGCAAGCGGTCAATCGCACGATGTTCGATGATAATTTCGCTCTCTCAACGCAGAGAACAGAAAAAGTGATCAGACACTCATGTCACTCGGTTAAGCAATCTCTGAGCGAGAATGGCGTCGCGAGCGATTTGACGCGGCACATCGAGGCCGAGACCATGGACGAGATTCGCAACGCGACAATCGGCAACTTTGCATTGGGAAGCGGGCGCTTTCAGAAGCAGATCGAATCGGCGCTAGGCCGACGCGCGCAGCGCGGGCGCTCGGGTAGGCCACGGGGCGATGAAAGTGACAAGGGGCATCGATAACGTAGGTAGAAAACCGTGTCCCCTATTCTTCAGGCGTTACGAGTGTATAACGGTCCATTGACGGAATTGAGTGAATCATGTTGGGAGGAACAAATGAAGGAAAACAGACGCGACGCGGGCCATCGAGGTTATCCGCGTAACTCGACACGCCGGGAGTTTCTGCGCGCCACGGTAGCAGCCGTACCGCTGGCCTATACGAGCGTGCAGGCTCACGCGGCTTCGCTGGCCTCGACTCCGGCGGCTTTCGATGCCACTCAGGATTCAGTTCTAATCTGGGTGCGAACCGGGTCCGAGGCGCGTGTACGCATTGATTATGGTACGAGCGAAGGCCAGCTGGCACAGGGGCCAGTCGCTTCCTTGACACGCGACACTGACTACTGCGCCGCGGTAAGTCTCGCTCAACTTGAACCCGGTAAAGCATGGTTTTACCGAATTGTGGATCCGGAAACGAATAAGCCGGTTTCCGCAATGCACCGCTTCAGGACCGCGCCCGCGGCTCGATCCCCCTTCAGCTTTGCTTTCAGCGCGGACATGGAAGAAAGCCACCGCCCATTTACACTGTTCGACGTCATCGACACAAAGCAGCCGCACTTTTTTCTGCATCTCGGCGACACCATCTACGCGGATCATCCGAAGAAACAGTTCTCCCCGTCACTATCGCATTATCGGCGCAAACACGCTGCCAATCGACCGCCGGGCCGGCTCTTGCATCCAGCGCTGCCCACCGCTCGAATTTCTGCGCAAGCAGGTGCTCGACCTGCTCCGCCCGCGCACGGTCGGCCTTCATCAGGGCTGCGTCGCGCTTGTGATAATCCGGCGCGCACATCGTGGCCGTCAGCGCGTGCTGCTCCTGTTCCAGTGCCTCGAGTTCCGCAGGCAGCGAAGCAAGTTCGCGCTGCTCCTTGAAGCTCAGTTTGACCGTCGGCGCCCGCTCGGTACGCGGGGCCACCTTGGCAGGCGCGGCCGTGGCGGCCGCATCGCGCGCGACCTCCGCCTGCCGCTGCGCCACCCAGTCGCTGTACCCGCCGATGTACTCGCGCCAGTGGCCGCCGTCCTCGGCGACCAGCGTCTGGGTGACCACATTGTCGAGAAACGCGCGATCGTGACTCACCACCAGCAGCGTGCCGGAATAGGTCTGCAACGTGGCCTCGAGCAGATCGAGCGACTCGATATCGAGGTCGTTGGTGGGCTCGTCCAGCACCAGCAGGTTGGCCGGCTGCGCGAACAGGCGCGCGAGCAGCAGCCGGTTGCGCTCGCCGCCGGAAAGCATCTTCACGGGCGCCAGCGCGCGCTCCGCCGGAAACAGGAAGTCGGCGAGATAGGACAACACGTGCTTGCGGCCGTCGCCGGTTTCCACCCAGTCGCCGCCCGGACTGATGGTGTCCTTCAGCGATCGCTCGGGATCGAGCTGCTCGCGCATCTGGTCGAAATAGGCAATGGACAGCTTGGTGCCAAGCTTGATCGTGCCTCGGTCCGGCTGCAGTTCGCCCAGCAGCAGCTTCAACAGGGTCGTCTTGCCTGCGCCATTGGGGCCGATGAGGCCGAGGCGGTCGCCGCGCTGCACGCGCAGCGTCAGGTCGCGCACCAGCGTGCGCTCCCCGCGGCGGATGCCCACACCTTCCAGCTCCGCCACCAGTTTGCCGGAGCGATCGCCTGCATCCAGTCCCAGCTTCACGTCGCCGACGCGATCGCGCCGCGCGGCACGCTCGACGCGCAGCCGCTCGAGACGGCGCACCCGGCCTTCGTCGCGCGTGCGGCGGGCCTGCACGCCCTGCCGGATCCACGCCTCCTCCTGCGCCCAGAACTTGTCGAACTTGCGATTCGACACCGTCTCGGCCGCCAGTTCGTCGGATTTGCGCGTGAGGTAGGTCGCAAAATTGCCGGGGTACGAGCGTAGCTGCCCGCGGTCCAGCTCGATGATCCGGGTGACCACGCGATCGAGAAACGCGCGATCATGCGTGATCACGATGGCCGTGGGGCCCTTGACCAGCAGGTCCTCCAGCAGCGTGATGCCGTCCAGGTCGAGGTGATTGGTGGGCTCGTCTAGCAGCAGCAGGTCCGGTTGCATCGCCAGCGCCAGCGCGAGCGCCGCGCGCTTCGCCTGCCCGCCCGAGGCGGTCTCAGGCGCCTGCGCCTCGTCGAGGCCGAAGCGATGCATGAATTCCACCAGTCGAGCCTCGATACGCCAACGCTCGCGGTCGTCCGTCATCCGCTCGAGGTGGCCGCGCTGGACGAGGCTTTCGCGCATCGTGGACGCGGGCGGCAATACAGGCTCCTGCTCGACCAGCGAGACGCGCATGCCATCGCGCCGTTGCGCGAGGCCGTCGTCGAGATCGAGTTCCCCAGCCAGCGCCTTCAGCAACGACGACTTGCCGGTGCCGTTGCGGCCGATGAGACCGATGCGCTCGCCTTCCTGCACGACGAGCTGCGCGCGGTCGAGGAGCGGGTGGAGTCCGAACGCAAGTTCCGCGTCCTGCAACGTGAGAAGAGCCATGGGGGCGAAGGATACGCGAAGCGAATCCTGTGGGATTCCGCGGGGTCTCTGTAGGCGAGGCTTCAGCCTCGCGAGGCGTTGCGCATGGCGGAGCCGCTGCGCGAGGCTGAAGCCTCGCCTACAGTGGATGTAGCGGATGCGCCAGCACCGTCTACGCCGCGACGCGCGCCACTGCCCCCGCGCCGATCTTGGCCTGCGCGTCGCGCAGGGCGGTGCGCAATCCTTCCTCGATCACCGGGTGATAGAAGGGCATTTCGAGCATCTGCGCCACCGTGAGCTGCATCTGCAGCGCCCACGCCAGCAGGTGGCCGATATGCTCGGCCTCCGGACCCAGCATCTCGGCACCAAGGAACCGTCCGGTGGCTGCATGCGCATAGACATGCAACAGCCCTTTGTTGCGCAACATCACCCGCGACCGGCCCTGGTTCACGAACGACACCACGCCCGTGACGTGCGCGACGTCGCGCACAGCCGCAAACCCCCCCCCCAACACCCCCAACATCGGCGCGGTGAAGACCACACCCCCACC
>JANNKR010000267.1:0-4507 GCA_031396395.1 Betaproteobacteria bacterium
GGCTTCAAGTGCGTGGCCGATACGGTGGAGAGTTCGTCGTCGGTGTACGTCGATCCCGCGCGCACGCAGATCATCGTCCCGAACGACTTCCCGCTGCCGCCTGATGGCGTGTCCATCCGCTGGCCCGATGGCTTCCTCGACACCGAAGCCCGGATGCAGGATTACAAGATCTACGCTGCGCTGCACTACGCGCGCGTCAACCAGCTGAACAAGGTCGTTATCGACTCGCCCAAGCCTCGGCTGGGCATCGCCACGTCCGGCAAGAGCTACCAGGACGTGCGGCAGGCGCTGGAGGATCTCGGCATCACCGAAGCCGATGCGGCCGACATGGGGCTGCGCGTGTTCAAGGTCGCGATGCCCTGGCCGCTGGAGCCCGAGGGCGTGCGACAGTTTGCCGAAGGCCTCGAGGAAATTCTCGTGGTGGAAGAAAAGCGGCAGGTGGTCGAATATCAGTTGAAGGAACAGCTCTACAACTGGCGTGACGACATGCGCCCCCGCGTGGTGGGCAAGTTCGATGAAAAGGGCGAATGGGTGCGCCCCCACGGCGACTGGCTGCTGCCGGCCAAGGGAGAACTGACGCCGGCGATGATCGCGCGTGTGATCGCAAAGCGGATCGAACGGCTCAACCTGCATCCGCGCACGATGGACAAGCTCCGCGCCCGCGTCGACTGGATCAACGCCAAGGAAGCAGCGCTGGAGAAGCCGGGCATCAGCCTCGTCCGCCAGCCCTATTTCTGCTCCGGCTGCCCGCACAACACGTCCACCAGGCTGCCGGAAGGCAGCCGCGCCACCGCGGGCATCGGCTGCCACGTGATGGCGATCTGGATGGATCGCAATACGTCCGAGTTCACGCACATGGGCGGTGAAGGCGTGCCCTGGATCGGCCAGGCGCCGTTCACCGACGAGAAGCACATCTTCGCCAACCTGGGCGACGGCACCTACTATCACAGCGGCATCCTCGCCATTCGCGCTGCGGTGGCCGCCGACGTCAACATCACCTACAAGATTCTCTACAACGATGCCGTGGCCATGACGGGGGGACAGCCCTTCGACGGTCCGCTGTCGCCGGGTGACATCGCCAAGCAGGTTGCAGCCGAAGGCGTGAAGCGCATCATCGTCGTCAGCGACGAACCGGACAAATACCCCAGCGGCTACTACAGCAGCGACATCCGCATTCATCATCGCGACGAACTCGACGCCGTGCAGCGCGAGCTGCGCGAGATCCCCGGCTGCACGGTACTGCTCTACGACCAGACTTGCGCCGCGGAAAAGCGCCGGCGCCGCAAGCGCGGCACCTTCCCCGACCCGAACAAGCGCGTGATCATCAACGAGCTGGTCTGCGAAGGCTGCGGCGATTGCGGCGTGCAATCCAACTGCGTGGCGGTAGCGCCGGTCGACAGCGAGTTCGGCCGCAAGCGCACCATCGACCAGTCCGCCTGCAACAAGGACTTTTCGTGCGTGAAGGGCTTCTGCCCGTCGTTCGTCACGGTGGAAGGCGGCTCGCTGCGCAAGCCGAAGAAGGCCGAGGGTGGCGATTTTTCGTCACTGCCTGCGCCCACCCTGCCCGCCACAACAGAGCCGTACGGCATCCTGGTCACCGGTATCGGCGGCACCGGCGTGGTGACGATCGGTGCATTGCTCGGCATGGCCGCGCACCTCGAGAGCAAGGGTTGCAGCGTGCTGGACATGACGGGCCTGGCCCAGAAGAACGGCGCGGTCGTGTCGCATGTGCGCATTGCCGATACGCCGGAAAAGCTGTTTGCCACACGCATCGCGGCCGGCGAAGCGTCGCTGGTGCTGGCGTGCGACATCCTGACGAGCGTGGGCTACGAGGCGCTGGCCAAGATGCAGAAAGGCGTGACCAAGGCGCTGGTCAACACCGCGCTGGTGATGCCCGCGCAATTCACGCGCGAGCCCGACCTCAGGTTTCCGCTGGGCTCGATGGAACAGGAAATCAAGGACAGCGTCGGCGCGGGTGACGCCGAGTTCCTGGATGCCTCCAAGCTGGCCACGGGGCTGATGGGCGATTCCATCGCCACCAACCTCTTCATGGTCGGTTATGCCTATCAGCGCGGACTGATCCCGTTGTCGGAGGCCGCAATTCTCAAGGCCATCGAGCTGAACGGCCAAGCGATCGAGTCGAATACGCGCAGCTTCAACTGGGGCCGGCTGGCCGCGGTGGATCCGGCCAAGGTAGCCGCTGCGGCGATACCGGCATCGATGCGGCCCGACTCGCAACGCTTGTCGGAGTCCGTCGGCGAGATGGTCGATCGTCGCGTCACGTTCCTGACCGACTATCAGGACGCCGCTTACGCGCAGCGCTATCGCGACCTGGTGGACAAGGTGCGCGCCGTCGAAGGCAAGGTGATGCCGGGTCTCGACGAGCTGACCGAGGCCGTGGCGCGCTACTACTTCAAGCTGCTGGCCATCAAGGACGAATACGAAGTGGCGCGCCTGTACGCCGAGTCGGACTTCACGCAGCGCGTGGCGGCGCAATTCGAAGGCGACTACAAGCTCACGTTCCATCTCGCGCCGCCGGTGTTCAACCGGCCGGACCCGCGCACCGGCGTGCCGTCCAAGACCATCTATGGCCCCTGGATGATGAAGGCCTTCGGCGTGCTGGCCAGGCTGCGCAAGTATCGCGGCACCGCGCTGGACGTCTTCGGCAAGACCGCGGAGCGCAAGTTCGAGCGCGCGCTGATCGGCGAGTACGAATCGGTGGTCGCAGAAATACTGGCCGGGCTCACGCCGCAGAATCACGCCACCGCGGTGGAGCTGGCAGCGGTACCTGAGCACATCCGGGGCTATGGACATGTACGGCAGGCGCACGTCCTGGTGGCGAAGAAGCGCGAAGGCGTGCTGCTGGCGGCATTCCGTTCGCCGGAGCCTGCGGCGAAGCCGGTGGTGGTGCGCATCACCGCCTGAGCCTTGCGCAAAGTAAAATGGTCGTCGGGGCTCGTGCCTGTGCGCACGGCCCCCCGCAGCTCAAGCCCGCCACCAACGTCACGCTCACCTCCGGGGGTATCGTCGTCACCGACTTCGGCCGGTTTCTGTTACTGACGAAGGAATTGCCGGAGATGTGCTCCAACCTTCGACGCAAGCTCGCGTTTCCGTGCCGCTATTTCGACGATACCGATCCAGCGCTGCAATGGCTGCGCACCCACCTCTGACCGACGACCGCCGATGAACGCGAGCACACCCGCGACGGTGCTCGATCCATTCCGCGCTGCGCGGATGTGGTTCGCCGCGGAGGGCTGGACGCCCTTCGCGTTCCAGGAGGCGGTCTGGCGTGCCTACGCCGACGGCGCATCGGGCCTGATCCACGCGCCCACCGGCATGGGCAAGACCTACGCCGCGCTGATGGGACCGCTGGCACTGGGCCCCGCGGGCGACGCCAACCTACCGCCGCCCCTCACCCTGCTCTGGATCACGCCGCTGCGCGCATTGGCCGCCGACACCACGCTCGCGCTCACGCGCGCGGCCCAGGCGCTGCAACCGCATTGGACGGTGGGACTGCGCACCGGCGACACCCCTTCCGCCGAGCGCGCCCGGCAGGATCGCCGCCAGCCGACGATCCTGGTCACCACACCCGAGAGCCTGACGCTGCTCCTGTCGCGGGCCGATTGGCGCGAGCGCATGGCCCACGTCCAATCGGTGGTCGTCGACGAATGGCACGAACTGCTGGGCACCAAGCGCGGGGTACAGGTGGAGCTGGCGCTGGCGCGCTTGCGCCACCGGCATCCGGCCATGCGTGCCTGGGCGCTCTCGGCCACGCTGGCCAATCTCGACACGGCGCTGGCGTGTCTCGTTGGCGTAGACGCGCCGGGGCCCACGCTGCAGGTGCGCGGCCTCGACACCAAGATCATCGAAATTGCCACCGCCCATCCGCCCACCATCGAGCGTTTTCCGTGGGCCGGTCACATCGGCACGCGCCTGGTGCCGGAAGTGGTTCGCGCGCTGGAGCGCGCCAAGACCACGCTGATCTTCACCAACGTCCGCTCCAGCGCGGAGATCTGGTACCAGGCGTTGCTGGAGGCGCGTCCTGACTGGGCCGGCACGATCGCGCTGCATCACGGCTCGCTCGACCGCGACGTGCGGCAATGGGTGGAGGACGCCGTGCGCGACCGCAAGCTGCGCGCGGTGGTGTGCACATCCAGCCTCGATCTTGGCGTCGACTTCGCACCGGTCGATCAGGTCCTGCAGATCGGCAGCCCCAAGGGCGTGGGGCGGCTGTTGCAACGCGCCGGCCGCAGCGGGCACCGCCCGGGCGAGGTTTCCCGTGTGCTGGTCGTTCCCACGCAGGCGTTGGAACTGGTCGAGGCGGCGGCCGCACGTGCCGCGGCGGCAGAGCGCAAGGTGGAGGCGCGCAGTCCCGTCGAAGGTGCGCTGGACGTGCTGGTCCAGCACCTCGTCACCTGTGCGCTCGGCGGCGGCTTTGTCCCGGACGAGCTGCTGCCGGAACTGCGCTCGACCCACGCGTATCGCGGCCTCACCGACATCCAATGGC
>JANNKR010000302.1:0-5917 GCA_031396395.1 Betaproteobacteria bacterium
CGACGCCACGCGCCTGGACCTGCTGCGCGTGGCGGGCGCTGCGCAGGCGCGCGTATTGGTGGTGGCGATCGACGATATCGAGCAGAGCCTGGCCCTGGTCGATCTGGCGCGCGAGCACTTTCCCCAACTGACTCTCGTGGCGCGAGCCCGCAATGTGCAGCACTGGTACCAGTTGAATCACCGCGGCGTGGCCTCCATCGAACGCGAGACCTTCGACTCGGCCCTGATGAGCGGGCGCAGCACCCTCGAAGCCCTGGGCTTCGAGCGCCACCAGGCGCGCAACCTGGCACTGCGCTTTCGGCGCCACAACCTCGAGCAATTGCAAGAAACGGCGCCGCACTTCCGCGACGAATCGAAGCTGATCGCAATGTCGAAAATCGGCCGCCAGCAGATGGAGCAGTTCATGGCCGACGAGCGCGCGCGCAAAGACAGCCGGCGCCAGACCGCGGGCTGGACCGCGGCAGCCGACGAAACGCCGAGGCCCTGATACGCAAGTGCGGTCGATTGCATCAATCTGACTGTCGCGAGTCGGCCAGGAGCGGACGTTCGCAGCAGTCAGCTCACAGAGTGCTCGATCGTTACCCGCACTCGTCAAGGGGGTCGACGCAACGCCGTTGTTTGCGCCTATTCGTCGAGCGTTACTGGGGCAACATCGTTCGCGGATATCCACAGATGCCCGCAACTAGAATGGCCGAGGTGAGTACTCCTGCAAGAACAAACATTAGTGGAGGACTTCCATGTCGCGTAAACGCCTTGCAATCACGATTCGCTGGCTACTTTGCGAGTCCGCTTCGGTACCCCGGAGGCAAGGGGCGGCTCGGCCCGTGGCTAGCCACCGTCATCGAGACCAACGACCTGAAAGGTGGTTGGTACGTTGAGCCGTACGCCGGCGGTGCCGGCGCCGCGCTCTATCTGTTGCTGCAGAAGCATGTCGAACACATCGTCATTAACGACGCCGATCCGCTGATTCACGCGTTCTGGCAGTCTGTCGTGAATGACTCGGCCGCGTTCGAGGCCATGATCCGCGATACGCCAGTGACCATGGAGTCACGAGCGCGCGTTCAGGGCATGGTGGCCAACGCTGGCCGCCACTCCCAGCTCGAGATCGGCTTCGCAGCGTTCTTTCTGAACCGCACCAGTCGCTCGGGGATTCTTGCGGGAGGCGTGATCGGCGGCAAAGAGCAGGCAGGGGCCTACAGGCTCGACGCGCGCTACAACCATGAGGATTTGATTGCGCGAGTGCGGGCCATAGGCGCGCTGCGAGACCGGATCACCGTGCTCGGCATGGACGCCCTTGACCTGCTGCTCGACTGCAGCCCGGGCTTCCCAAGCAAGTCGCTCGTCTATCTGGATCCTCCGTACTACGCTAAGGGCAGCCAGCTCTACCGAAACCACTACCAGCATGCGGATCACGAGGCGATCGCGCACTGCGCCCAGCATGCGAAGTACCCGCTGTTGATTACGTACGACGACTGCCTAGAGGTCTGCACCCTGTACGAAGGCGTGAGCTCGTCGAAGTTCTCGCTCCAATATTCGACACACCTAGCGCGGCCCAAGGCCAGCGAGATCATGTTCTATGCAAACCTGACTCTCCCGGCCTCGCCCAAGCTAACGCGTGGCGCGCAGTTGCCCAATCGCCGCAGCAAGGGGCGGGTTGCAACTTCAAATCAGCAGTCGCAGCTCGCTCTCGTTTGACCCTTGGAAAGAAGTCGATGAACACAGTTCTGCGAACCGTCATCTCCGACAACCCGCTTACGCGTTTGATTGGTGACGTTGACCAGTCTTTCGTAGGCTACGTCTACAACCTGAAGTACGACGAATGCTTTGTCCAGACGAACGACGCCTTCAAGCATGCCGTCAACGGGCTGCCGCACAACTGTTTCTTGCTCGCCGCCGGGTTCGACCCTGCTCGGTTCGACGCAGCCCCGGCAATCGACCAGGAGGTGGTGCTCCTGCGCGTGCTCGGCCCGGCGCCGCTGCCGCAGGACGGCGACATGGTCCGCACGCGTATCGAGCACCATCAGCGCCGACGGGAGACGGAGCGCCTGCCCGGGGACGTGAACGACGGGCTGGACCCGATGACGGCCAGCGAACTCCAATGGGGCGGCATGCGCTGCCGCGTGCTCGGCACCTTCTTCATGAAGGAGGGGAAGCTGCGGCTGGGCAGCGATATCGAGAACTTCATGAGCCTTTCGCGCATGCGAGCCTTCAAGCCGCGCGGCGCGGCTCTCGAGTTGATCGTGAACCACGTCAACCCGGAGGTGCGCGAGAAGGCACGCGACGAGGCGATCAAGGCGGGGTTCAAAGACACGCCAAGTCCTATCGATATGGGAACCGTCCGCTACACCTCCACCGATCGCCTTCACCGCGGTGCAGGCGAGCAGCCGGTAAAGGTGCTGATTCAGCCTGCGGACTTTCTAGCGCGCCGTACCGCCGTGCTGGGTATGACGCGCACTGGCAAGTCGAACACTGTGAAGACAACGGTGTCGGCCGTCGCGCTGGCCGCCATGAAATCCGACATCCGCGTTGGCCAGTTGATCTTCGATGTCAACGGCGAGTACGCGAACGCCAACCACCAGGACGACGGCAGTTCGATCGCAGAGGTGTTCGTCGATCGCGTCGTGCGCCATCGCGCCATCGAGACGCCGAACTTCCAGGACTTGCGCGCGAACTTCTACCAGGAGCCCGCGCAAGGCCTTAATCTGATCCAGGCGCTGCACAAGAGGGACACATCGCCCTTCGGTGGACAGGATCTGGACGCGTTCATAGGTGCCACCCTTGAGGAACCGGATCCCAGCGAGCGCAGTGAGCATCTGCGGTGGGAACGTCACGTTGCCGTGTTCCAGTGCATCCTGCACCGAGCCGGGTATCCCGCGCCTGTTGGCTTCAAGGTGGAGGTTCCACGATCAAAGCAGCTGGTGGACCAGATGAATGCGCATGCGCTGCAGCAGGGAAATCCGCAGGGGGTGCAGGCGCCCGCCGATGACCGCGTGATGCTGCCCGAGGCGTGTGGCTGGTTCGAGCAAATTCGCTCGGTCAACCTGGGTCTCAAGGAAATCCAGTCTGCAAACAGCCAACCGACGATCGGACTGCAGTCGTCAACTCGCGGCAATTCCTGGGTCGATCCCATGCTGGAGGCGATGCTGAATATGCTGGCGCGCGAGACCAGCCGCAAGCAGGCATTCGGCGGCTGGCGCGCCATCCAGAAGTACCGCTCGTACCACTCCGCTCGCCGAGCCGGGGACGTGACCACCGAGATCATCGGCCACCTGGACGCCGGCAAGATCGTCATCCTCGATCTCTCGGCCGGCCCGGTCGAGATCCGCGAGGTACTCTCCGAGCGCATCGCCCGCCAGATCTTCGAGCGTCAGATGGGCAAGCTCAACGCTGGCGAGGTGCCGCAGAACGTGGTGCTCTACGTCGAGGAGGCTCACAACCTGGTCGGGAAGAAAACCGAACTGACTGCAACCTGGCCGCGCATCGCCAAGGAAGGGGCCAAGGCCAAGATCGCGTTCGTCTACGCCACGCAAGAGCCTTCGTCAGTGCATCCGAACATCCTCGCAAACACGGAGAACTGGTTCGTTACGCACCTCAACAACGACGACGAGCTCAAGACGCTGGGCAAGTTCTACGACTTCGGCGACTTCCTCACGTCGCTGAAATCGGCACAGGACGTCGGCTTCGCGCGCATCAAGACTCTGTCCGCGCCTTTCGTTATCCCCACCCAGATCAACAGGTTCACCCCGGCGGCCATCACCGCGGAGATGCAGGCTCTTGGATTGGTGGGCGGTTCGAAGGCCGTGGTAGCGAAGGCAGGGCAACGCTGATGCCGTACAAGCGCGAGACGGCGGGCAAAGGGGGCCACGCAGACTTCGTCCGCAATCCTGACGTCCAGGGGTTTCTCGAGAACTGCACTTACCTGCGCGAGCCCTCTGACGACGAAGCGAATGAGTTGGCGTCGCGCTTTATGCGCGCACCAATGGGTGAGCCACCGAATTTGCCGCGTTACGTCGTTTCCTCTGACGCTAGCAAGAGCGACGCCCCCATCAGTGACAAGCTCCCCAGTACGCAGATCGGCTTTCTCAAGGTCAGCCACGTGCTTGTGGACATGCAGAAGTATGCGGATCTGATTGATCCGATCAATCGCTTCGTCGACCCGTTCAAGGTGGCTGACATGCACCGCGCCGCTTCCCCGGTCACGTTCACGATGCCCGGCAGCAATATCCGCTACCGCGGCATCGACAACGTGCGCAATGGCTTTCGCCGCGCGTTGTTCGACCAGCTGAGCGTCGATCGCAGCGAGAGTCAATCAGGGCAGGTTCTGGCTCAAATGCTCGTGGCATTGGATGGCGACGTTCTTACTCTCACGAGCTGTCCTTGCTGTGGCGCAAGGCCCGGACCGACGTTTGATCTCAACACGTTGCTTCGGCAGTGCACGGGCTGCGGTGCCGATTCCTATGCCACGGACTTCTTACGGTTGCATGAAGGCATTAGCGACTTCGGAGACAACGCCAGTGCCATGACGCGCATGATGAACGCCATCGAGCATCTGATGCTCGCAGGGTTCATTTCACAAGTGTTCGATGCGCAGCCCCAGGCACTGGCGGACATCGCATTCGTGCTGGACGGGCCGTTAGGCATCTTCGGCGAGCCAGCGAAGCTTTCCCAGCGCCTGCAGGCGCTGATCCATCGCGTGAATGCGCGCCTGGCGAAGTTGGGCCTGCAGCCGATGCTCGTGCTTGGGCTTCAGAAGACCGGCGGAGTCATGGACCACGCACTCTTGCTCAAGCGATTCCTGCCGGACGGTGTCCTTCGAGTCATCGACGACGACTATCGAAATCAGTTCATCACCGGCGGCAACTCGCCGGCAGCGAACTTTGGCAACGAAACCTACTACGGCCAGGACTTCCTTTTCAAAACCGAGTCCGGGCGCATCTTCAACTTCGCGATTCCATACCCTTTCGAGGACAAGACCTTCGGCGGCGGAGGAAGGACGTTTGCTCAGGCGAAGGTCGAAATGGCGCGCTACGGGACGCTCATCGAGCGGGCGTGCGACCTGATCCGCCATTTCGAGATGGACCTTTACGACAACTCCCTTGTTCCGGTTGCGCTTGCCCACCGGCACGCGTCCATCAGCCTCGTGCCTGGCGGCAAGGTGCTTGATCTTTTGGTGCGGAGTGGTCTCGGCACCGACAAGAAGGCGCGCTAGCCGATCGAATGTCAGCTGGAAGGCGAGAAATCTGAGCCGTTGATCGACCGCTCAGGGTCGAAAGCCGCTGTTCGTTCCTATGCGATTGAACGCAATTCGGTCTGAGCAGCTTTGCGATCAATCGATCGACACGAAGACCCGCCCGCCTTCGATGCGGACTGGGAAGGTCTTCACCGCTTCCGTCGCCGGTGCGCAAGTCGCCGCGCCGCTGTGCAGATCGAAGCGGCCCTGGTGCAGCGGGCACTCGACCTCCCCGCCTTCGATGAAGCCCTCGCACAGGCGGGCCTGGCCGTGGGTGCAGAAGGCATCGGTGGCGAAGACGGCGTCACCGATCCGAAACAGCGCCACTTCACGGCCCTGCACCGTGACGCCGATGCCGGCGCCGTCCCACAGGTCGTCCATCGCCGCGGCGTCGATCCAATGCTCAGTGCTCATATCGGATAGATGATGGAGTTGGGAATCAGCTCGCTGTCGTAGATGACCAGGCGCGAAGCGAACTTCAAGCCCTGCGGTGTGGGCACGATCTCGTCGAGGTAGCGGCCGACGTTGAACACCGTCGTCAATTGCGACAGCTTGGTGCGAAAGACAGCGTAGTGGGCTTCGGCGTGGATGCGGCCAGCCTCGGTGCGAGGGCTTCATCGAAGGCGGGGAAGTCGAGTGCCCGCTGCACCAGGGCCGCTTCGATCTGCGCAGCGGCACGGCGACTTG
>JANNKR010000313.1:0-2273 GCA_031396395.1 Betaproteobacteria bacterium
GCGGTGGTGACGGGATTTCTCTTCACGGCGGTGCGCAACTGGACCGCGAAGCCCACCCCCACGGGTGGATGGCTGATGGCGTTTGCGGCGCTCTGGGTCGCGGGCCGCATCCTGGCATTGACGCCCTACGCCACGGCGACGGCAGTGGTCAACGCCGCGTTCCCGGTGGCCGTTGCGATCGGCATCGGCATTCCAATCGTGCAAAGCGGCAATCGCCGCAATTACTTTTTCATCGCCTTGCTGGCACTGCTCGGCGTCGCCGTCATGACGTTTCACCTGGCGCACGCTGGCGCGATTCCGTGGCCGGAGCGCGCAAGTCTGCAGGTCGGGCTCGATCTCGTGCTGTTCATCATGGCCGTGATGGGAGGACGCGTGATTCCGATGTTCACCAACAACGGCGTGCCCGGCACCAAGGCCACGCGCCACCCGGCCGTGGAGAAGATCGCATTGGGCGGCGTGCTGGCGCTGCTGGGTGCCGATCTGCTACTGGCGCCTTCGTGGATCGTTGCACCACTGGCGATGGTTGTCGCGGCCGCTCATGCGGTGCGGCTCGTGCTGTGGCAGTCGTGGCGAACCATGCGCACGCCGATGGTGTGGGTCCTGCACGTGGCGTACGGCTGGATCGTGGTCTACCTGGTGTTGCGCGGCCTCGCGGCCGCGGGATTGGTCAGCGAATTGTTCGCCGTCCACGCGCTGACGATCGGCGCGATCGGCGGCATGACGATCGGCATGATGACGCGTACCGCGCGCGGGCACACGGGGCGACCGCTGGTCGCTGACCAATTCGAAGTGACTTGCTACGTCCTGATCGTGGTCGCCGCGATGATCCGTGTGTTCGGCGGCATGTTGTTCCCCGCCGCCTATGTCGCCACGGTCGTGGTCTCCGGACTGTGCTGGTCAGGCGCCTTCGCGATTTTCACGATACGGTACTGGCCGGTGCTGTCGCGCAATCGACTCGACGGCAAGGCGGGCTAGGCGTCCCTGCCGCGAATCCGGGCGCGTCCGCTTGTGGACGCGGCCCGGTCGTCAATCACGGTCGCGTTCAGCCTACGCCATTGCCTTGGCCTTGAGCTTCGCGAATTCATCGGCGTTGATCGTGCCGGCATCGAGCAGCGCCTTGGCGTCCGCGATGTGATCTGCCGGTGACTTGCCCGCCACGCTGCGGATGTAGGAGTCGGTATCCGACTTGGCCTTGTCCATCGACGCGCGTTGCCGTTGCGCCATGCTGCCGCCGCGGAAGAGGATGTACAGCACCGCGGTCACGAATGGCACGAAGATGAGACCGATGATCCAGAGCGCCTTGGTGCCGCCGCCCATGGTGGCATCACGGAATAGGTCGATAACTATCTGGAACAGTACGACCAGATACGCGATGAAGACGAAGGTCGACACCATCAGCCAGATGAGATCCCAGAAGTTGCTCATGTCAGATTTCCTTGCTCGAACGGAGGGTGGAGTGCAGCGACCCGAATGGGGTGCCGGAGACTAGCCCATCCGTGTCCAACGGCGCAAGGTGCGGAAACCGGTATCCTTTGGCGACTTGCTTGGTATCATCGCGCACTCTTCGCGGGGCTTCGACGCCCGATTACGCGCAATCGACGTGGCCTCCTCCGGCAATGCGGACGTGGATGGCCGGGCCCCCAGCACTTCCCGCAGGTCGAAACCCGGAGGCAGTAGTGGTGAAACATTCTGGCGTCAGGATCATCCGTTGGCTGGGCATGGCGGTGCTTGCCTGGTCAGGTTTCGCCGGCGCGCAACAGGCGCCGCTCTTCAGCCCCCAGCAGATCGACCAGTTGACGGCGCAGGTCGCGCTGTACCCCGATGGGCTGCTGTCGCAGGTGCTGATGGCTTCGACGTTTCCCACGGACGTGGCAGAAGCCGCGAAGTGGTCGCGGGCCAATCCGGATGCCAAGGGTGACGAGGCCGTGACGATGGTCCAGAACCAGCAGTGGGACTCCAGCGTGCAGTCGCTGGTCGCGTTTCCACAGGTCACGATCATGATGGGCGAGAAGCCCGAGTGGGTGAAGGATCTTGGTGACGCCTTCCTGGAGCAACCGGAAGATGTAATGGATTCGGTGCAGCGCCTGCGCGCGCAGGCGCAGAAAGCCGGCAATCTCAAGTCCAACGCGCAAATGACGGTGACGGTGGAGCCGTTGCCGCCGCCGGAGACCACGGTGGTCATCCGGCAGGCGCCGCCGCAGCAAATCATCGTGATTCAGCCGGCGCAGCCGGACGTGATCTTCGTGCCGCAGTTCAACCCGACGATCGTCTTT
>JANNKR010000318.1:0-5294 GCA_031396395.1 Betaproteobacteria bacterium
TCAGGCGCTGACCTTGGCAAAGGCATCCGCCACGTAGTCGACGTTCTGCGCGTTGAGCGCGGCCACGCAGATGCGGCCCGTATCGACGGCGTAGATGGAAAATTCGCTGCGCAGCCGCGCCACCTGCGCCTGGGACAGACCAGAGTACGAAAACATCCCGCGCTGGCGCAGCATGTACCGGAAGTCCTTGTCGGGCATACGCGCGTGCAGGCGTTCCACCAGAGTGGCGCGCATCAGCTTGATCCGGTCGCGCATCGCGGCCAGCTCCAGCTCCCACATGGCGCGCAATTTCGGCGTATTCAGCACGGTAGCCACGATCTGGCCGCCGTGGGTGGGCGGGTTGGAATAGTTGGCGCGCACCACGCGCTTTAACTGCGACAACACGCGCGTCGCCTCGTCCTTGTCGGTGGTGACCACCGACAGTGCGCCCACGCGTTCGCCGTACAGCGAAAACGACTTCGAGAACGAGCTGGAAACGAAGATCGGGCCAGGGGTCGCCGCGAAGTTGCGCACGACCGCGCCATCGGCATCGATGGAATCGCCAAAGCCCTGGTAGGCGATGTCGAGGAAGGGCACCAGTCCGCCCGCGCGGACCACCTCGATGATGCGGGTCCACTGGTCGGCGGTGGGATCCGCACCGGTGGGGTTGTGGCAGCACGCATGCAGCACGACGATGCCGCCAGCGGGAATCTTCTCCAGCGACGCGAGCATCCCCGCAAAGTCGAGGCCCTGCGTTGCCGTGTCGTAGTACGTGTAGTTGTTGACAGTGAAACCGGCGCCTTCGAACAGCGCGCGGTGATTCTCCCAGCTGGGATTGCTGATCCATACCTGCGCGTTGGGTGCGAAGCGGCGCAGGAAATCGGCGCCGACCTTCAGGCCGCCGGTGCCGCCAATCGCCTGCACGGTGACGGCGCGACCGGACTTGACCGCCTCGCTGTCGACACCGAACAACAGGCCCTGCACGGCCTTGTCGTAGGCGGCGAGGCCATCGATGGGCAGGTAACCGCGCGGCGCGCCCTTGTCGGTCATCTCGCGCTCGGCCTGCTTGACGCATGCCAGCAGGGGCAGCTTGCCGTTCTCATCGAAGTACACGCCGACGCCCAGGTTCACCTTGGCCGGGTTGGTGTCGGCGATGAACGCGTCCGTGACGCCCAGGATGGGGTCGCGGGGTGCAAGTTCGACGGCAGTGAGCAGCGAGGCGGGCAGGGGCGCGTTCATGGCAGGTTCGGGATGGGGAAAACCAGCATTTTACGCCACTGCGAAAGGCGCACTGGCCGGGCTTCCGATCATGCGAAATCGAGCCACCGCACGACACTGACCAGTGCGGCGACCCAGGTCACCGCCAGCGCGATGAATGAAATCATGAAGCCGATGCTGCGCTTCTCCGGCGCCTTCCAGTAGCCCAGCGCGAAGATGATGCGGCCGACAATGTAGACGAAACAGGCCAGCGCGGCCCAGCGCGGATTGCCGAACCACGCGAAAATCCACATCGCGGGCAGGAAGGCCACCAGCTGCTCCAGTTCGTTCATCTGGACGCGAACGGCCCGCTCGAACTCGGGATGGCCGGTCATCGCGGGCGCGGCGATCTTGTGTACGCCGCGCAGGCGCCCCACCTTCATGGACGTGACTACATACCAAAGTACGGCGAGCAGGGTGGCGAGGGCGGGCAGGGACAATGGCATGGGGTACTCCGTTGGCGTTGGGCGTCGACTCGACAGCCGGCGAGCGCAAGGCTAACGTGCATCCCTTACACACGCAATTGCGCCGCTCGCGCGGTTGACCTCAGTTAACACGCCGATGGCCTCGCCCGAGATCTCCACGACCCCGGAAACACCGAAACTGCCGCCGCTGACGGCGCTGCGGATGCTCACGCGCGTCTGGCGCTTCGTGCGGCCCTACCGGCGGCAGGTGATCTTTGCGGGCATTGCGCTTGTGTTCGCGGCCGGCGCGGTGCTTACCATCGGGCAGGGCCTGAAGTTCGTGATCGACCGCGGCTTTGCCTCGGGCAGCGGCCCCGAGCTCGACCGCACGCTGGCATTCATGCTGGGCGTGGTCGTGGTGATGGCCCTGGCCACGTATGCACGCTTCTATTTCGTGTCGTGGATCGGCGAGCGCGTCACGGCCGACCTGCGGCGCGCGGTGTTCGACCATTTGCTGTCGATGCCGCCCGGCTACTTCGAGGTGATGCGCACCGGCGAGGTGATCTCGCGGCTGACCAACGACACCACAATGCTGGAGACGGTGATCGGCTCCAGCGCATCGATGGCCATCCGCAATGCGCTGCTGATGGTTGGGGGCTTGGTGATGCTGGCGCTGACCAGCGGCAAGCTCACGCTGCTGGTGCTGGTCGGCGTGCCGGTGGTGCTGGTGCCCATCATTTTCTTCGGGCGCCGCGTGCGCAAGCTGTCGCGCAGCACGCAGGACCGCGTGGGCGAAGTCGGCGCGTACGTCGACGAGGCGCTGCACGAGATTCGCACGGTGCAGGCCTACGGCCACGAAGCGGAGGACCGGCAACAGTTCGGCGCGCGCGTGGAGCAGGCCTTTGGCACCGCGCTGCAGCGGATCCGGCAGCGCTCGATGCTGGTGGCCGCCGTGATCCTGCTGGTCTTCGGGTCGGTGGGCGTGATCCTGTGGATCGGCGGGCACGACGTGGTCGCCGGCCGCATCACGGCGGGACAGCTGTCGGCGTTCGTGTTCTATGCGGTGGTGGTGGCCGGTGCGGCCGGCACGATCAGCGAAGTGATGGGCGACCTGCAGCGTGCCGCCGGCGCCACCGAGCGCCTGTTCGAATTGCTGGCCATCGAGCCGGCGATTCGCGCGCCGGCGCAACCGTTGGCATTACCGGTGCCGTCGCGGGGCACCGTGAGCCTGACGGACGTCACGTTCAACTATCCATCGCGCCCGGACACGGCGGCGCTGCAAGGCTTCTCGCTGAACGTCGGTGCCGGCGAGAAAGTGGCCCTGGTGGGGCCGTCGGGCGCAGGCAAGACCACGGTGTTCCAGTTGCTGCTGCGGTTCTACGATCCGCAGACCGGCACGGTATGTGTCGATGGCATCGATGCCAGGCGCGTCGATCCGGCCGCGCTCCGCGACCGCATGGCGCTGGTGCCGCAGGATCCAGTGATCTTCGCGGCGAGCGTCTCCGACAACGTGCGCTACGGCCGTCCCGAAGCCACGGATGAGCAAGTACGCGCCGCGTGCGAGGCCGCGTTTGCGACGGAATTCATCGACAAGCTGCCCGAGCGCTTCGACAGTTTCCTGGGCGAGCGCGGCGTGCGCCTGTCCGGCGGCCAGCGGCAGCGCCTGGCGATTGCGCGCGCAATCCTGGCCGACCGGCCCATCCTGCTGCTCGACGAGGCCACCAGCGCGCTGGACGCCGAAAGCGAGCGGATGGTGCAACTGGCGCTGGAACGGCTGATGGCGGGGCGCACGGTGATCATCATCGCGCATCGGCTGGCCACCATTCGCCATTCCGACCGGATTGCGGTGATCGATGGTGGCCGCCTCATCGCCACCGGAACCCACGACGCGTTGACGCAGACCAATCCGCTGTACGCGCGCCTGGCGGCGCTGCAGTTCGGCGTGGCGGCATAGCAATGCGCAAATCCGTAGGCGAGGCTTCAGCCTCGCGGGTTCGCGTCGCGACTTCGGCCGCGAGGCTGAAGCCTCGCCTACAGGTATTTCGCCTCGCGCAAAGCGCCCTAGCCATCGAACGTCCGTTCGATCTACAATAGTCGATTGACCCGCACGGTCCCAACCCCATGGTCATTACCTACCCCGGCAGTCCCTACGAGCTCCACCAGCCCTTTTCCCCGGCCGGCGACCAGCCGCAGGCCATCGAGAAGCTGATCGAGGGCTTGAACGATGGCCTGTCGTTCCAGACGCTGCTTGGGGTGACGGGTTCCGGCAAGACCTTCACCGCCGCCAACGTCATCGCCCGCACGGGCCGGCCGGCGATGGTCATCGCGCCCAACAAGACGCTGGCCGCGCAGCTGTATTCCGAGTTCCGCGAGTTCTTTCCCAACAACGCGGTCGAATACTTCGTCTCGTACTACGACTATTACCAGCCCGAGGCCTACGTGCCCTCGCGCGACCTCTACATCGAGAAGGATTCTTCGATCAACGAGCACATCGAGCAGATGCGCCTGTCCGCCACCAAGGCCATCCTCGAGCGCCCCGACTGCATCATCGTGGCCACGGTGTCGGCGATCTACGGTATCGGCGACCCGTCCGAGTACCACAGCATGATCCTGCACCTGAAGCAGGGCGAGAAGGTCTCGCAGCGCGATGCGATCAAACGCCTGACCGAGATGCAGTACACGCGCAACGACGTCGAGTTCAAGCGCGGCGTGTTCCGCGTGCGCGGCGACGTGCTCGACATCTTCCCGGCGGAAAGCGCGGAGAATGCGTTGCGCGTCTCGCTCTTCGACGACGAGGTCGAGTCGCTGCAGATCTTCGACCCGCTCACCGGGCACCTGAAGCAGAAGCTGGCGCGCTTCACCGTGTTCCCGTCGTCGCACTACGTCACCGGGCGCAGCAAGGTGTTGTCGGCCATTGACCAGATCAAGGTCGAACTGCACGGGCAGAAGGACTACTTCGTCGGCCAGATGAAGCTGATCGAGGCGCAGCGCATCGAGCAGCGCACGCGCTTCGACCTCGAGATGATGACCGAGATCGGCTACTGCAAGGGCATCGAGAACTATTCGCGCTACCTGTCGGGCCGCAAGCCCGGCGAGCCGCCGCCCACGCTGATCGACTACCTGCCGCCCGGTGCGCTGATGTTCGTCGACGAATCCCATGTCACCATCCCGCAGGTGGGCGGCATGTACAAGGGCGACCGCGCGCGCAAGGAAAATCTCGTCAACTATGGCTTCCGGTTGCCCTCGGCGCTGGACAACCGGCCGCTGCGCTTCGACGAGTTCGAGAAATTGCTGCCGCAGACGATCTTCGTGTCGGCCACGCCCGCCGTGTACGAGAAGACGCATGCCGGTCAGGTCGTCGAGCAACTGGTGCGGCCCACCGGGCTGGTCGACCCCATCCTGTCGGTGCGTCCGGCGGTCACCCAGGTCGACGACCTGCTGTCGGAAATCCGGGTGCGCGTCGACAAGGCCGAGCGCGTGCTGGTCACCTCACTCACCAAGCGCATGGCCGAGGATCTCACCGACTACCTGGCCGAGAACGGTGTGCGCGTGCGCTACCTGCATTCGGACATCGACACCGTCGAGCGCGTGGAGATCATCCGCGACCTGCGCCTGGGCGAGTTCGACGTGCTGGTCGGCATCAACCTGCTGCGC
>JANNKR010000326.1:0-1873 GCA_031396395.1 Betaproteobacteria bacterium
ATCCGTACTACTATCCATCCATTTCTTCGCGTCGCGCGACGATTTTTTCAAGCTGCAATTCGTTGTAATTGCCCGACATCCGCTTTTCGAGCCGCCAACAGGCTGTCGATGATGGCCGGGGCGGACTGGGTGAGCAGGTAGCGGTGAGTGCCAGCGACCTTGCGAATCAACCGGTGGGCCCGCAACAGGCGAAGCAGCCGGGAGACCTTCGCGGCGCGGCGACGGGTTTCATCTTCGTCGCAGACGGCTGTCCCAAACAGCCGCTCGCGCAGGTCGCCGTTGCGCATGCCTTGCAGTGTGAACTGGCCGTCGCGGATGATTTCCAGCAGGCGCAGGTCGTGCTCGGCCAGCGGGTTCATCGCCCGCACCCGCCGGCCGCCGCTGCGGGCCGGCCGGCACAGGCTTTCGACCAGCTTGCCCAGCGGCGTGGGGTCGTCGATGGTCGCCAGGCCGTCGAGGTAGCGTTCGTTGGCCGCCTGACTGATCTCGGCGCGGCGGTGCAGGTCGGCCACGCCCTTGCGCAGGCGGCGCCAGTCCATCTCGTCAGTCTCAGCGCCCTCCTTGGCGCGGTACACCTTCATGTCGCGCGGATCGTTGATCGTCGTCTCCACGCGCAGCAACGAGCCGTGCTTGTCGTACATCTTGATCGAGTTGTGATTGACCTGATGCTTGACCCGCACGCCTTCGGGCCGGCGCTTCAGGTCGCTAGTCACCGCCCCGGCGAAGTTGCCGTGCGGCTGCCCGTCCCTGGTGGTGCGCCGCCCCAGAAAGCGCAGCACGTCGCCGCTGTGCAGGCTCAGCATCGCGTGCCGCGTCAGCCGTTCGTAGAGCGGCGCCAGCGCGGCGGCGTCGCGGAACATCACGTCGCTGGCCCACTCCGTTTCCTCCGCCGACCAGTAGTAGGGAATCGGCGTGGCGGCGAAGATCGTCTCGTGCATCGGGTGAAAACGCCGCACCCATCCGTTGAGCAGCCCCGGCCAGTCCGTCCGCAACTGCGCGTCGAGCAACTGCTGCGCCGCGGGCACGTCGGCGATCCACGGGAAGCAGTTGTCGCGGCGCTCGTACTCGATGCCGCCTTTGTCCATCTGCCGCGACAGCCACTCGCGTCCGTTGATGCACGCGTGAATGGTGAACGGAAACCACGTCTGCAAACGCAGGTGCATGAAGCCCACCACGGGATCGATCGCATAAAAGTAATAGTGCAGGCACTTGCCCGGCCCGCCGCGCAGCTCCAGCTTTTTCGCCGCCCGGTTTTTCCCCACGAAGTAGGTGAAGCAAGGCTCCACCGCGCTGAACACGCCGATGGGGCCTTCGGTCACCTGCCGCTTCTGCGCCAGCCGACGCGCCTCATCCTCCTTGCGGATCGATCCCCCGTTCAGATAGATCACTTTCGTCTGGCCCAGCGACAGCGCCATCTGCTCCGCCGATTGGCGGGTCTGATCGGTCACCTGCTGGGCGTATTCCTTGAAGTTCATCAGCAGCACCTTCGCCGCCCACAGGAAGCTGAGCAGGCCGCCGCAGTTGGCCAGCCAGCGCAGCGTGCCGCGGAAACGGAGCCGGTCAAATCCACTCAACACCCCGATCACATCCGACTCGTGTCTTCGTGTAAACTGGTCCATGGCGTTGTTCTCTCAGTGGGTGAATCAGCACCACCACTGTAATCACAAGAACAACGCCATTTTCATTGGGTTGCGGGCAAGGCCCGCGCCAGGCTATCCGTGGTTGCATTGGGATTTGAGGGTGCGCTGTAGTGCTAGGGAACCGTGCATGATCAACTCCGCAGTTTGATTCCGGAGGGACGAATTGAAAAGTCGTCCTACATGCGAAATTGATCACGCACAGTTCCTAAATCGCGGCCGACCGGCACGGCGAC
>JANNKR010000341.1:0-24623 GCA_031396395.1 Betaproteobacteria bacterium
CCGGAAGCCGCGGTGGTCGATCCCGATCTCACGCTGTCGCTGCCGGCGGGTCCCACGCTTGCCGCCGGACTCGATGCGCTGTCGCACTCGCTGGAAGCGATCTGGAACGTGAACGCCAATCCGATATCGGATACGCATGCAGTCTCGGCGGCGCGTGACGTGCTGGCCGTTCTGCCGGCGCTGATGAAGCAGCTGCGCAATCCGGCGCTGCGTGCGCAGATGTCATTGGCGGCGCTGAAGGCCGGGCTCGCGTTCTCCAACACCAAGACCGCGCTGGCGCATGCGATTTCGTATGACATGACGCTCAATCACGGTCTGCCGCACGGCATCGCATGTTCGTTCACGTTGCCCATGGTGCTGAGCCGTGCCATCGGTGCGGATCCGCAGCGCGATGCCGTGCTGGCGCAGGTCTTCGATGGCCCGCTGCGCGAGGCGCCCGCCGTACTCGAGGCCTTCCTGGCGTCCGTCGGCGTCAGCACGGACTTTTCGACCTATGGCGTGGGCAAGATCGAAGCCGACCAGATGATCCACAAGGCGCTGGACGGCGTGCGCGGCAAGAATTTCGTCGGTGATCGCGCCGCGCCGTAGATGCCAAGGCACGCGAACCTGTAGGCGAGGCTTCAGCCTCGCATGACGTCGCGCGAGGTTGTCGCCACGCCAGGAAGCCTGTGGGCCTTGCGCGAGGCTGAAGCCTCGCCTACTGCAGCTTGATCCCCCCGGCCTTCACCACCTTGGCCGATTCGACCAGCTCCTCGCGCATGAACTTGCGGAACTCGGCGGGCGTCATCGGCATCGCCTCCGCGCCAAGGGCCGCCATGCGCTCACGCACATCCGGCAGCTGTACCACGCGCGCGACATCCGCATTGATCTTGTCGACGATGTCGGCAGGCGTGCCTGCCGGTGCGAACATGCCCACCCACAGGTTGTAGTCGAATCCAGGCAGGCCGCTTTCGGCAATCGTCGGCACATTGGGCAGCGTGCTGGCGCGCCTCGCAGTGCTCACGCCAAGCGCAATCAGTTTGCCTTCACGCACGTTGGGCAGCGCCGCGGAGATCGGCGAGAAGAAATAGGTGATGCGCCCGGTCATCGTTTCGGTCAGCGCCTCGGGCGTGCCCTTGTACGGGATGTGCATGACGTCGATCCCCGCCGCCAGCTTGAATTTCTCGCCATTGATGTGCGTGCCGCTGCCGACCCCGGCCGATCCGAAATTCAACTGGCCCGGTGACTTCTTCGCGGCGGCGACCAGGTCGGCCACGGTCTTGAAGCCGGTGGCGGTGCCGACCACCAGCACGTTCGGCTGCCCGCCCAGCATTGCGACCTCGACGAAGTCCTTCTCGGTGTCGTAGGGCAGGGCAGGATAGATGGCGGGATTGACCGCCTGCGCGGCCGAGTGCACCAGCAGCGTGTAGCCGTCCGGTGGCGACTTGGCCACCGTGGTGGCGCCGATCGTGCCACCCGCGCCCGGCTTGTTTTCGATCACCACCGGCTGACCCCACATCTCGGAGAGCTTCTGTCCGATCGTGCGGCCCAGGATGTCGGTGGCGCTGCCGGCCGTGAACGGGACAACAATCTTCACCGGCTTGTTGGGGTAGCCTTGCGCGAACGCCGTGCCTGCCACCAGCATCAGCAGCATCGCCACCAGGGTCTTCGTCAGTTTCATCAAAACCTCCACGCCAGTTGATTCGAATCGTCAGCTCAGACCGTCGTTCACGGGTACGTTCTCGGACACAAGCTCGAGCCCGGACGCCTTCGCCTGCAATACCAGCAATTGCGCGAAATCCTCCTCCGACATGCCGTTGCCGATCAGCGTCTGAATCAGGTCGCGCGTGATCGACGCCAGCGGCATCGGCACCTCATAGCGCCGTCCCGCGGCCAGGCCCAGGTCCATGTCCTTGCGCAGCAGGTAGGGCGTGAAGGTGACCTTGAAATCGAGATTGACGAAGGCGGGCGTCTTGTAGCGCGAGAACGTGGAACCCATCACGCTCTGGTTCATGAAATCGAGGAATGCATGACGCGGCACGCCGGCCTTCTCCGCCAGCACGGTAATCTCGGCCAGGGACTGCGTGACCACACCCAGGAACACGTTGTGGCAGATCTTGACGATGCGCGCCAGCTCGCCTTCACCGACGTAGCTGGCCGAGGGAGCAATCATCCGCAGCAGCGGCAGCGCTGTGTCGAACGCAGCCCTGGGCCCCGAACACACGAACGACAGTCGCCCGGCCTTGATCACCTTGGCGTTGCCGCTGACGGGCGCGGCCAGCAGCGCAACACCCCGCGCGCGCAGGATTTCCCGCAACTCCGCCGAGCCTTCCAGCGAGATCGACGAACATTCGACGATAAGCTTCGGCGCGCGCCCGGGGTCGGCCAGCAAGCCGCCCGGTCCCGCCACGACTTCGCGCACGTCGTCCCACGTGGACACCATCACGAACACGATGTCGCATGCGGCGAGATCGGTGAGCCGCTCCGCAATCTTCGCGCCGTATTGCGCCAGCGGCTCGGCCTTGGACCGGGTGCGATTCCAGACGGTGACATCGGCGCCGCTCTTGACCAAGCGGCCCGCCATCTCGTAGCCCATCCGACCGATGCCGATCCAGCCGATCGAAGGTTTGGTTGCTGCCATGTGCGTTCCTGGTCCTGGGTTCGAATGTTCAGTACGGATTGGCGATCGGCAATTCCTGCGCCGGATAAAGCGAGATCACCAGAGGACCGGAGGGCGTCAGCACAACCTCTTCCTCGATGCGCGCCGCGGAAAAGCCGTCGCTGGCCGGGCAATAGGTCTCGACGGCGAACACCATGCCCACCTTCAGCTCGATCGGCTCGCGCAGCGAATTCAGCCGTGAGACCAGCGGCCGCTCGTGCAGGCCAAGACCCAGCCCATGGCAGAAATTGAGCCCGAACGCGTCCATCTCGCTGCCGAAGCCGATTTCGTCGCAGGTAGGGAATGACTGCGCGATGTGATCGGAGCTGACCCCGGGCTTCAGCAAGTCGATGGCGCGGTCCATCCACTCGCGGGCGCGGCGATAGGCGTCGCGCTGCGGTCCGGTGGCGCGACCGACGTTGAACGTGCGGTAGTAGCAGGTGCGGTAGCCCATGAAGGACTGGATGATGTCGAAGAACGCCTGGTCACCCGGACGGATCAGCCGGTCGGTGAAGTTGTGCGGATGCGGTGAACAGCGCTCGCCCGCAATCGCATTGATCGCCTCGACGCAGTCCGAGCCCATTTCATAAAGGCGCGCGGTGGCCAGCGCCACGATCTCGCTTTCCTTTACGCCGGGTTTCAGCGCTTCTGCGATGTCGGTATAGACGCCATCGACCATTGCCGCCGCCATGTTGAGCAGCGTCAGCTCATCGATGTTCTTCACTTCGCGCGCGGCCAGCATGGTCTGCTGGCCATCGCGGACCTCGATGCCCAGCTTCTGCAATTCAAGCATCATCGGCGGCTCGACCACGTCGATGCCGAGAGGCATCCTGCCGACACCCTCGGCATCGAGGATCGACTTGATCTCGCGCGCCGCAGTGCGGAACAGCTCGCCATCGCCGCCCACGGCGCCACGCAGGCCCAGCAGCCCCGCGTGACAATGATCGTGATGCAGCCACGGTGCGTGCAACTTGTGGTGGCGCGCGGCGGAACCGAAATCCCAGATGTAGGGATCGCCGTTGCCGGTGAGCAGGCTGTAGCGTGTCAATTTGTCGCGGGCCCACTCCCCGATCACCGTGCTGGTGGTGTAGCGGATGTTGTGCTGGTCGAACGAAAGCAGCGCGCCCAGGCCGGAGTTGGCCAGCGCGGCCCGCGTGCGGGCAAGGCGGTAGTCGTGCAGCCGGCGAAAATTGATGCGCTCCTCGAAGTCGACCTGCGTGTGGCCGGGCGCCGGCAGCGGGCGATCCCAGCGATGGTGCGGGTCGATGTCGTCGGGACGAATGATCTTCGGTTCCGGAGCCTTCTTCTTCGCCATGCAGGAATCTCCCAGATGCTGATCGGGCGCGGCTGCGGTTATCGGGGCAGGCTGGCGGCACGCCAGTACGTGTCGTCGACATAGCGCATCGGATCGGTCAGCGTTTTCTGCGGCCGGCCGAATTCGGAGCGGATCTTGAGCACCGTCTGCATGCTTTGCTGGTCGAGCGCGCCGTCGCGGACGAAGCCTTCACGCGGCCCGGTAAGGGCGGCGATGGCGTTGATCGCAGCCTGCTCCGGCGCATCGGGCAGGTATTTCCGATAGATCGCGGCGGCTTCGGCGCGATTCTCCGGCTGGAACAGCCAATCCAGCGCGGCGAGGTTGGCGCGCGTGAAGCTCACCACCGCATCGCGATTCGACGCTGCCCACGACCGGCGGGCCATGCCCACGATGGTCTGGAACGGCCCCAGTACGTCCAGCACGTTGGCCAGCCGTTTGAATCCACGCGACTCCGGCAGCAATTCGAGCGGCGTGGTGAGGATCGTGGCCGGTGTCTTGTTGTCCATCAGCGCGCGCGCCCGCACGGCGGTACCGCCGATCGATTCGAGCTTGTAGTCGCCTTCCTTCAGGCCGTTGAGGGCGAGGAGCTTCATCAGCACCAGCGAATAGCCGGTGGCGACCGCATCCACGCCCAGCGTCTTGCCCTTCAGGTCGGCGATGTCCTTGATCTCCGGATTGGCAACGAGGCGCACGGTGCCGCGCGAGAATGCCATGAACGCCATGAAGTCCGGCGTCTCGGGCAGCGCGACCTCGCCTTGGGCTTCCTGATAGGCCACGATGTTGTCGAAGGCGGACAGCGCGATGTCCTGCTCGCCCTTGATCAGGCTCTGCACCAGCACCACGGAATTGGGGGTGGGCGTGATCTTGACCGCGATGCCTTCGCGCGCGAAGAAGCCCTTTTCCTGCGCAACCCACATCGGCAGGTTGGCGCCCCCCGGGAAAGTGATCACCCGGACGGGCGTCTGCGCGTGCACGTACGCCGCCATCGCGCAAGCCGCGACGAATGCCACAATTTTCTGGATGGTCATGCGGAGTTCCTCCTGGTCATCGCAAGCGGTCTGTGGATTCAGGATCATGACCTGCGACAACGGATAGACGATAGCCGGGATACGTCCGGCACTCAAGTGCGGGACGGGATGCCGATCCCGACAGTACCCCGTAGGCGAGGCTTCAGCCTCGCAGGCTTTCCGCCAATCCCGCGAGGCTGAAGCCTCGCCTACCAAACCACGAGGTGATGCCCGCTTGCGCCAATCGTCGCGGGCGGGAACAATCCCGGTATGGCCTCGCCTCCCGCACGACCTCGCTCCGACCCCAACCCGATGGTGCTGTCCCTGCCGGCAGGCGAGCGCGCCGAGTACTACGACCGCATTCGTCCGTTGGGCCTGACTCCGCTCTGGGAGGTGCTGCACGCGTTGGTGCCGCGCGAACCGGCCACGCCCTGCGTCCCCGCGCACTGGTGCTGGAGCGACGTGTGGCCGCCGCTGCAGGACGCTGGTCGCCTGATCACCGCGGAAGAAGCCGTGCGGCGCGTTCTGATCCTGGAAAATCCGACGCTGTGCGGGCAATCGTGCATCACGCAGTCGCTGTACGCCGGGCTGCAGCTGATTCTGCCGGGCGAAATCGCGCCATCGCACCGGCACACGCAATCGGCGCTGCGCTTCGTCGTGCACGGCAAGGGCGCCTATACCGCGGTCAACGGCGAGCGGGTGACGATGCAGCCCGGCGATTTCATCATCACGCCCAGCTGGACCTGGCATGACCATGGCAACCTGGGCGATGAGCCGGTGGTGTGGCTCGACGGCCTCGACATTCCGCTGATCCGCTTTCTGGATGCAGGTTTCGCCGAAAACGGCAGCGCCGCGCGGCAGGAGGTCACCCGCGCGGAGGGCACCAGCATGGCGCGCTACGGCGCCAACATGTTGCCGGTGCGCTACGACGCGCCGCATGGCTCCACCAGCCCGATCTTCTGTTACCCGTACGCCGACAGCAAGGCGGCGCTGCTGGTGCTGGCCGCCACGGAGCCGCCCGATGCGTGGGACGGCGTGAAGCTCGAGTACGTGAACCCCGCCACCGGCGGCCCGGCGATCACCACGATGGCGACGTATCTGCAGCGGCTGCCCGCCGCCACGACCACGCGCGCGACCCGCACCACGGCCAGCACCGTGGTCTCGGTCGTGGAGGGTCGGGGCACGGTTGTGATCGCGCAAGGCCAGGCGACGCCGATGCGGTTTGCAATCGGCCCCAAGGACCACTTCGTGGTGCCGCCGTGGGCCGGCGCGCACTACGAGGTGCAGGACGCGATGGTTCTGTTCAGCTTTTCCGACGCGCCGATGCAGCGCGCGCTTGGCGTGTTGCGCGAAGAGCGCTTGTAGCGCGTCCCGCGCGGAGGAGCCCCCATGAACGCACCCGACTGTTTGCCGGCCACCACCGAGACCAAGCGCGTGGAGTTCACGCGCAACAGCCGCATCCCGACGTGGGTCTACACCGATCCCGATGTGTATCAGCGCGAGATGGAGCGCCTCTTCTATCGCAACCACTGGTGCTACGTCGGGTTGGAGGCGGAAATTCCGCAGCTCGGCGACTTCAAGCGCACGCGGCTGGGCGAGCGCAGCGTGATCATGGTGCGCGATGCGCAGGGTGAAGTGCATGTGGTCGAGAATCGCTGCGCGCATCGTGGTGTGGCGTTCTGCCGCGAGGATTTCGGCAACCGCGAGAAATTCGTCTGCCCGTACCATCAGTGGCAATACGACCTGGCGGGCAACCTGAAGGGCGTGCCGTTTCGCAACGGCGTCAAGGCCGTGGTGGATGGCGTGGTATGCACGCAGGGCGGCATGCCGGCGGATTTCGACCCGAAGCAGCATGGCCTGACACAGCTGAAGGTGGCGCGCCGGGGCGGCGTGGTGTTCGCAAGCTTCGATCACGGGGTCGAGCCACTCGAGCAATTCCTGGGCGACCCGGTGCTGCCGTGGTTCGACCGCGTGTTCGGTGGCCGCGAGTTGCGCATCCTGGGCTACAGCCGCCAGCGCATCCCCGCCAACTGGAAGCTGATGCAGGAGAACATCAAGGATCCCTATCATCCGGGGCTTCTGCATTCGTGGTTCGTCACGTTCGGGCTGTGGCGCGCGGACCAGAAGGCTCGCATGGTGATGGATGCGCATCACCGGCACGCATGCATGATCTCGCGCCGCAATGAGGGTGGCGCGGGTGCGGTCACGCAGGGCGTGACCAGCTTCAAGGCGCGCATGCAGTTGCACGACACGCGCCTGCTCGACGTGGTGCCTGAAGGCTGGTGGAACGGCCCCACCGTGGTGATGATCACCCTGTTCCCCAACCTCGTGATCCAGCAGCAGGTCAACTCGCTGTCCACACGGCACCTGCAGCCGGTGGGGCCGGGTGCATTCGACTATGTCTGGACCCACTTCGGCTTCGCGGACGACACCCCCGAGATGACCACGCGCCGGCTGCGGCAGGCTAACCTCTTCGGCCCCGCCGGCTTCGTGTCCGCCGACGACGGCGAGGTGATCGAGATGGCGCAGCATTCGTTCGCCGCCAATGCGGGCTTCTCGACGCTGGCCGAGCTCGATGGCACCGCCGTGCGCGATACGGAGCACATGGTCACGGAGACGCTGATCCGCGGCATGTACGAGTACTGGCGCGAGGTGATGACGCCGTGAGGGTCACCGATACTGCGGGCCTGTCCCATCACGCTGCGGCGCCGCCGCCGGATCCGGTGCTGCTCGCTTCGATCATCGACCTCAACGCGCGCTATGCGAGCGTGGTCGACGACGGACCGCTCGATGCGTGGCCCGATTTCTTCCTCGAGGAATGCATCTACCGCATCCAGCCGCGCGAAAATTTCGATCGCGGGCTGCCGCTGGCCACGCTGGCGTTCGAAAGTCGCGGCATGCTGAAGGATCGCGTGTATGGCGTGCAGGAAACGCTGTTCCATGATCCGTACTACCAGCGGCACATCGTGTCGGTGCCGCGCATACTTTCCGCCAGCGATGACGGCATCCGCTGCGTCACCAACTACGTCGTGGTGCGCACGCGCCGCAACGAGCTGTCGAGCGTCTACAACGCCGGCCGCTACCTCGACTGGATCGTCGCGACCAGCGATGGCCTCAAGTTCCGCGAGCGGATCGCGGTGTTTGATTCCGAACTCATTCCCAATTCGCTGATCTATCCGATCTGACGCAGTAGCGTCGACTACACCCACGCGTGACCCGTTGCGAGGCTGAAGCCTCGCCTACAGGCGTTGGCATGGATTGGTTCGGATACCGTAGGCGAGGCTTCAGCCGCGCGGGTATGCGATCATCAACCCTGATCGATCGGATGTCGGAGCAATCACGATGGCAGACCCAGCCCCGGGAATCGTCGCGGGCGCGACCCAGGAAGTCGGCAGCGCATTGAACGCGGTGCCCGGCACGCTGGAAGCCGGCGCCAATACCCTGGCAGGCATGCCGCAGGACATTGCCAACCTGCCATTGATTTCGCAGATGCTGCAGGTGATGCCCGCGGCCGACTTGGCCTTCGGCGGCACGATACTGGTCTTCATCGTGCTGTTTCACGGCATGGGCATCCGCATGCTGACCGGACACCTCGTCAAGCGGTCGCAGTACATCCTTGGCCATCCCACGTACTGGCGTGCCGACCTGCTGATGGTCTCCACGGTGTTTGCGCTGCTGGCGCTGCATCTGTTCGAGATTTTTCTGTGGGCAGCGTCGCTGGTCTATTCCGGCATGGTCACCGATTGGCGCACCGCGGGCTTCTTCGCCGGCAATACCTACACCACCATCGGCTATGGCAACTTCGTGCTGCCCCTGCGATGGAACATGATGGCGCCGATCATCGCGATCTCCGGACTCTTCACCTTCGGCTGGTCTGCCAGCGTGCTGGTCGATCTTGTCGGCCGCTGCCAGAAGATCAAGGACACCGTTGCGGCCGAGACCCATGCCGCGCACCACGGCGCGCAGGAACAGCCGGCCAAGGGCTTGGTGGCCAGCGGCGCGAACACGCGCCGTGACCCCGCGACGGCCTCCCGGGACGCCGGGAGGGGCGCAGGACCCGGTCAGGCTTGACCGCAGGGCCGATGTGGTAAAATTGTAATGAAGTTCGATGCACGACAGTCGAACCGTGGCCGCTTCTGCAGTGGGAAGTTCCACGGCCTGCGCTCCCACAGCTTCTGCGCCCGTAGCTCATTTGGATAGAGCACCGGCCTTCTAAGCCGGGGGTAACAGGTTCAAATCCTGTCGGGCGTGCCAGGTTTTTGCGCGGCGCAATGGGTGCCGCGATCAGGTCAACGGTGGCTGTAGCTCAGCGGTAGAGTCCTGGATTGTGATTCCAGTTGTCGCGGGTTCGAACCCCGTCAGCCACCCCAGATTTTCTTTCCAGCAGTTCGCCGGGATCTCCCGGGTCTCGGCCGGGAAAAATTCCGTCGTGTCCCTTGTCAGGGCAAGCCGGCGCGGCCCCACCATCCCGATCGCGGTAGTGGCGTGGCCGCAATCCGCATGAGACTGGAGTCGACGGTGCAACGGGACTGGTCCTTGGCGTCGGCTTCGATCGCGGACCAGCAGATGGCGAAGCGCTTCCTGCCTACGCCAAGCACGCCCCCGCAGCCGATCACGGCGTGACGCACGCATCCGCTCCTGGTGTCGATCAGGATCTCTTCCAGGCGTCCCACAAAATTGCCTTGCCGGTCGAAAACCCGGCGCGCAACGAGGCTGGATACTCCGACAACGGAGGGAAGCGATTCGGGTTCGCGCGTCGATTGAATCAACCGCAACGCGGGTTGGCGCAACGAAGTGTTCATGGTGCTCACCGATGATCGAAGTGAAGTTGCCAGGAGCCGAAAATACCGCATGCGTTGGCCGCTCGATATTCATGGCGCGCCGAAACTCGTGTAGGCGTCCTGCCTACATCGGAACGGCTGCGTGTGCGCTGGCCGCTTGCCTAAGGAAGCCCACATCTGCGCACCGGGTATTCTCTGCCCTATCCATTCGCAGGCAGCAGCCCATGGCATTCGTTCGAGTCCCGCAATGAAGAGCAGGCGCCCCCTTCAGTCAGGCGCGGGATTGCGCTGATGGCCTGGCCCCGAAAGCGCATCGCCTGGGTTGCCGGAAGCGTGATCGCGACCCTCGTGGTTACCTTCATCGCAGTGAACCTGATCCCGGCCGAGAAGCGGATCGAAATCCCGATCGAGCCTCGCTACGAGACGGGTACGCCGGCGTACTTCCGGGCGCTGGGTGTGCTGCTCGGACCGCCGATCCTGACCGGCAACCGCGTTGTGGCCCTGCAGAACGGGGTCGAAATCTTTCCGTCGATGCTCGCCGCGATACGCGCGGCCCGACAAACGATCACCTTCGAAAGTTACATCTACTGGTCAGGTGATATCGGCCAGACGTTTGCCGACGCCTTGTCGGAACGCGCGCGGGCTGGCGTGCGGGTGCACGTCCTGCTCGACTGGGTTGGTTCGCAGAAGATCGACGACCGAATGCTCGAGGCCATGCGCGCTGCTGGCGTCCAGGTCCACCTTTATCGGCCGCTCTCCTGGTATCAGTTCACCCGGATGAACAACCGCACGCATCGCAAGCTCCTGGTGGTCGACGGCAGGGTCGGGTTCACCGGCGGGGTCGGCATCGCCGACAAGTGGAATGGCAATGGCCAGGATGCCAAACACTGGCGCGACTCGCACTACCGGATCGAGGGACCGTCCGTTGCGCAGGTGCAGGCGACATTTCTCGACAACTGGAAGAAAGTGAGTGGGGAAGTGCTGCACGGGTCCGAGTACCTGCCATTGGTCGAGTCCGCAGCCGAAGTGCGCGCGCAGATGTTCTCCAGCTCGCCTGACGGCGGCGCAGAGAGCATGCAGCTCATGTACCTGCTGGTCATTGCCGCAGCGACCAAGACGATTGACCTCTCCAGTGCTTACTTCCTGCCTGACGAGCTGACGAGCAATGCATTGATCGAGGCGATGCGGCGCGGGGTATTGTTGCGCGTGATCGTTCCCGGGCCGATCATCGACACCGACGTCGTGCGCCACGCATCGCGTTCGACCTGGGGACCATTGCTTGCCGCCGGTGCCGAGATCCACGAGTATCAGCCGACAATGTTCCATTGCAAGATGATGATTGTCGATGGGCTCCTCGTATCGGTAGGTTCGACCAACTTCGACCCGCGCTCATTCAGGCTCAACGACGAGGCCAACCTCAATGTCTACGATTCAGCCTTCGCAGCAGGACAGACGGCGGTATTCGAACGCGACATCGCCCAATCGCGGCGGATCAGCCTCGCCGAATGGCAGGCACGTCCCCGGCACGAAAAAATACTGGAATGGGTCGCGGGGTTGCTGTCGTCGCAACTTTGATCAAGTGAGCAAACCATGACTCCACGCCGGCACTTCACTATGATTCGCGACTTCCATCTCGCGGACTTCTTCACGCTGGCCAACGCAGCCTGCGGCATGGCGGCCGTCTTCTGCGCCATGATGTTTGTCGGCGGGCAATCGGTCCGGTACTTCCTGATCGCCGCCGCTCTGGCCCCCGCCGCGTTCATCTTCGACGTGCTGGACGGCCGCATCGCGCGATGGCGGCAGACCCACTCCGCATTGGGCCGCGAACTCGACTCGCTTGCCGATATCATTTCCTTCGGCGTCGCGCCGGCAGCTCTGGGCTTTGCCGCGGGCCTCAATGGCGGCTGGGACTGGTTCGCGCTCATCTACTTCGTTTGCTGCGGCGTCGGCCGCCTCGCCCGCTACAACGTCACCGCCGAGGATCTCTCGGGCGGTGGCGACAAGGTTGCCTACTTCGAGGGCACCCCCATCCCGACGAGCGTACTGCTGACGGGAATCCTCGCATTCGCCGCCTGGCAGGGCCGGTTGGGGACCAACCTTTACGGGGGCGCGTGGACCATCGGGCCGTGGGATCTGCATCCGCTGTCGCTGCTGTTCGTGCTGTCCGGCACGCTGATGATCAGCAAGACGCTGCGCATTCCCAAGCTGTAGCAAAGCGCGTCCGTCGCGGCATGTGCCTTGCGCCGAGGCTACGGAGCAAGGGTCAGGCGCCCGATCCTGTGCGTGACGCGAATGCCGTCAAGCGTGAACGTGACATCGGCGGAGTTGCGGTCGGAAAACACGAAGGCAACGGTGCCGACTTCCGTAGCCTTTGGCGCATCGGCGCCGGTCCCCGGCGGCGTCGCGAACCCAGGTCCCGAATTGCGAAAGAGTTTCGCGGTGTAGATGCCAGGTCCGGTCCAGCCGCCCGCTTCGTAGAAATAGAGCCAGATCGATTGGCCCTGCTGGTCGAAGGTCAGCCAGCCGCCGGTGAGCAGCGTGCGCCCGGCATACTGCGTGACGTAGAGCGCCCACCATGGCTGGGTTGCGCTGGCCCACTGCCCGCTGACGTCGTAGTCCGGCGCGTTGGTCGGGGGACCCAGCACGGTCACGAAGTAGGCGGCGATGTCCGCGAGATCCGTATCCGACAGCGTGGCGCCCAGTGAGCGCATCGGGGAGACGCGGTTGATGGCGCCCCGGATTTCGTCACCGGTTCGCACCAGCGGGTTGATCGCGCCGCTGCCCGGAGGGTCCGAATGGCAGCGGGCGCAAGTGTCGACATAGAGCGTGCGGCCGCGTACCGGGTCCTGGGCCAGGGCGGGGTGAACGCCGAGGGCCGCGAGCAGAAGGAAAAACCCGCCGAAGCGGGCTTTCCAATCGCGTCTGGCAAAGCCGGACAATGGGCTCAGACCAGGCCGCCGCCCACGTCGCCACCGTCGATCCGGGTGATGACGATCGTTGCGGAACGCGGCCGTGCCGCACCGCCATCGGGCCAGCTGCTGCTGAAGCTGCCGGCAGCAAAATTCGCCGCGGTCGTGTCCTCGCCTGGATGCTGGATATTCACGAATATTGCCTTGCGATCCGGCGTTTCGGCGATCCCGGTAATTTCACAATCCTTCGGACCCACCAGGAAGCGGCGCAGCTTGTCGTCGCCCAGGGCGGCACCTACGTTGGTCTCGACCGCCTTGGTTGCGGCGCCGTCGGTGTTGGTGATCGTCCGCTTGCCGCCGTCGCCGACCTTGCCCGGCACGGCGGCCAGCATCATGCAGTTGGTGACGTCCGTGAAGGCACCGTCGTCGGTCTGTATCCACAGCAAGCCGCTGCTGCTGAACCACAATCCATCCGGGCTCGAGAAGTCATTGTTGGCGGTGAGAGCGGAGACATTGATGTTCGTGGCGTCAACAGTGGAGCGTGCGCCAAAGAGAAAAATGTCCCACTTGAAGGAGGTGGAGGCATTGTCACCGTCCGCCCACCGGATGATGTGGCCGTTGGGGTTGCCGCGCTGTGCAGTCCCGGTTGTACGCGCGTCGTTGTAGAAGCGCGGATTAGCCGCGTCGGTGGACGCGAGCGTGCGCAGCGTGGCGTTGTTGTTGGTGAGGGTCATGTAGACCTCGCCGTTCTTCGGGTTCACCGCGCCCCATTCCGGGCGGTCCATCTTGGTGGCGCCGGCGGCGTCGGCGGCGAGACGCACATTGATCAACACATCGACCTGGTCGGCAAAAGCGTAGGCGGCATTCCCCGCCGTGATGCCGTTCGAGCCGAAGGCCAGGAGCAGCCACGTGCCTGTGCCGTCGGCCGCAAACCTGGCCACATAGAGCTTGCCGTCGTCCAGATATTTGTCGCCAGCGGCGAGGCCGCGGGTGGCGTCCGCCGGGTCCCAGTTGGCGTTGGACACGTACTTGTAGATGTACTCGTTGCGCGAATCGTCGCCCTGATACCAGACGAGCGGCTTGCCGGCCACGACCGGACCGAGCCAGGCCCCTTCGTGCGCGAATCGACCCATCGCCGTTCGCTTTTTCGGTGTCGACGTTGCAGAAAACGGGTCAATTTCAACGACCCAGCCATACGTATTGGAAACGTTGCGGAAATCGTCGCTGCCGTCCGCCGAGGTGCCAAGCTTCTCGGTGTTCCAGCGCGCGAACGTGGTGTCAGCGGGATTCGTGGCGGTGGCCGTGGCCCACAGCTCGCGGCCGTTACCGGCAACGCCGTTGCGGGCGAAGGAAGCCAGTTCCTTGGCCGTGCGCTTGGGATTGTCCGCGGTGGTGACGCGGCGGAAGTACCCCGCGTAGTTCTCCTCACAGGTCAGGTAGGTGCCCCACGGCGTGTAGCCGTGGGCGCAGTTGTTGACCGTGCCACGCGTGCGCGATCCGTCCACCGAATGCTTCGTGATCATTGCCGCAGTCCTACCCGCCGGCCCCGACAGGATCATGTCCGTATTGGTCGTGACCCGGCGGTTGTAGACTGAGGAACGGTTGAAGGTAACGGCCGATCCTGTCTTCGTGACCTCGATGATGGACACACCGTGCACGTTCAATTCCTTGACTACTTCGTCATTCACCGTGCGAACCCCGCCGACGATCGTAGGGCCAGCCACATGCAGGAATAGCGGCGTGATCGCCTCGTGGTTCATGACCAGCAGGCCGCGGTCGCTTGCGGCTGCGTTGTATACGCCGCCGGCGCCCATGCCGAAGTACTGCATGCCGTCGTGATGATCCCCGCCGCGCTGGGCATAGGAGGCTCCAGGGTCGGTTCCATTATTGAGGTACTCGGCCACCCCGGCCGCGATGGGATCGCCCAGGCGAAAGAGCACGCTCGCGGTGTAACCGGGTGGCACCGTCACCACGTCGGCAAGGCTCTTGGCGACCGCCGTGAACTCGAGCTTCAGTACCCGGTTGTCGATTGGGTTGCCCGGGCTCTCGTCGTCGCCGCAAGCCATCAGGCTACCGCCGAAGAAAGTACCGGCGGCGAGGCCCATCGTGCCCTTCAACAGCGAGCGCCGCGAGAGGCGCGCGCTCAGGACGCTGTCGAACGAGGGATTGGCTGAAGTATTGGTGTCCTGGTCGTCATCGAAGGCGACAATGGTGGTGCTGGACTTGGTCGTCATTAGGGGGGTACCTGTCGGGAATGGAACCGGGGAGGGAGTGACACGAACCCCGACAAGCTAACGGCCCGACTTTGCAATCTGGTGACAGTTGTGTTGCTGTTCACCCTGTTTCGCATCCGTGCGGGGATGCTCAGTTAGCGCCCGCCTGATGACCCAACTGGCTCGGGAAGCGGTAGATCGTGGTGTTGAGGTACTGGACGACGTCCAGGATCTCCTCGCTGCTCCAACCCAGCCCGGTGTTCTGCTCCCACCGCTTCACTTGCGCGATCAGGCTGCCAAAGTCGGTGACAAGCCTCTGGTCACGCCAATGCACGCTCGTCGAATGGCAGGCGATGCAGTGGTTGCCATAAAGCAACTCGCCACGCGACGCGGTTGCGGGCGACGGTGCCTGGACCTGGGAAATCGCCTGCGGCGGTGCCGACAGCATTGCCGTGCCCAGCAGCAGCGCTACACCCAGCAGCAGCGACAGTCGCCTTAGCGCGCGCACAATTGATCCGCCGCCAGGTTGCATGGCGGCCTCACCGGCTTGCCAAGCCATCCGCGCGGACGATCGCGGCCTCGAGTTCGATACGCGCCCGCGCCTGCGCCGGCAGTTGCGCCAGCAGTTCGCGCCAGTACCGGGCGGCAGTCGCATATTCCTGCGCTTCGAACGCGGCGCCTCCGGCCATTTCCAGGGCCGCCGGAAAGGCTGGATTCAGCGCCAGCGCGCGCGATACCAGCTCCCGCGGCTTGCCGGCAAGCGTGCCGCCCTGCGCCATGCCCAGCGCATCGGCGTACTCGCACCAGACGGCCGGGTCGCCCGCCACCTTGGGGTCAATGGCGACCGCCCGGTCGTAGGCTGCTGCGGCCTGCGCAAAGCGGTCGGCTCCGAACTCCATTCGCGCAAGCAGCACCCAGCCGCGCCCATCACGCGGCATTCTTTCCAGGTGGCGAAGCAGGTCTTCGCGCGATGGTGGCGCGGCTTGCGCAGCATCGTCGCCAAACATGCTCGGACCCGCTTCGCCGCGCATCGCGCCCGGATCACCGTAGACCGCATACAGAACGAACGCGAATACCGGTAGCAGGACCAGCGGAGCCAGGGCCAGGCCTGACACAGGGCGCTGCACGCCGGTGTCGCCGGGCGCGGTCGCCGGCCGGACTGCTGGCGCCGAACGAACCACGAAAGCGGGCAGGGCAAAGGCCACCGCGCCCGCCGCCATCAATGTGGCGATGATCCAGAACAGCATCGGTGCATCGGGGAACGTCACCTTCGAATCACCTGGTCCATTTCCATCCGCCGGGCTTGCGATCTCTCCAGGAAAAAAAAGGCGAGGCGGCGGCCTCGCCCCTGGAGGCAATCGCGACGATACTACTTCGCCGGTGCCGGGGCCACGACCGTGTTGGCCGCCACGGGTACCGTTGCCTGCTTCGCCTTGATCGCGTCTTCGAGGATCTTGAGACCCGCCTGCGAAGCGGTCACCGAATTCGCGAGCGATGACTTGGCTTGATCGAGGTTGTGGAACGACGCGCCATTGGCCGCGGTCCACCATTCCCAGTTGGCGTGCGCTTCGCCGTGCTTGGCGCGCGCCGCCTTCAGCGCGTCCTCGGGCACGCCGACCAACTGTGCCGGGCCGAATTTGTAGATGAGCTGTGCCAGCCAGAACTCGGCGTTGCGCACCTTGCCCTGGTAGTGCGACGCCATCGACTCGATCACGTACAGCGCCTGCTTCTCGTCCCACTTCGAATGGCACTGCAGGCACGTTTCCTTGATGTAGTTCTTGGGGTTGGTCTGCCAGTGCGACGTGTAGTACTTGCCCTTCTCGTCCTTGACGCGCGGCATGTGGCACGCTGCGCAGTCGATGCCCAGTTTCTCGTGCGTCGAGTTGTAGTAGGTCTCCACATCCGGGTGCTGGGCCTTCCACAGCGCCGCGCCGGTGAACTGGTTGCGGAAGTCGCGGAACTGGATGCCGTCGTAGGCCTTCAGGATGTTGTTGACGTCGACGAACGGGAAATAGTTGGTCCGCCGGTCCGCCATCGTGATCGGCTCGCCGGTGTTGGGATTGAACCCCGGGTTGCAGTTGTACTCGACGTGGCACTGGGCGCACTGCAGCTTGCCGTCGTAGCGCTCCAGCAGGCCGATCTTGCGGGTGAAGCCGCGCACGCCCATTTCCCGCACATCCACCTTGGTCTTGCGCGGATCCTGCGAATACAGTGTCGGCGTGTCGGTGCGCGTCACCACGTCGATCATCGCATCCCGGACGATGCGCGGCTTGGCGGCGTGCGGGTCGTGGCAGAAGATACAGTTCAGCGAATGGTTCACCGATTTCGCAAGCTCCACCACCTTCGACGTGCGGCTCCACTTGGCGGTGGGCACCGGGTCGCCCATGAACGCCCAGTCGAGAATGTGATCCTGCGTCTTGCAGGACAGGCACACCGGGTTGGCCGCGGCCGCCGTGCCCGGCTTGAAGACCTTCTGGTCGGTGTTGTCGGGGTAGAGGTCGATGGCGATGTCCCAGACCTTGAAGTCACCCGAGCCGGCAAGATAACGCCACGACTCCTTGGTGCCGAAGCGCCCACCGAAGGCACGGTCGATGACAAACTGGTCGAGCAGCGCGAACGTGTGTCCGCGCGGCAGGTTGTGCTCCTTGGTGAAGCCGTGCGGCGTCATCAGGAGGTCATAGGCCGGGTTGGGCGCGGGACCGGTCAGCTGCTTTTTTTCGAAGCGCGCAGTGCGCTTCCAGTCCATCTGCGCGTAGGACTTGTACTGGTTCTGGTGGCAGCCGCCGCAGGTGGCGAGGTCGGTCTTGGTCGCAGGCCGCTTGCTCGCATCGGCAAGGTGCGCCGCGGTGCCGTCGTGGCACGAATCGCATCCCACCTTGCTGTGTTTGCCCATGTCGTGCAGGGCCTTGACGGGCGTGTGGCACGCGAGGCACGCCGACGCATCGAACGCGGAGCCCTTCGTCTTCGCGGCGGATGCTACGGGAGTGGCGGGCTTGCCCTGCGCCAGCGCCGGGTTGGCACCCAGCAATGCGACCGCCACGGATACGATGGCCGCGCGCGACAGCATTGGTACAAGGCTGCGATGCATGTAACTCCCCCAGGTTGTAATGCCGGCTTGCCAATCACAAGAGTCTAGCAACGCACCGCACCGTAAACGTGCACGATACGGCGGGAGCCTTGACCTAGATCAAAAAATTCAGTGAACTTGCAACGAGCCGGTCAGTCCACGCGAGTCGGCGTCAGCGGTTCGTCTGGGGTGTCTTGCCGTGCCGCGGTCCGGTAGCGGCGATCCGTCGCCGCCACCACGCCGCCCAGCGCCATCAGCAGGCCGCCCAGCCAGATCCACACGACCAGGGGCTTGTAGTAGATGCGCACGCTCCAAGCGCCGTCCGCAAGCGGTTCGCCGAGCGAGACGTAGCGATCGCCGCGCAGGTTGGTGTCGATGGCCGCTTCGGTCGTCACGATGCCGCTGGCGTCGTAGCGGCGCTTCTCCGGATGCATCGTCGTCACGGCGTCGGTACCACGCCGCACGTCGAAGGCGCCCCGCGTGGCCCGGTAGTTGGGTCCCGTCACTTCAGTCACCCCGTCGAAGCGAAACACATAGCCGGCAATCGTGGTCGACTCTCCCGCAAGCAGCCTGACGTCGCGCTCGACTTCGTAGCCCCTGACCATCGTCACGCCGACGATGAATGCGGCAACCCCGAGGTGCGCAGTGACCATGCCCCACCAGCCGCGCGGCTGGCGCATGATGCGTGCGCGCACGCCGCCGGAACCCGCGCGCTCGACTAGCTGGACGACCGTGGTCCCGACAATCCACGCCGCCAGCATGAAACCGAGAAACGACAGCGGCCTGACCTGTCCCGCCAGGAGCGAAGCCGCCAGCCCCGAGACGATGGCTGCGGCCGCCGCCCAGCGCAGCCGTCGCCACAACGCAGGCAGCGCCGCGTGCTGCCAGCTCGCGACCGGACCGATGCCCATCAGGATCGCCAGCGGCATCAACAGCGGCACCATCACCGCGTCGAAGTAGGGCGCACCCACCGACAGGCGTCCCATATCGAGCGCGTCGAGGATGAGCGGGTAGAGCGTGCCCAGCAGGACCGACCCCGCCGCGACAAGCAGCAGCACGTTGTTGGCGAGGAGCATCGACTCGCGGGAGACCGCGTCGAAGCGCGCGCCTTCGCCCACCTTGTGCGCCCGCCACGCGAACAGCGCCAGCGATCCGCTCATCACGACCGCAAGGAATCCCAGGATGAAGAGACCTCGACGCGGGTCGATGGCAAACGCATGCACGGACGACAGCACGCCGGAGCGGACAAGGAACGTGCCCAGCAGCGACAACGAAAACGTGCAGATCGCCAGCAGCGCGGTCCATGCCTTGAGGGCGCCGCGCTTCTCCGTCACGGCAAGCGAGTGCAGGAGCGCCGTGCCGACGAGCCAGGGCATGAACGACGCGCTTTCCACCGGGTCCCAGAACCACCAGCCGCCCCAACCCAGCTCGTAGTACGCCCACCAGCTGCCCAGCACGATGCCGCAGGTGAGAAAGCACCAAGCGAGATTGGTCCAGGGTCGCGCCCAGCGTGCCCACGCTGCATCGATGCGGCCATCGATGAGCGCTGCCAATGCGAACGCGAACGCGACCGAAAAACCGACGTAGCCCAGATACAGCAACGGCGGATGGAACACCATGCCCGGGTCCTGCAGCAGCGGGTTGAGGTCGCGGCCTTCCACTGCCGGTGGAAAGAGCCGCTCGAACGGGTTCGACGTCAGCAGCAGGAACAGCAGGAAGCCGACCGACACGAAACCCATGATGCCCAGCACGCGGGCCAGCAACGCGGCGGGAAGATGCCGACTACGGCGCGCCACGGCCAGCGTCCATGCCGAGAGCAGCAGCAGCCACAGCAGCATCGAGCCTTCGTGCGAACCCCAGGTGGCGGCGAATTTGTACTCGAGCGGGAGCCGGGTGTTGGAATTGGCGGCGACGTTGACCACCGAAAAATCATCGGTGACGAAGGACCACGCGAGACACCCGAAGGCGATGACGACGAACAGGCACTGGCCGTGCGCAAGGGGCCGCGCGACAGCCATCCAGGCCGGCACGCCACGATGAGCGCCGACCAGCGGCAACGTGGCCAGCATCGACGCCAGCAGCAGCGCCAGGATGAGGGCGAAGAGCCCCAGCTCCGGAATCAAGCGCGAGCCGGTGCTGCCGGTACCGCGTCGTGCATCTGCACGAACGCCTTGAAGATGTCCGTTTCGGTGATGACGCCCACGACGGCGCCAGCGTCGTCGACCACGGGCAGGCCGCCGATGGCGTTGGCCACCATCAGCGATGCCGCCGCGGCAACGGTCATGTTCGGCGTTGCGGTCACCACCTTGCGGTGCATCACGCGTTCGACATCCACGGCCGAACCAAGGTAGCGCAGCGCGGCAAACATCAGGTCGCGCTCAGCGACGATGCCGACGAGCCTGTCGTCCGCGTCCAGTACCGGCAGGTGGTGAATGGCATGTTGCTCCATCACCTGCAGTGCCGACTTGAAGTCGGCATCGGTCCGCAGCGTGATGGGCCGCGGGGTCATGTGGTCGTGGACGAGCATGGCGAAACCCTCCGCGGGTTGTGATCAGACAGGGACGGCACCCGGGCGGCAATACGCCGCTCGACGCTCGGTCATTCTGGCGCGTCCCTTGCCCTGGCGCCATCACCGCAAGCACCGACTTTGTCGCGGGTCAAGAAAACCCATGACGGCACGTTGTTCCAGGCAGCTGCTGTCCGGACCAACCGGAGAGATCCAGCGTCGTTACGCAACCTTCAGCACCACCACGCCCCCGATGATCAGCAGCACGCCAAAGTAGCGGGCCAGGCTTGCGGCATCGCCGAAGAACCAGATGCCGACCATGAACGTGCCCGCGGCGCCGATCCCGGTCCAGATCGCGTAGGCGGTGCCGATGGGGATGTCGCGCTGCGCCAGGTAGAGCAACAGACCGGAGAGCGTCATGCCAGCAAGTGCCAGCGCGATGCCGCCGATGCGATGGGTCTCCGATTGGGCCAGTTTCAAGCCCACCGGCCAGCTGATTTCGAACACCGCCGCCAGGATCAGGTATAGCCAGGCCATTGGGGATCTCCATGAATAGGGCGGGTTTGCGCAGCCCACGGTGGTCCGGCGTGCACCGGCGGACCATTCTGGCTATGCTTCCAGCCATCGGCGCCGTTCCAGGCGCCTCACCGGTATCGTGCCATGGACCTCGACCATATCCGCAAACTGTCGCATCGCCTGGTGCAGCCCTACCGGATCACGGACGGGCGCAAATTCCGCCTGAAGGACTTTCGGCCCGAGGATACCGGCAAGCTCAAGGACGAGGACAAGCCGCTGGCGCAGGAGGCGCTGGAGGTTGGCAAGGAGGCGCTCGCGCGATTGCAGGACATGCTCTACGCGCAGGACCGCTGGTCGGTGTTGCTGGTCTTCCAGGCGATGGATGCTGCCGGCAAGGATGGCGTGATCAAGCACGTGATGTCGGGCATCAATCCGCAGGGATGCCAGGTGTATTCCTTCAAGGCGCCTTCCGTGGAGGATCTCGATCACGATTGGCTCTGGCGTTGCGTGCGGGTCATGCCGGAGCGTGGGCGCATCGGCGTGTTCAACCGCAGCTATTACGAGGAGGTGCTGGTGGTCAAGGTGCACCCCGAGTTTCTTGCGGCGCAGAAGCTGCCGCCGCAGCTGGTGAACAAGAACATCTGGGAGGACCGCTACCGCGATATTCGTGCGCTGGAGCGGCACATGGCGGGCAACGGCACACTGATCCTCAAGTTCTTCCTGAATGTGTCGCGCGAGGAGCAGAAGAAGCGGTTTCTGGAGCGCATCGAAGAGCCGGAGAAGAACTGGAAATTCGCGGCGGGGGACGTCAAGGAGCGCGGCCACTGGAACGACTACATGAAGGCCTACCAGACGATGATCCAGGAAACGTCGGCACCTTGCGCGCCCTGGCACGTCGTGCCCGCAGACAACAAGTGGTATACGCGCATCATCGTGGCCGCCGCCATCGTCGAGGGCCTCGCCTCGCTTGGCCTGCACTATCCGCGCGTCACCGCGGCGCAGCGGACGGAACTGGCCATCGCGAAGAAGCTGCTGTTGGCGGAGAACGACTGACCATGGGCGTTCGCCTGTAGGCGAGGCTTCAGCCTCGCAGGGTCGATGCGGCAACATTCAAGCGAGGCTGAAGCCTCGCCTACGGACGGGCCACGATGGCGCAAGCGTTGCCGTCGAGGGCCTCCAACGGGGCAGGCTTGGCGTTTGCCGTTACCATGCGAGGTTCTGCCTCCGTCGGTCCCGCATTGCCCGCCTCGATGAAATTCAGCGTCGCCACCTACAACATCCACAAGGGCTTCTCCCACCTCACGCGCCGCATGGTCATCCATGAGCTGAAGGAGAAGCTGCACGGGCTGTCCGCCGACCTCCTGTTCCTGCAGGAAGTGCAGGGGGTCCATCATCGCAACGCCGGGCGCTACCACGACTGGCCGGTGAAGCCACAGCACGAATTCATCGCCGACACGATGTGGCGCGAGGTCGCCTATGGCCGCAATGCCGTGTACCGGCAGGGACACCACGGCAACGCCGTGCTGTCGCGCTATCCGATCGTGGCGCAGGAAAATGCGGATATCTCGGCGCATGCATTCGAAAGCCGCGGCCTCCTGCACTGCGAGATCAAGCTGGCCGAGAACGCGCCAGTGCTTCATTGTCTCAATGTCCATCTGGGGCTGTTCGAGCGCGGCCGCACCTGGCAGATCAGGGCGCTGGTCGACCGTATCGCGGAAACAGTGCCGCGGGATGCGCCGATGATCATCGCCGGGGACTTCAACGATTGGCGGCGCAAGGCGGACCGTACGCTGACGGAGGAACTGGGGGTGTACGAGGTCTTCGAGGCGGTGAAAGGCCGCCCCGCGCGGACGTTTCCGTCCGTGATGCCGGTATTCCGCCTCGATCGCATCTACGCACGGGGCCTCACGGCGGTGGATGCGCGCGTGCACTACACGCTGCCGGCAGGCCGCATGTCCGACCACGCAGCGCTTGCGGCCACGTTCGAGGTGCCGCGCAAGCGGCGATAGCGCACCGACCACGATGAACCGCTTTCAGCCCGGCAACGCGATCGACCTGCTGCGCAGCGGAGGCGAATACTTTCCGGCATTGCGCGCGGCCATCGATGGCGCGGCCCGGGAGGTTTGGCTCGAGACCTATATCTTTGCCGATGACAGTGCCGGCCGTGCCGTGGCTGCGGCGTTGGTCGCCGCAGCCCAGCGCGGCGTCGAGGTGCGCGTGCTGGTCGACGGCTGGGGCGCCAAGCACTATCTCACCAAGGCGCTCGAGCAGCGGCTGCGCGATGGCGGGGTGCGGCTGATGAAGTACCGGCCGGAGGTTGCGCCGTGGCAATTCCGTTCGCACCGGCTGCGGCGCATGCACCGCAAGCTGGTCCACGTGGACGGCGAGGTGGCCTTCGTCGGCGGCATCAACCTGATCGACGACATGAACACGCCCGGGCACAAGCCGCCGCGCGTCGACTTCGCGGTGCGCGTGCGCGGCCCGATGCTGGCGCCCATCGTGCAAGCGATGCAGCGACTATGGGCTTTGGTCGAGTTGGTGCAACTCGATCGCAGTGATGTGCCGCTGTTCCCCGACCCCATATTGACGGAGCGGGCGGGGACGCAGACCGCCAAGTTCGTGATCCGCGACAACTTTCGCTACCGCCGGGACATCGAGCGCGCCTACCTCGCCTCCATCCGCACCGCCAAGACCGAGATCCTGATCGCCAGTGCCTACTTCTTTCCCGGTATCCGCTTTCGCCGCGCGCTGGCCGCAGCCGCGCAACGGGGCGTTGCGGTCACGCTGCTGCTGCAGGCGCGGGTCGAATACCGGCTGCTGCACTACGCCTCGCGCGCCCTCTACGGGCAATTGCTGGCCGCGGGCGTAAGAATCGAGGAGTACCACCGGTCGTTCCTGCACGCCAAGGTGGCGGTCGTCGATGACCACTGGGCCACCGTCGGTTCATCCAACATCGATCCCTATTCGCTGCTGATGGCGCGCGAAGCCAACGTCTTCGTGCGCAATGCGCAGTTTGCGGACCAGCTGCGCATCGAGCTCCTGCAGATGATCGACGGCGGATCGCAGCGCGTGCACCCGGATCGCTGGGCTGGACGGTCGCTGCTCGCCAAATCGGTCACGTGGATCGCCTACGGCCTGGTGCGCGTGGGCATGGGCCTCCTGGGCTATGGCGGCGACGAGTGGTTCGTGCAGCGTAAACCGCGATCGAGCTGACCGATGGCCAGGCACCATGCCTCCTCCTCGCTGCCGGCCCCGGCCGAAATGAACGTTCCGCGCACCCGGGGCGGTGACTGGGCCACGATACGCACCTTGCTGCCCTACCTGTGGGAGTACAAGGGCCGGGTGCTGGCCGCCATTGCATGCCTGGTGCTGGCCAAGGTGGCCAACGTCGGCGTGCCGGTGCTGCTGAAGGAAATCGTCGACAGCCTCGACCCGCGCACCGCGGCATTGGCGGTGCCCATTGCGCTGCTGATAGCCTATGGCGCGCTGCGCCTTTCCACCACGCTCTTCACTGAACTGCGCGAGTTCTTCTTCGCACGCGTCACGCAGCGCGCGGTGCGCAAGATCGCGCTGCGGGTGTTCCGCCACCTGCACGCGCTGTCGCTGCGCTTTCATCTGCACCGACAGACGGGCGGCCTCACGCGCGATGTCGAGCGTGGCCAGCGCGGCAT
>JANNKR010000380.1:0-2845 GCA_031396395.1 Betaproteobacteria bacterium
TGCACCCACCCGCTGAGTTGAATCCTGGGGATCGCCAGATATCCTGGCCAGAAGGCAATCAGCGCCAATGCCGTGAGCATTGCGTAGAAGGGGGCGGCCCAACGCATTTGCGGATTGGTCAAGTAATTCGCGCCTATCACCCGGTTTCACCGCTCATGGCCATGTGCGCAGCGTGTCCTTAGACGCCTAACGTATCAAGCTAACCGGCGGGCCGCGCTGATGCCCGCCAACAACGAGTCGCGTGCCGGCCCGTCCGGTTGAGCGCAGGGTTGGGCGTCAATCTCCACGGCATAGTTCAGGTCAAATTCGGTAGTCAGCTGGCATGGGCAAGCGGTCACTCGAACACCCTGTCCGCGCGCAGCAGCAATGATTGCGGGATGCTGAGGCCAAGCGCTTTGGCGGTCCTGCCGTTAATGAACAATTCAAACGTCGTGATTTGTTCTACCGGCAGGTCGCCCGGTTTGGCACCCTTGAAGATCTTGTCTACATAGGTGGCCGCGCGCCTGAACTGCTCGGCGAGGTTCGGCCCGTAACTCATCAGACCGCCGGCCTCTGCATATTCCCGAATTGTCGAGGTTGAGGGCAACCGATACTTCGCCGCCAGTTCTGCGATCCTGCGGTAGTGCTGGATGAACAACGCGTCAGTCGCCACGATAACCGCCTCGGCCTTTGCCAGGGTTATCACGGGAAACGCATTCTCGATCTCCTGCGCAGTACGTGCTTCCACTGGCAGGACCTTCACGCTGCCTCCCTGCGCTGCGGACTGAACGTTCTTTAGAAATGTACCGAGAGCCGGATTGACCGGATTCACCAGAACGGCTACACGCGAGAGCTTGGGCACCATGCCGAGTAGCAACTCCAGTTGCTTGATGCCGATGTCACTGCTTAGGTTCGAGAACCCGGTGATGTTCCCTCCCGGCCGCGCCAGGCTTTTGACAAAGCCGCTACCGATCGGGTCACCGGAGGTTGCCATGACGATAGGAATCGTGGTGGTGGCTCCTTGCAGCGCACTGATGGCTTGCGACGATCCGGAAACAATCACGTCCACTTTTAGCCCGACCAATTCTGCCGCCAAGTTCGGAAGGCGCTCGCTCCTGTCGTCAAAGCGCCACTCGATCACCAGATTCTTGCCTTCGACGTAGCCGAGCTCGCGCATTCCCCGCGGGAATGCACCGATGAAGTCGGAGTCAATCGAGTCTGGCCGACGACGCTGTGTCAAGAAGCCGATGCGCCAAACCTTGCCTTGCGGTTGAGCGCGGGAGACCAGCGGGGTCGCACCGAGTGCAAGGAGCGCGAAAACCGTGTTACGCCTGTTCATTCGAGTTCCATGAACTGCACGTTGCATCGACTTGACGCCCAACGTACTAGCTAACCGGCGGGCCGCGCCGACGGTCGCGAACAACGAGCCCCGTGCCGGCCCGTCCGGTTGAGCGCCGGGTTGGGCGTCATTCTACGGCGCATGTCCAAGAGCCGAGTTCAGTCAAAGCGGTCGCCCGACGGGTGGGCGAATCCCTTGCGGGGCGTAGTATGCCAACATGGTTGACGTTTGCCGATGCCCCGGCTGCACCAAGACCTTCCATCGAGAACATGATCGATCGACGTAGGTTCATTCGCGCGACCGGCGCAGGGGTCGCAATGGCGGTATTCGCCGCCGAGGCACAGCAAGCGGTGCGCTTGCCGCGAATCGGCGTCCTCTTACCGTGGAAAACGGGCGCTGGCACGGACGTCCTGAGCCAGGGATTGCGGGAACTGGGCTATGTTGAGGGTCGCACCGCGGTCATCGAATGGCGATGGTGGGAAGGGAAACCCGAACTGTTGCGCGATGCAGCCGCGGAAATGGTGCGGCTCAATCTCGACGTCATCGTCGTCGGCGGCTCCGAGGCGACCAAGGCAATGAAAGGAGCGACCCGGTCGATTCCCATCGTATTCATCGGCCCAAGCTATCCGGTCGAGGAGGGACTCGTGGAGAGTTTCGCGCGGCCGGGTGGCAACATTACGGGAGTGACGGTAGCGCAGTCCGACCACGTGGCGAAGCTGCTTCAGCTATTGCTTGATATCGTCCCGGCACTCTCCGACGTCGGCGTCATCTGGAGCCCGGTCAATCCTGGATCTGTATTCGGCCTCAGGGACATTGAAGCGGTGGCCCCTGGCCTGAAACTGAGGATTTTGCCGGTAGCCATGGGGAGCCCGGCCGACGTGGAAGCTGCCCTTGCGGCGATAGCGCGCGTCCGTCCCGGCGCGCTGATCGTGAGCCCTACCCCGATCTCCAGCAGCTACGCAGAGCGAATCGCGGAGTTGGCGATCCGCTTGCGGATTCCGTCGATCACTCAGGCAAAGGCGCTGATGGAACGCGGACTGCTCATATCCTACGGTGCGGATTATCGGGATGTCGAACGACGCATCCCCAGTTACGTGGATCGCATCCTCAAGGGCGCAAAGCCTACAGATGTGCCGGTTGAACGCCCAACCAGGTTCGAGCTTGGTATCAACATGAAGACTGCGAAGGCGATCAGTCTGACGATTCCACAATCGCTGCTGCTTCGGGCGGATGAGGTGATCCAATGATGTATCGGCGCGCGTTTTAGCTGGGATCACGTTACTCATTGCGGTCGCCGATTGGGCAGATTCGTCTGCCTCGTATAGGGCCGCCGGCTCGAGCAGGGCACCGGCGTACGTCACAGCGTATTGACGCCTAACGAAACGCGGTAACCGGCGCGCCGGTCGGTGGTGACAAGAACGAAGCCCTTAACGGCGCGTCCGAGTTGACCGCCGGGTTAGGCCGCATACGGTTCAGCGAACCTTGCTCAAGCGTTCGGCAATACGCGTCTGCCAGCCAGGGCCAGTT
>JANNKR010000385.1:0-3056 GCA_031396395.1 Betaproteobacteria bacterium
GCCCGGCGATCATCCGCAGCAGCGTCGACTTGCCGCACCCGGAGGGCCCCACGAATACGACGAACTCCCCCGACTTGATCGTGAGATCGATGCCATGGATCACCTTGACGGCACCATAGGCCTTGGCCACATTCTTCAGCAATACTTCGGACATAGCGTTCCCGCCGTGCGCCTGTGCGGCGTCTTGCGGCGGCTCCTCCTTTTCGCTCGTCGGGTCCTTCGACGCGACCCGTGGTCAGTGTAATGCGGCGGTTGCCCCCGGTATAGCCATCGATGGCAATGGTGCGGTGTTGTTCATGTGCCGACGCTCGTTTGCGCCAGACCGGCGTCAACGATCAGGCTCTGGCCGGTAATTGCGCGCGCCTCGTCCGACGCCAGAAACAGCGCCGTGCGCGCGATGTCGTCCACCGACAGCCGGAACTTGAGGCACTGTTGATCGAGAAATTCCTGTTCCACGGCCGGCGAGTGCCACAGTGCAATCTGCCGTTCGGTGACCACCGCGCCGGGAACGATGGCGTTGACGCGGATGTTGCGATCGCCCAGCTCGCGCGCCAGCACGCGCGTCATGCCGCCTATTGCCGCCTTGGCCGTGGTGTAGCCGATCATCGCCGGGCGTCCGCGCATCCACGAAATCGAGCCCAGGTTGATGATGGCCCCGCCGCCGGCCGCCGCCATGCCGGGCGCCACGGCCTGGGCCGCGAAGACATGGTGGCGCAGGTTGATCGCCTGGTTTTCGTCCCAGTAAGTGGGCGTGACATCCTCGAGCTTGTGCCGGTCGTCGCGCGCCGCGTTGTTGATGAGCACGCGGATCGGTCCCCACGCCTGCTGCACGTCGGCAATGGCCGCCTGCAGCGCCGCAATGTCGCGCACGTCGCAATGCGCGTAGCGCACATGTTGCGCGCCGAGTTGTGCCACCAGCGCCTGCGAGGGTGCGTCCGCGATGTCGACGAACGCCACGCGGCACCCCTGCCCGACGAACCGTGCGACAAACGCCGCGCCGATACCCGAGCCGCCGCCGGAGACGAACACGGTTCGTCCGGCGAGGTCGGGATACGTGGCGTGCGCAGTGCTCACGGGCGTGGCTCCTCCGGCGGTACAACGTGGACGGCATGCCGTTGCGCGCCCGGTAGAGCGGGCGGCGATGGCTTTTTACTCAAGTCTTCTATATCATCTATATCACATAGATGAATTATCGTCCAGCAATCCATTCGTGTCCAGTACCTCGCCTTCGACCGCCTAAACCCCCGGGGAATCGCCGACCAGCACCAATGTTTTTGGCATGCCAACAACCGCCTCGAACCTCGAAAAGCCGGGTTGGCGCCGACCCGCTGGCCATTGCAGCGGATGCCCTGGCGCACGCCGCGACCGCGCCCATGCGCGGGCCGCATTGCGCTGGACAGGGTCGCAAGGGCAATGGGGGCCGGGCCAACCTGACCAGCCCGGCGGGAATGCGATACGCTCGCACGCTGCCTGCCTCATCCCGGAGTTGCCGATGCCCACGTTCACCCAATGCGAACTCTTCACCGGCACGGATGGCCGTGCACGCTTCCGCGAGACCGCGATGCCATTGCCGGATGGCTCCGACGCCGCGCGCCTTTCCGCCATCGCCCCAGCCACCGGCCTCCAGTTCCGCGAAAGCCCGGTCGGCTTTGCCAACCCGTTTCATTGCTCGCCAAAGCCGCAGTGGCTGTTCGTGCTGTCAGGCGCCATGGAAATCGGTCTGCAGGACGGCACCGCCCGTACCTTCGGCCCCGGCCAGCATTTCCTGTCCGCCGACACGTTGCCCGACGGCGCCACCTTCGACGCGAAGGTGCACGGTCATCGCAGCCGGCAGGTCGGCCCCACGCCGCTGGTCACGCTGTTCGTCAAGATCTGAGGGCGCTGCACCGTGCCCCGCCCGCTGTCCCAACTCCGCTCCCAGCGCTGGTTTGCCGCGGACAACATCCGCGCGTTCGCGCATCGCCAACGCACGCAACAGATGGGCATGCGCCGCGCCGACTTCATGGGCAAGCCGGTGATCGCCATCATCAACACCTGGAGCGACCTGTCGCCGTGTCACGCCCACTTGCGCGAGCGCGCCGAGGCCGTGAAGCGCGGCGTCTGGCAGGCGGGTGGCTATCCGGTGGAATTGCCGGCGCTGTCGGTCGGTGAAGTGATGGTGAAGCCCACCACGATGCTCTACCGCAACTTCCTCGCGATGGAAACCGAGGAACTGCTGCGCTCGCATCCGGTGGACGGCGCCGTGCTTTTGGGTGGCTGCGACAAGTCCACGCCCGGCCTGCTGATGGGCGCGATCAGCATGGACTTGCCAGCCATCTTTTGCCCCGCGGGACCGATGTCCAATGGCCAGTGGCATGGCGCCAAGACCGGCGCCGGTACGCATACCAAGGTGTACTGGGACAAGCTGCGGCTGGGCGAGATCACGCCGGAGGACTGGGTCGAGCTCGAAGGCCGGATGACACGCAGCCACGGCACCTGCAACACGATGGGCACCGCCTCGACGATGACGTCGATCGCGGATGCGCTCGGCTTCACGCTGCCCGGCGCGTCGTCGATCCCGGCCGTCGACTCGGGCCATCCGCGGATGGCCGCAGATTGCGGCGTGCAGGCCGTCGAGATGGTGTGGTCCGACCGCAAGCCGTCCGACCTGCTGACCCGCGACTCCGTCCACAACGCGCTGGTGGCCTACATGGCCCTGGGCGGCTCCACCAATGCCGCCGTCCACCTGATCGCGATCGCGCGCCGCGCCGGCATCGCGTTGACGCTCGATGAGATGGACGCCGTCGGCCGCACGATTCCCGTGCTGGCCAACCTGTTCCCGTCGGGTGATGGCCTGATGGAGGACTTCTGGTTCGCGGGTGGATTGCTCGGCCTCCTGTCGCGGCTGTCGGCGCAACTGCGCCTCAACGCGCGCACGGTCAACGGCAGGACGCTCGGCGAGAACATCGCCGGCGCCAAGGTATGGAACGACGAGGTCATCCGCCCGCTCGACCGTCCGGTGAGCGGCGATCCCGCCACGCATGGCACGCTGGCGGTGCTGCACGGCAACCTCGCGC
>JANNKR010000005.1:0-29787 GCA_031396395.1 Betaproteobacteria bacterium
GTCCCCCACGCCACGTCGCCGGCATGACTCAACAGCGCCAGGCCGCGACGATCAAGCGGTACCGCACGCCGCGGCGCCAGCACGACTCAACCGCACCGGGCCGCGCGACAAGCATGCGGTCCCCACGCCGCGGCGCTGGCACAACTCAATCGCACCGGGCCACGCGACGAGCAAGCGGTACCGCACGCCGCGGCGCTGCCTCCCCGCGACCAACCACGTAGAATTGCGCCATTCCGGCCGCGTCGCGATGTCTCGCGCCGTCGCCTCCTGTCTTCAACTCGTGGAACCACCAACGCCCCATGCGCACTCTGATCTGCGGTTCGCTCGCCTACGACACCATCATGGTGTTCCCCGACCATTTTGCCCGCCACATCCTGCCCGAGCAGCTGCATGTGCTGTCGGTGTCCTTCCAGATCGGGGAGATGCGCCGGGAGTGGGGAGGTTGTGCCGGTAACATCGCCTACAACCTGCGCGGCATCGGCGGCGCGCCCGTGGTGATGGCGACGATCGGCGATGACGGTACCGACTACCGGGCGCGGCTCGATGACCTTGGCATCGGCATCGACGCCCTGCGCCATGTGCCGGGGGCCTACACGGCGCAGGCGTTCATCATCACCGACCTTGCCGACAACCAGATCACTGCTTTCCATCCCGGCGCGATGAATTTTTCGCACCACAGCAAGGTGGACGACGTGCGCGACATCGGTCTCGGGATCATCGCGCCTGATGGGAAGGAAGGCATGCAGGCCCACGCAGCGCAATTCGCGCACGCCGGCATCCCGTTCATCTTCGATCCGGGCCAGGGCATGCCGCTGTTCAGCGGCCCGGAGTTGCTGGCGATGATCGAGCAGGCGCGCTTCGTCGCGGTCAACGACTACGAGGGCCGCATGCTGTCCGAGCGCACCGGGTTGCCGCTGGCCGAGATCGCAGGTCGGGTCGAAGCACTGGTGGTCACGCTCGGCGCCGACGGTTCCGTGATCCATACGGGCGGCAAGACCCACACTGTTCCTGCGGCGCGGCCGACGGCGGTGGTCGACCCCACTGGTTGCGGTGACGCCTATCGCGCGGGACTGTTGCACGGCATTGCGCAGGGCTGGGACTGGGAGCGCACGGGGGGCCTGGCGTCGGTGCTGGGCGCGCTCAAGATCGCGTCGCGCGGCGGACAGAATCACGTGGTCGATCACGCCGCGGTGGATGCGCTGTATCACACGACGTTCGGATCGCGGCTATGGTGACGAGGCTGGACTTGCGTCACATTGGCGTCGCCGGACGACGGCTGCCCGTTCCGGTGCGATGACCGAAGCGCCAAGGGTCAACTCTCGCTTCGTCCAATGCTATCGCTGGACGCGCACCTGCGTCCACGTGCTGGAAGGCGTGGCCACCACGGTGCTGGTCTTTCCGCTGACCAGCTCCACCACGCGCCGCTCGCTGATCAAGCGCTGGAGCGCGCGCTTGCTGCGCATTCTCGCGGTGGAGTCGCGGGTCGAGGGCGTGCTGGTTACGCAGGCCGGCAACGTGCTGGTCGTGGCCAACCATATCTCGTGGCTCGACATCTTCGTGCTCAATGCGACCCATCCGGTTCGCTTCGTCGCCAAGTCCGAACTCATGCAGTGGCCGGTGATCTCGCAGATGATCCGCGGTGCCGGCACGGTATTCATCGAGCGCGAGCGGCGCCGCGACACGCACCGGGTCAATCAGCAGATGGCGAGCGTGCTGGCGGGCGGCGACGTGGTCGCGATATTTCCGGAAGGCACGACCACGGACGGCCGCGACATGCTGCCGTTCAGGAGCTCGCTGCTGCAGCCGATCGTCGAGGCCAAGGGGCATGTGCAGCCCGTGGCCATTCGCTATCACACGCACGATGGTGAGCTGTCGCTTGCCCCGGTCTACGTCGGCGACACCTCCTTTGCATCGTCGTTCTGGACAGTCTGTGCCGCGCGCCGGCTGGTGGTGACGCTGTCTGCGCGGCCGCCGCTGTCCGCCCATGCCTCGCATCGCCGCGACCTCGCGCGGGCCGCGGAAATTTCTATCCGAATGGTTTTGGAGTCACCTTTGAGCGCGACGGCACCTGGAACACGCGATGGTCCGGGAGCCGCAGCGCCGTAAGCGCGCCGCCCCACAGGCAACCCGAATCGAGCATCTGCACGTTCTGCGCAAGCATCAGTTCGAGTGTCGACCAGTGCCCGCAGACGACGTCGACGTGCGCCGTGCGCCGCGTCGGCTGTCCGAACCATGGCAGGTACCCGGCGGGCGTATGGGCGGGCCCGCGCTTTTCGCCGAATTCCATCCTGTCGTCGGCGGTGCAATAGCGCAGGCGCGTGCAGGCATTGACGACGACGCGCAGGCGGTCGAAGCCGGCCAGCGCATCGTTCCACTGCGCGGGCTCGTCGCCATAGAGCGCGCCAAGGAAGGCGTGTGCATCCGGGCCTGCCAGCATCGCCTGCACTTCGCGCGACAGCATCAACGCCGTTGCCGGGGTCCAGGACGGCAGCAAGCCGGCGTGCACCAGCAGGCGCTCGCCTTCGACGACCACCAGCGGTCGCGTCTGCACCCAGTGCACCAGCGCGTCGCGGTCGGGTGCCTCAAGGATGCCATCGAGCGTGTCGCCACGATGCTGGCGGCGATGCCCGGCGGCTACGGTCAGCAGATGGAAATCGTGGTTGCCAAGGACCGTGGTGGCGACGTCGCCCAACGCCATCACTTCGCGCAGCACGTCGAGCGAACCGGGCCCGCGGTTGACGAGATCGCCGACGAGCCACAGGCGGTCTTTGTCCGCCGAAAAACCGATCAGCGACAGCAGCTCGCAGAACTCCGCGTGGCATCCCTGGATGTCGCCGATTGCGAAGAGCGCCATCTCGATGCGTTCCGTTGACGGTGTGGAAATTTCGCGGCTTGACGACAGGCGTGAGGCCCGCGAAGCCAAGTAGAATGCGCGTTGCATTCTATCCGAAACGCCCGTGTCCTTTCCCCTGAATACTCCACAGCGCGAGGCTGTTCGCCATTGCGCCGGACCGCTTCTGGTCCTGGCCGGCGCCGGCAGCGGCAAGACGCGCGTCATCACTGCCAAGATTGCGCACCTGATCGAGCAGGGTACCGACCCCGCGCGGATCGTCGCGATCACGTTCACCAACAGGGCCGCGCGCGAGATGCGCGAGCGCGCGCAGGCGCTGCTGACCGCGCAGGGCAAGGCCGAACTCGCGAAAAAAGTGGTGATCGCCACCTTCCACGCCTTCGGCCTGCGGATCCTGCGCGTGGAGGCCCACGAGCTTGGCCTGAAGTCCGGTTTCTCGATCTTCGATCCCACCGATCTCGAGTCCGTCGTGGCGGAACTGGTGGCCACGGCTGACCGTGGCCGCGCGCGTGCCGCGCAGTGGAAGATCAGCGCGTGGAAGAATGCACTGGTGACGCCGGCACAGGCGCTCGCCAGCGCCGAATCCGATGACGAACTCGCCGCCGCCCGCGCCTACGCCAACTACGACGAGGCGCTGGCGGCCTATCAGGCGGTCGACTTCGACGACCTCATCGTGCGTCCGTTGCAGCTGCTCGAGTCCAACGCTGCCGCGGCGCTGCGCTGGCAGGCGCGCTGCGAGCACCTGCTGGTCGACGAGTACCAGGATACCAATCCGGCGCAATACCGGCTGCTGCGGGCGCTGGTCGGCGCCACCACGCCGTTCACCGCCGTTGGCGACGACGACCAGGCGATCTATGGCTGGCGCGGCGCCACGCTCGACAATCTTGCCGCGCTGCCGCGCGACTATCCCGACCTGAAGGTGATCAAGCTCGAGCAGAACTATCGCTCGACGGTGCGCGTGCTGCGCTGTGCCAACGCGCTGATCGGCAACAATCCCAAGCTCTTCGAGAAACGCCTGTGGAGCGATCTTGGCACCGGCGAGACGATTCGTGTCACGCCGGCCGCTGACGACGATGCCGAGGCCGAGATGGTGGTGGCGCGCATTTCTGCAATGAAGTTCGAACGCCGGTTGCGCTTCGCCGACTTCGCGATCCTTTATCGCGGCAACCATCAATCGCGCGCAGTGGAAACAGCCTTGCGCGCGCAGGGGATCCCGTACGACATCTCCGGAGGCCAGTCGATGTTCGACAAGGTCGAGATCCGCGATGTCGTCAGTTACCTGCGGCTCATTGCCAACGACGACGACGACCCGGCGTTTGTCCGCGCGGTGACGACGCCGCGGCGGGGTATCGGCCAGGCGACGCTGGCGCGGCTCTCCGAGATCGCGGCGGCGGGGCCGATGAGTCTCTTTGCCGCGGTGTTCGAGCCGGAACTGGCCGGCCGCGTGCCCGCCCGCCAGCACGAGTCGCTGCTCGAGTTCTGCGGGCAGATCAACAACCTGCGCTCGCGGGCCGAACGCGAACCGGCCGGCCGTCTGCTGGATGAATTGCTGGCGCTGACGCGCTACGAGGCCTGGCTGGTCGACACCCTCGACAAGCGCGAGGCGGACACCAAGTGCAAGAGCGTGCGCGACTTCACCGGCTGGCTCGCCCGCAAAGGGGAGGCGGACGACCGCAATCTGCTTGAGTTGACGCAGATGGTGGCGCTGATCACGATGCTCGACGGACGCGAGGGCGAGGCGCCCGACGTGGTCCGATTATCCACGCTGCACGCTGCCAAGGGCCTCGAGTTTCCGCATGTGTTCATCATCGGGGTGGAAGAGGGCATCCTGCCGCACCGCGAGACGATCGAAGCGGACAACGTCGACGAGGAGCGCCGTCTGATGTACGTCGGCATCACGCGCGCGCAGCAGTCGCTGCACCTGTCGTATTGCCGTCGGCGCCGGCGCGTGGGCGACATGGCCACCTGCATGCCGTCGCGATTCATCGCCGAATTGGCGCAGGAGGACCTGCGCTATGCCGACATGCCGCTGACCGGCGGCGATGCCGATAAGGAAAAGGCGGCGGGTAGCGAGCGGCTCAAATCGCTGAAAGCGATGCTCACCCGACCCTGACCCCTTTCTTACTGACCCCTTTTTTTGGAGCGTGCCTACTTCGCCGCGGCGACCATGAAATCGACGGCGGCCCTGATGTCCGCGTCGGACAGCGAAGCGTTGCCACCCTTGGCCGGCATCACGCCCTTGCCCTTGATGGACGCAGCGTACAAGGCATCGATCCCCGTCTTGATCCGCGGGGCCCACGCCGCCTTGTCGCCGAACTTCGGCGCCCCGGCCACGCCGGCGCCGTGGCATGCCACGCAACCGGCGTCGTAGACCTTCCTGCCATCGGCGGCAGGAGCCGCCGCGACGACGGCCGGCGCCGTGGCGGCAACCGGAGCCGCCACTGCGGCAGGGATCACCCCCGAATTCAGCATGAACTCGACGGCTTTCTTGACTTCATTGTCGGAGAGGTCGGCCATGCCGCCGCGCGCGGGCATGCCGGCGTGTCCCCTGAGTGCGGACTGGTGGACCTTGTCGAGGCCGGACTTCACGCGCGAAAGCCACGCGGCACGATCGCCAATCTTCGGCGCGCCACCAACACCGGTGTCATGGCACTTCGCGCAAGCGGCCTCGACCACCTGCTTGCCCGTGCGCTCGGTCGCGCCGCCTGCCGCCGGTGCCGCGGCCACCGCGGGCGCAGTCCAGTTGGTGCCGACCTTGGCCAGCATGAAGGCGGCAGCGCGCTTCACCTCGTCGTCCGTCAGGTCGCCATTGCCGCCGCGCGCCGGCATCGCGCGGATGCCGTTGATCGCATGTTCGTAGGTCAGCTTCTCCCCCTGCGCCACGACCTTGGCCCAGCCGGCCTTGTCGCCGAGCTTGGGCGCGCCCGCCAGGCCGCCCTCGTGACAGGTCTTGCACACCTGACCATAGACCTGCTCGCCGGTCAGCATGCCCTTGGGGCCGGAGACTTCGGCCAGCACGACGGAGCCCACGGGCGCGATGCGCGCCAGCACCCCGTTTTCACTGTCCTGGGTCCCTTGTTTGCCGCTGGTCACGAGCTGTGAAAGCAGCACGGCCAGCGCGATTGGGACGGCAAATGCCAGCAGCACGACAACGATCAGTTGTTTCGGGGTCTTGATGGGGGACGAATGCTCTTCGGTCATGGTCGTATCGCGTGGTTGGCCGTGGCAACGCCGCGTCGGGGCACGAGCGCGGCGTCGGTGCGTGGGAAGCCGGGCGCCCTGCACCCTGTCGCTTCCAAAAGCCGCCCATTATAGCGTGGAGCGGCCGTGGGCCGGAGGGTGTCATGGACGCGTCGTGGCGGGGGCGGCTACAATGCCGGGTTCACGCGCCCGTAGCTCAGTTGGATAGAGTATTGGTTTCCGAAGCCAAGGGTCACAGGTTCGAATCCTGTCGGGCGCGCCAGATTGGTCCATCACGCGGGCATGTCGGTCCTCCCTCATGACCCCTGCGCCCAACAGTTCCAACAGCTCTGGCGTCTCCCGGCCCGCGGTCCCTTCGGCGCACGTTGTGCCCGGTGCCTTCGCCGTCGGGGTGCTGGCGGGCATCGCGCTCTTCGGCAACGGCCTCAAATCGATCGTCAGCAGTTCGGTCCTGGTCAGCGAGGCACAGTTCGCGGGCTTGCTCGGCATCCCCGTTGAGCACGTCGCGGTGCTGCTGGAGTCGATCATCGCGGGCATGGTGGTGGCGCTTGCCGCCAGTCCGCTGCTGCTCCAGCGGGTGAGCGCCCGCGCATTGGCGATGGCCGCGTGCGTGGTGGCAGCGGCCGCGTTCGCGACCTTCGCGCTGGTCGACCTGTCGGGTCAGGCACGCGAGGTGCGCGTGGCGGCGGCATTCGGCTGCTTCGCGCTCGGCGCCGGCGCGCTTGCACTGCTCGCGCCGACCGCGCAGGCGCTGCTTGCGTTCATGCCCGCGCCGGCCACGCGCACCACGCTCATCGCGTTGTGGACCGGTGCCGCGCCGGCGGGGTTTCTGGTCGCGCCGCAGATGATCAAATACCTGTTGCCCTTGCTCGGCCTCGGCTTCTATTTCCTCGCGTTCTCCGCGCTGCCGCTGGTGCTGCTCGCGTTGCTGGGTGTGCTCGGATGGGCGCTCCCCGCCGTGCGCGATGCCGGAACCACTGCGTCCGTCCTGCCTGCGCGCATGCTGCTTGCGTTCGTCGCCGCGGTGATCGCGTTCGAGCTCTGGACGACCTTCGGTTCTGTTTCGGGCTATGCGGCGCCGCTGGCATTGCTGGGTCTGGGCGTGATGGCCGCGGTGGGGGCGCTGTTCGCGCGCGAAGTGCGGCGCTTTTCGTTGCCGCCATCGCTGACCGGCACCCCTGGATGGCTGCTGCTGGCCCTGTTCGTGCTGGAAATGCCGACCACCGGCTTCTTCGATACCGCGTGGCTGGCGCAGCGTTCGTTCACGCAGGGCTTCATCGCCGACCGCTCGACGCTGGCGGCGGCGGCGCAGATCTTGGGCACGCTCGCCGCAGGCTGGCTCGTGCATCGGCGTCCGGCTATGGCTGGGCCGCTGCTGCAGGGTTTTGCGGCCGTGGCGCTCGCGGGGCTTGCTGCCATCGCTGCCTATCCGTGGATCGCGCGTCCGCTCTACCTGCTATGGACCCCTGCGGTCCAGGGCTTTGGCGCCGCCGGGTTCACCGTGCTCGTGTGCCTCGCGGTGGTACGCGACGCAGCGAGGCATCCGCTGCTGGCGGCGCTGCCTTCAATCGCGATCATGCTTGGCACCGAGTTCGGCCTCGAGTTGCTGCAGCTCGTATTTGCCGTCGCGCGCGCTGCGAACATGAGCGACAACGGCGCGTATGGCGCTATCTTCCTCGCACAGGTCGCCTTCGCTTCGGTCGCGCTGATCCTCGTTCGCGTTGCCCTTCGGCGAGCAGGACGGGATAGAGCCGCACCGCCTTCAGGTTGCTAGCGATAGATCCGGCGGAAGAAAATGCCGACGCTGCTGATCGTCCCGGCTTCGGCGCGCAGCGTCAGCGTTTGCGTCAGCGCATATTCGATGCGCAGCGCGTTGGTGGCTACCGTCAGGCCCTGCTCATAGACGATCGAAAGGCGATCTGAGACGCGCTTGCCCAGCGCCACCACCTGGCCTGATGTGCCTCCGGTGGTCGATTTGCCCGAGCCTTGGAACGAGATGTCGTCGAGGCCGAGGCGGTTGGCAATCTGCGTGGTGAGCGGGCGCTGCGTACCGGTCAGCAGGGAGGCGGACGCGGCGGAGAGCGCCGCCAGGTCCCCCGTGGAAGCGCGATCGAGCCCCTGTCCCGTCATCAGCCATGACAGCTTCTCCCCATCGGATACCGGCGGATTGGACACCAGTCGCACGCGCGGCACGCGGACGGTTCCCTGCACTTCGACGCCGGCCTCGACGGCGAGATTCTTTCGCAGCGCCACCACGTCGAGGCCAGGGTTGTCGGCACGGCCGTTGAAGATCAGGTTGCCGCGATCGATGACCAGGCGCTGGCCGAAGACGTAGTAGGTGCCCTCCACTGCGCGGATCGTGCCATTGGCGAAGAGCACGCCGGCCGCGTCGTTGGTGACGCGCACGCGACCCTCGAGGCGCGTCTCGAGGCCATCGCCGCTGAAGCGGAAGTTGGAGCCAACTCCGACGTCGAGATCGAGCGACAGCGGCACGTCGCCCATTGTGCTGGTGTCGTCGACGACGCGGGGCCGGCCGACGATGACGACATCGCTCGACAACCGGCCATCGACGGTGGGCGCATAGATCACGATGCCGTTGACGATGTCCACCGTGCCGGTGAGCGCCAGTCGCCGGTCCTTCAGCGCCAGCGTGCCGTTGCCACCTGCGACGATCTGCAGATCGGGCCGGTTGACCACGGTGAATTTCTCCGCGCGCCAGCGCACTTCCACCTTGGCGCGGTTGGTGGCGGCGTCCGCGGCATCCGGGGCCTGTGCCAGCGTGCCTTCGGCGGTGAAGCGGCCCTCGCCGCCGGCGAGCGAGAGCTCGTCCAGCACGATGGTGCGATCGACCAGCCTGGCGCGCACGCGGCCATCTGTCAGCTGCACGCCATACTGCGGGACGGCGAAGCGCAAAGCGTCCGCCGTCAGGTTGCCGCGGTAGACCGGCCGCGCCGGCGTGCCGGTCGCTTCGAGATCCACATGCGCGCGGCCATCGACCACGGCGGTCGTGCCCAGCCAGGGCTGGAAAGGTCGCAACGTCGTCAGGTCGGCGCGCAGCGTGGCGCGCAGGGCGGCATCGATCGACGGCACGCCGGGATCAATGCCGGCGGCCAGTGTCATCGCGGCATCGGCCGTGCCTCCCCGCGACGAGCGAAAGCGCGCACTGGCGTCCAGCGCGTCGTCGACGAAGCGGCCCGTGAAGTCCAGCGCCGTGATTCCGAATGCGACTTCCGAGTTGTCGAGTCCGGCGGCTTCGGAGGCGAAGAGGTCGCCGCTCTCGCGCCTGACGGTAAACGTGCCATTGAGCCTGGGCGCGGCGGACACCGTCCAGTCACCTCCGATCACCAGCGTCGATCCCAGGGGCAGCTTCGCGCCCGCAAGGCGCGCCGCCGCGATGGCGGGAACGCCGGTGAACGAGCCGCGGGTGTCGATGCGACCCGTATCGACGACCAGCCGCTCGATGGTGGCGCGCCCTTCGGCAATGGCGATGCGCGCCTCGCCCAGGGCCACGCGCGAACGCGATACGACCAGCGTTGCGGGCGCCTCGAGCGTCAGCGGCACGCTGCCGGTGTTGGCAAGGCGCGCGATGGTTCCCGACCAGACGAGATCGGGCTTGCCGTCGGCGAGCTTCCGGTCCTCCAAGCCGCCGGCGAAACTGGCGGCGAGTGCGAAGCCGTCGCCGGCCGCGGTGGCAGCGCCGTCATGGCGCGCGAGCGTCCCCGTGACGCTGAACTGTGCCGACTTGAGTTCACCCTGCGGACCCTTAAGTCCGGTGGCGCCCGCGACGACCTGCAGCGACCGCAGGTCGAACGCTACGCCGGATTCGGTGCCGGGCGCGACGCTGGCCTTGACGTCGAACGTGGCCGCGCGGAACGCCTTGCCCCACTCCAACGCCTGCCCACGCGCGTCGAGGACGAGACCGGGATTACGCGGTGTGCCGGACAGCGTTCCGTTCAACTTCACGGCACCCGCGAGCGCGTCCGGCCAATCGGGCGTGACGCGCAGCAGCAGCGGCCGCAGATCGCCGATGCGCGGTGCATCCAGCGTGAATTGCAGGCGGTCGGACGCCGTACCCCATGCGCCCTTGAGTCCAACCGTTGCGCCTGCTGCACGCGCGCTGACATCGAGCTCGACCGCGCGGCCCGGCGACACGTGCCCGCGCGCCTTGCCCGACACCGCCGTGTCGGCGAATTTGCTGCCGGGGTCGAGCGTGACGGTACCCGCGACGTCCCACGTCGGGGCCAGCGTGCCTGTCGCATCGATCGTGCCCGTCAGCGTCGCCATCGGCACACTGGCGAAGCGGGACGGGTCGAAGCCGGTGGCGCGCGCGGTGAGCGTGAACGGCCGCGTTCCATCGAGCGCGATGGTGCCGAGGCCCGCGAGCTCGCCACCACCCGCCTGCGCACGGAAGCGCTCGATGCGCACGCGCCGGCCCTCGACAATGGCGGCGAAGGACAGGGCGCGCGCATCCTCGCGCAGCTCGCCGCGCACATTCTGCCGTGCGCCAGTGACTTCCGCCGAAAGACTTCCCGACAGGCGGGTCGCGAGCAGCGTCGACTGGATGCGGGCGAGATTGACGTCGCGCAGCTGCAGCGCCCATTCGCTGGGGCCGCCGCGCGTGGGGACCGCGACGCGTCCGGTGGCACCACCGCCCCCGGCCAGGCGGACCTCGGCGTCGGTCAGTTCCAGCGTGCCGTCATTCCATGCAAACCGGGCGGTGAGTTTTTCAGCAGGAATCCGTCCGGTGTCGAGCGGGCCCGCCTCGGCATTGCCCGCATCGATGGTTCCCGCGAAGCCATTCCCCTGCGGTTGCGCCACGAGCTTCAACGTGAGGCTGGTCGCGGGCCATGCCGCGTCCCATTGCGCGACGTTCACGGCGCTCGCGTCGATGTCGGCGCTGACGAGCGGCACGGCGGCGAAAGGCGTGGCGACGACGCGGGCGGCGACCAGTGCGTCGCGCAGCGTACCGCGGGCATCGAGGTCGAGACGTTCGAGATGCCCGGCAACCTTGACCGCGGCGCGCGCGCCTTTCCAGTCGGCATCACCGTCGAACTCGAATTCACCGCGCAACGCAAACGGTGCCGGGGCGCCGATCTCGACCCCGCCGGACAGCGTGCCGTCAGGCGTGACGAAGCGCAGATTGGCCAGGCGATGCGATCGCTCGCCGCCCGCATAGCTGAAGCTGACACCGGTGATGGCGCCGCCCCCTTTGGGCGTTGTCCACGCGAGCCGCTGGACCCCGATGTTGCGGATGTCGACTTCAAGCGGCAGCGCGAGACTCTCCGGAAGCCCGGTGGCCGAACCTTCGGCGCTGCGGAACGTGAGCGCAATGGTCTGCGCGCCAAGGCCGGTGACGGTGAACCGGCGCGACAGGAGATCAAACGGATTCCACGCCAGCGCCATTTCGCGCGCCTCAACGTCGACGTCCGCGCCGCGCCAGGTGATCCGCGCCACGCGCACGATCGACAGCAGCGAACCCTCGGCGTCGTCGATCGCCAGCTGGCCGTTGCTGGCAGCGACGACCCGGGCAAGGAAAAAATGCAAGGCACTCTGGCTGCCAAGCCACGCGTAGCCTACGGCGGCGGCAAGCCCAAGTGCGAGCGTTACGCCTGCCAGCACGCGCGGCCAGCGGACAGGGCGCCGGGGTGCAGGCACGATGGCGATCGCGGTGTCGTCCGTCGCCATCAGAACGAGAGTCCCACGGAGAAGTGCACGCGTACTCTGGCGTCTTCCTGGCCGTAGGCAAGGTCGAGGCGGAACGGTCCGATCGGCGTGCGCAGTCGCGCACCGAGGCCATAGCCCAGCACGGGATCGATCGCCGACGGCGTGTCGGTCGCGTTGCCGGCATCGACGAACGCGGCGATGCCCCAGGACGGGGAGATCCAGTGCACGGCCTCGACGCTGGCTACCGCGTAGTAGCGCCCGCCGACGACGGCATCGCCGACGGCCACACCCAGGCTGTCGAAGGCATAGCCCCGCACCGTCGTGTCGCCCCCCGTGCGGAACAGGAAATTCGACGGGATACCATCGCGCGTATTGGCCAGCACCGCACCGCCTTCGACCCGCGCCGACACGCTGTTCGACTTCGACAGTGGATACCACGCCACCGCGCGACCGATCACCCGCGCAAAGCGCTCCGTCGAGGCCCCGGGGATGCCGCCGCCCAGCTGCACGATGGCCATCCAGCCCCGGGTGGGCTCCAGCAGGTTGTCGACGTTGCGCCACGTGTACTCGCCGTCGAGGTAGAGCGCGTGCGAGTAGGCAGTGGCATAGCCCGATGGCGTCTGCTCGTCGTTGTAGAAGCCGAGGCCGAAGGCGAGTGTCCGGCGCTCGTCGAGCGCGCGCCGGCGCGCCGAGATCGAGGAAGTCGTGGTGCGCAGGTTCTCGATATCCGTTCCCAGCAGTTGAATTGCGAAAGTGTCGATCCATCCGCCGCGCGTGGGGGGACGCACGAACCGCAGGCTTCCTTCCTGGATCTTCGTCTCGATGCGCGCATCGGCGTGGAGTTGCAGGCCGGTGCCACCCGTGTCGAGGTTGACGTAGCTCCCGCTGACCCGGTATTGCGTGTCGGTGGAGTATCCCAATCCCGCTTCCAGCCGTCGTGTCGGCGCCTCGATGAACGCCATGGTGATCGTCGCCTCTTCGGCCTGCGCCGGATCGGGGTCGATGGTGGCCTGGACGCTGGCGAAGTAACCGGAGGCAAGGAGCCGCCGGATAAAGTCGTCGAGCGTCTGTTCGCTGTAGAGGCTGCCGGGTTCGATCGACGAGAAGTTGCGCACCATCTCCGTCGAGTACCGTTCTAGGCCATTGAAGACAAACCGCCCGAAGCGGAACGCCGGACCGCTGTCCAGCACGACGGACAGCGCAGCACTATGAGCCTCCGGGTCGATCCGCGCCTCGCTCTCGACCAGTCGCGCCGCGGCGAAGGCGTTGGCGGCAAGGGTGGCGACGGTCGCCTCTTTCGCGGCGGTCCAGGTGCGCTGGCGAAACTCCACGCCGACCGGAAGCAGCCATTCGTCGCGCAGTCGCGTGATGATCGCCTTGCCGTGGTCGGTGGTCGTCGCTGCGCCGGTGACGTCGATGCGCACCGCAGCGATCTCGGTGGCAACGCCCGGCGTGACGGTGAGGGTGACCCGCACCGGCGTCATCGCGCGGTTCACGGCCAGATCGACCCTGGCCGAGAAGAACCCCTGGGTTGCCGCGGCCTCGCTGGCCTGGGCCACGGCCTGCGTGGCAAGCCGGTCGAACAGGTCTTCCGTCATCTCCGCAAAATCCTGCCAGCGGATGAGGTCGACCGCACTCGTGACCGCTGCCGCGACATCGGTCGGCGCGACGACGGTTACCGCGTACTGGATGACGGCGTCGGCGCGCGGGCGCGTGGACGCGGCGCCTGGAACGCCGGGGGTTTGGGCGTCAGCGGATGACGGAAACGCGGCGCAGGTCGCCAAAGTCAGCGTAAGCCAGCATGCGCACGCCGACAGCGGTGGAAGCACTGGTGGAAGCACAGCCGGCATTATCGCCGAGACGGGCCGTCAGGACGTCGGGCGCGGGCACGTTGAGCCACGAGTAGCGGGACAGGTCGTTGTACTCGTAGGGGCCGGGGATTTCCCACAGCGGGTCCACCGGACGGCCCCGCGGCAGGATCGGCAGCCGCGGATTGCGGTAGTCGACCGCGTTGTCCAGCGGCTGGCCGTACTGCAGGAGGTAGATGGGGTTGCCGTTGTAGTCGAACTTGGTTGCACATCCGGCGAGCGTCGCGAGGACCCCGACGACAACGGCACAGCGTAGCGTGAACAGGCGAACGGGACGCATCGGGTACTCCCTTCAAACGGTCAGAACCGGTGGCGCAGCGACAGGGCCAGCGCCGGAGCGGTCTTGTAATCCGCGGAGACGACCTCATCCCCGTTGGGATTGTTCACCGTGAGCTTACCGTTGACAAGGGCGATCGCATAGAAATCAAGCCGCGTCTGGCGGCTGAAATCGTGGCTGATGCGCAGGAACAACGGAATGGCGGTTTGCTCGCCGATGCCTCCTGGTACCGCGCCGTCCCCATTCAGGCGAAAGACCGTTGACCGATAGGCCCCACCGAAGCCGGCTTCCCACCCTTCCCGCGGCTGGTAGGCGAGTTCGAGTCCGGCGCCTCCCGCCGGGCCCGCCGGCAGGGGATTGGACAGGCGCCACTGGTCGTTGATCCGCCAGTCGACCGTGATGAAAGGAAACACCTTGGTCTGGTAGAGCTGCCGGAACGCGGCGGCGCCCACGCCCAGGGTCAGGGTCGGCGAGAACACCCTGGACGCGGCAAACACCGCGCCATAGATCTGCGCATCGCCCGCACTGGCGCCGTCCTCGTAGGACCACTCGATCGTCGGCGCCACCAGGATGCGCCAGTCGGCGGAGGGCGCGTAAAGGAACGTGGCGCCGATCTGCGGCGCCTGGATGTCGCCCCAGGGAGCGCGGCCGCCGAACGCGGTCGGCTGGTCGAAATTCCATTGGGCAAACTGATAGCGCACCGATAGTCCCGCCGCGACCTGCGGCGTGAACTGGCGCAGCAATTCGCCGCTGGCCACGACCTCGGACCGGCGGAAGCTTCCGCCGCTGTCGAAATCGGTGTCGAACTGGGCGATACCCGTCAGCGACGCCGAACTGACCGTGGTACCCGGGGGTAGCGATTGCGCGTGCGCGGTCGCGATGAGGGCCGAGCCGGCAAGTGCTGCGACGAGTCGAATTTGCATGGATGGAGGCGGTGGAAAAGGAAGCGCGAGCGTAGCCGCTCAACGCATGAGCGTCTATACGACACGGCGGACCAGGAGTCGGGGTGGGGCTGGGCCGCGGGCCGGGAATGCATGCCGGCAGCATCAACCTGCCTAAACGCGGCCCCGCGACGGCTGGCGCCACAACGGGCGGGAATTGGGTAGAAATTGGCGGCTTTCAGCACCGCAGGCGAACGTTCGTTCTGCGGTGGGAGGCGTCGCCGTCGCGACCTCTGAAACTACTTCCGCTTTGAGTCCTAAGTATCTATTTATGCTGGAAAAAGAGTTTTGTTGCAAAAGCAACGCTAAGTCATTGTTCGTAAACCGGAAAACGGTTGACCGGTTTTAAACTTCCCGCGTATAGTTCGATCAAGTGGTAAAAAGTGGGTGAAAGTGGGATAACAGGCATCGCGTCCAATGATTCGCGATCCCTGCGGTCTCGCTGGAAACACCACAACGTGGAGGCGGGGCAGTGGCGGACATGGGCAATGCTGCAGCAACTGGCGCAGGCGACGGCGCGGGATCGACGCCCGCGGTGTTTCGCGGCGTCAACCAGCTCGTGCTCGACGCCAAGGGTCGCCTCGCCGTTCCGGCGCGCCACCGCGATGGCCTGGCCCCTGCCGGCGATGGCCGGCTTGTCCTCACCGCCGACCCTTCGCGTTGCCTGCTGCTGTATCCGCTCGCCGCGTGGGAGCCGATCCAGGCCCGCCTGATGGCATTGTCGTCGTTCAACGAGCAGATCCGCGGACTGCAGCGCCTGCTGGTCGGCCACGCCGACGATGTGGAGATCGACGCCGCCGGACGCATCCTGGTGCCCCCCGCGTTGCGACGCTATGCCGCCCTCGACAAGCACGTCGTGCTGGTGGGCCAGGGGCAGAAATTCGAGTTGTGGGACGAGGCGCGCTGGCAGGCGCAGACCGCCCAGGCGATTGCGTTTCCTGCCAACGGGTTGCCGCCCGAGCTCGACGGCTTTTCCCTCTGATGGACAACCGCGGCCATATCTCCGTCCTGCTCGAAGAAGCCGTGGCGGCGCTGGCGGTCAAGCCCGAAGGCGTTTACGTCGATGCAACCTTTGGCCGTGGTGGGCATACGCGCGCCATTCTGGCCAGGCTTGCCGCATCCGGCAGGCTTATCGCGCTGGACCGCGATCCGGCGGCCGAAGCCGTTGCGCGCGAACTCGCGGCGCTCGAGCCGCGATTCTCGTTTCATCGCGCGTGGTTCTCCGAGCTGCCGGACGTCATCAGCGCGCTGGCGCCCGCCCTGGTCGACGGCGTGCTGCTCGATCTCGGCATTTCCTCGCCGCAGATCGACGAGGCGCAGCGCGGCTTCTCGTTTCGGCACGACGGTCCGCTCGACATGCGGATGGATCCGTCGCGCGGCGAGTCCGCCGCGGACTTCGTGGCCCGTGCAAGTCCACGCGAACTGATGGAGGTAATTCGCGATTATGGTGAAGAACGGTTTGCTCAATCGATTGCAAGAGCAATTGCGGCGGCGCGCGCGCGCGGCCCCATCGTCCGGACACGTCAGCTCGCGCATATCGTGGCCGAAGCCCTCGGCGCGCGCGCGCGGAGTGATTGGAGTCAGGATCCGGCCACGCGCACGTTCCAGGCCCTTCGGATTTTCGTGAACCGGGAGTTGTCAGAGCTGCAGGCGGCGCTGCCGCGGGCGGTGTCGCTGCTGCGCTCGGAAGGGCGGCTCGCCGTAATCAGTTTTCATTCGCTGGAGGATCGTATCGTCAAGCGCTTCATCGCACGGGCTTCGCAGCCGTTCGGCGGGGATGCCGCGACCTCGCGGCTCGCCATCGCCACGACACGACTACCGCCGGTCGCGCTCATGCCGGTCGGCCGCGCGATCAAGCCCGGCGCCGAGGAAGTGGCGCGCAATCCGCGGTCGCGCAGCGCGGTGTTGCGCGTAGCCCAGCGCACTGCGCATCCGCTGCCGGCCGACTGGCCACACGGCATGGTCGAGGGGCTGGCGGCGTGACGCGCATCAATCTCCTGCTGCTGGCCCTGCTGATCGTCTGCGCGCTGTCGCTGGTGACGTCGCGCCACCAGTCGCGGCGCCTGTTCGTCGAACTCGAGCGGGCGCAGGCGGCAGGACGAAATTTCGAGACGGAGTACGGCCAGCTGCAACTCGAGCAGTCGACGTGGGGCATGCCGGCCCGCGTGGAAAAGGTCGCGCGTGAGTCGCTGCGGATGCAGTTGCCCACGACCGCGCGTACCGAGATCGTTGGCGTGGGTCCCCGGGCGGAGGCTGCGCGATGAAGTCATCGGCCGTGCGTGGCAGCAAGCTGCGGCACGCCGGGAGCGCGCCGGTTGCGCTGCCGCGCCTGCGCTCGCCGCTGGTGTTCGGCCTGCTGGCGCTGATGCTCGCGGGCCTCGCCGGACGGAGCGTCTACCTGCAGTGGATCGACAACGAATTCCTGCAATCGCAGGGTAGCGCGCGCCATTCCCGCGAGCTCGAAGTGGCGGCGCATCGCGGCCGCATCGTCGACCGCTTCGGCGACGCGCTCGCGCTGTCCACGCCGGTCAAGTCGCTGTGGGCATTTCCCGACAAGTTCAGCGCGTCGCCCGAGGCCCTGGGCGAACTGGCGCGCATCCTCGAAACGACACCGCAGAAGATCTCCGCACGGCTTGCCGCCAACGAGGACTTTGCCTTCATTGCCAAGCAGATCGCGCCGGAGGCCGCCGCGCGGGCCATGGCCCTGCAGATCCGCGGCCTGCACGATCAGAACGAATATCGGCGTTTCTATCCGGGTGGCGAGGTCACGGCGCACATCATCGGCTTCACCGGCGATCATGACGCCGGCCAGGAGGGGATCGAGCTGGCGCAGCAGCCGTGGCTGGCCGGCATTCCCGGCAGCCGCCGCGTCATCATCAACCGGCGCAGCGAAGCCGTGGAGGACGTCGCGGCGGTCAAGCCACCGCAGGCGGGACGCGACCTCGCGCTGGCCATCGACACCAGGCTGCAATACCTCGCATTTCGCGAACTCAAGGCCGCGGTCGAACTGCACAAGGCCAAGGCCGGCGGCGTGGTGGTGCTCGACGTCGTCACCGGCGAGATCCTGGCGCTGGCCAACTGGCCGACGTACAACCCCAACCGCCGCGACAAGGTGGTGCGCGAGCGCATGCGCAATCGGGCGCTGACGGACGTCTTCGAGCCGGGGTCGACGATGAAGCCGTTCACCATCGCCGCGGCCCTGGAGGCGGGTCGGGTGCGCCCGGACACGATCATCCAGACGGCACCGGGCTCGCTGACCATCGGCTCGCAGACGATCCACGACGCGCACCCCGAGGGGGCGCTCACGGTCGAGCAGGTCATCCAGAAATCGTCCAACGTGGGCGCCGCGAAGATTGCGCTGGGACTGCCCGCCGAGACGCTGTGGACCATGTTCTCCGATGCCGGCTTTGGCACCGCGCCGAAGACCGGATTCCCCGGGGAAGTCGGCGGACGCCTGCGCGCGGCCCGGACGTGGAAGCCGATCGAGCAGGCCACGATGTCCTATGGACACGGCATCTCGGTCAACCTGGTGCAGCTCGCCCGCGCCTACACGATCTTCGCCACCGACGGCGAACTGAAGCAGGCCACGCTGTTCAAGACCGAGGGCCACGTCGCCGGACGGCAGGCGTTGCGGCCGGAAACGGCCCGCGTTGTCCGGCGCATGCTCGAACTCGCCACGCTGCCCGGCGGCACGGCGCCCAAGGCGCAGGTCAGCGGCTATCGCGTGGCCGGCAAGACGGGTACCGCGCACAAGCTCGAGGGTCGCGGCTATACCAACAAGTACATTTCGTCGTTCGTCGGATTTGCGCCGGTATCCAATCCGCGGCTCGTCGTCGCGGTGATGATCGACGAGCCGTCGGCCGGGCAGCATTACGGTGGCGCCGTCGCGGCGCCGGTATTCTCGACCGTGGTCGGCGCGGCCCTGCGCACGCTCGGCGTTCCCACCGACGCGCCGGTGAACAACGTGATCCTTCCGCCGGATACGGTCGAAATCCGGGAGGAAACCTGATGGCCACCGCGCTGATCGAGTCGCGGGACCTGCAGGATGTGCCCGCGCTGCTCGCGCGGCTGGGCGCATTTCCGAAGCGCATCACGGCCGACAGCCGCCGGGTGGAACCGGGCGTCGCCTTTGCCGCCTATCCGGGGCAGCACTTCGACGGCCGCATCTACATCCCCGACGCGTTGACGCGAGGCACATCGGCAATACTTTGGGATTCAGCCAATTTTCGCTGGCGACCCGAATGGCAGGCGCCCAACGTTGGCATCGAGCATCTGCAGCAACGGCTTGGCGGCCTTGCCGATTTCATCTACGGCAGCCCGTCGCGGTCGATGTGGATGACCGCGGTGACAGGAACCAACGGCAAGACTTCGAGCGCGCATTGGATCGCGCAGGCCATGGAGGCATGCGGGCGCCGCACCGCCGTGCTCGGCACGCTCGGCAACGGGCTGGTCGGCGCGCTGGCGCCGGCGACGCACACTACCGCCGACGTGGCGGTGCTGCATGAAATGCTGGCACAGTTCCGGTCGGCGGGTGCGACGACGGTGGCGATGGAGGTGTCGTCGCATGGTCTCGACCAGGGGCGCGTCAACGGCGTCAAGTTCGACGTCGCACTCTTCACCAATCTCTCGCGCGACCACCTCGACTATCACGGCACGATGGCGGCCTACGGCGCGGCCAAGGCGCGGCTCTTCGCCTGGCCCGGCCTTGGCCGTGTGGTCATCAATGCCGACGATGCCTTCGGGCAGAGCCTGATCGACGCCGCACGGGCGAGGGGACAGCGCGTGCTGACTTACGGCATGGGGACGGCCGACATCGCGGCGACCGGAATGACGATGAACGCGTCGGGGTTGAATCTCGAGGTCGCCACGCCGTGGGGCGCGACGGTCGTGACGGCGCCGGTCGTCGGGGCCTTCAACGCGCAGAACATCCTGGGCGTCCTGGCGGTGCTGCTGGCGAGCGACGTGCCTCTCGACGCGGCGACGAAGGCCCTGGCGTCACTTCATGCACCGCCGGGCCGGATGCAGCGTCTGGGCGGGAGCGGCAAGCCACTGGTCGTGATCGACTATGCGCATTCGCCCGATGCACTCGACAAGGTCCTGACCGCGTTGCGACCAGCCGTGACCGGGACGGGCGAACTCATCTGCGTATTCGGTTGCGGGGGCGACCGCGACCCCGGCAAGCGGGCGGAGATGGGCCGCATCGCCGCCCGGCTCGCCACGCGCGTGGTGGTGACAAGCGACAACCCGCGCAGCGAAGACCCGGAGGTGATCGCCTCCGCGATCGTCAGGGGCGTCCGGGAGACCGGTAACCGACGCTGGGCGCTGGAGCCGGATCGCGCGGCAGCCATTCGCGTGGCCGTCGCGGCGGCGACCGCGCAGGACCTGGTGTTGATCGCTGGCAAGGGCCACGAGACCTACCAGGAGCGCAATGGCGTCCGCACGCCGTTTTCCGATGCGGACGTGGCAACCGCGGCGTTGGCGCTATGGACCGGCGCATGATGGATACCGCCAGCGCTGCCCGCGTCGTTGCCGGCCGGCTGTACGGGCAGTCGGTGGACTTCGCGCGCGTGACGACCGACAGCCGCACGCTGCGCCAGGGCGATCTCTTCGTCGCGCTCGCCGGCGAGCGATTCGATGGCCACGATTTCGTGCCGGCCGCGCTCGAACAGGGTGCCGCGGCGGCGCTCGTGGCGCGCGGTCGTGCCGAGGGCGTGGCGGGGAACCTCATCGCGGTCGCGGACCCGCTCGTTGCGCTTGGCGCGCTGGCGGCCGATTGGCGAAGCCGCTTCGACCTGCCGCTGATCCTGGTCGTCGGCAGCAACGGCAAGACCACGGTCAAGGAAATGCTGGCCGGGATCATGCGCGCGCAGTTCGGCGTGGAGGGCGTCCTTGCCACGCAGGGCAATCTCAACAATGCGATCGGGCTGCCGCTCACACTCCTGCAACTTCGCTCCGCGCATCGGGCCGCAGTGATCGAGCTCGGCATGAACCATCGTGGCGAGACGCGTGCGCTTGCTGCGATCGCGCGGCCCGGGATCGTGCTGGTCAACAACGCGCAGCGCGAGCACCAGGAGTTCATGTCAAGTGTCGCCGAGGTGGCGGCGGAGCATGCGGACGCGATTGCGGCGCTGTCGCCGGGAGGCACGGCGATCGTGAATGCCGACGACGCCTTCGCGGCCACATGGATCACGACGGCGCGCGCCGCCGGCGCCCGCGTGGTCACGTTCGGCATCGACGGCGAGGCGGAGATTCGCGGCCGCTGCACGTTGCGCGAGGGCGGCAGCGACATCGACGTGACGCTGCCCACGGCGCGCATCGCCGTGGCGCTGCAGGTTCCCGGTCAGCACATGGCGCGCAATGCGCTCGCGGCGGCAGCCGCGGCGAGCGCTGCCGGCGCCACGCCTGCCGCGATCCGCGACGGACTGAATGCGTTTCGACCGGCGCCTGGTCGTCTGGTGGCGCTGCGCGCGGTTTCCGGCGCGCGGGTGCTGGATGACAGCTACAACGCCAATCCGGATTCGATGCGCGCGGCGATCGACGTACTGGGAGCTGCGGGCGGAATTCGAGTGCTGGTGATGGGCGACATGGGTGAAGTCGGTGCCGATGGCCCGGTGGTCCACCGCGAGATCGGCGCCTATGCCCGGGCCTGCGGGATCGAGCGTCTGCTGGCCATCGGCGAACTGGCAGGCGAAGCCGTCCATGCCTTCGGCGCGAACGCGGAACACTGCGGCGACCTGGACACGCTCGTCCGGCGGGTGCGCGATGCAGCCGGTGCGGGTGTCACGATCCTGGTCAAGGGTTCCCGCTTCATGCGGATGGAGCGCGTCGTGACGGCGTTGACCGGCAGCACGGGCACCGGGACAGGGACGCACTGATGCTGCTCGCACTCGCCGAATGGCTGGAGCAATACGCGCGCGCGTTCAACGTGTTCGGCTACATCACGCTGCGCGCGGTGCTGGCGACGATGACGGCATTGGTGATCTCCTTCCTGATCGGGCCGCGGATGATCGCGTGGCTGGCCCGGATGAAGATCGGGCAGTCCGTCCGGGATGACGGGCCGCAGACCCACCTCATCAAGGCCGGCACGCCTACGATGGGCGGTGCATTGATCCTGGTGGCCATCGTCGTGACCACGCTGCTCTGGGGCAATCTCTCCAATCGCTTCGTGTGGGTCGTGCTGGTGGTCACGCTCGGCTTCGGTGTCGTCGGTTGGGTCGACGATTGGCGCAAGGTGGTCCATCGCAATCCCAAGGGCCTGTCGGCGCGAGCCAAATTTGCCTGGCAATCGGTGATCGGCCTGTCCGCCGCCATCTACCTCGCGTTCTCCATTTCCGCGCCCGACAATGCGCAGTTCTTCCGCCTGTTTGCAGCCTGGGTACAAAGCGGCTTCAACGTCGACCTGTCACCCAACGCCGACCTCATCGTCCCCTTCTTCAAGACCGTGTCCTATCCGCTGGGGGTGTGGGGATTCATCGCGTTGACCTATTTCGTGATCGTCGGCACCAGCAACGCGGTGAACCTCACCGATGGCCTGGACGGGCTTGCGATCATGCCGACGGTCATGGTCGGCGGCGCCCTCGGCATCTTTGCCTACGTGATCGGCAACACGATCTTTGCCAAGTACCTCGGGTTCCCGCACATCCCCGGCGCGGGCGAACTGACGGTCATCTGCGGCGCGATCGCGGGCGCTGGACTTGGATTCCTGTGGTTCAACGCCTATCCCGCCGAAGTGTTCATGGGCGATGTCGGTGCGCTGGCGCTGGGCGCGGCACTGGGCACGATCAGTGTGATCGTCCGCCAGGAGATCGTGCTGTTCATCATGGGTGGCGTCTTCGTGGTGGAAACGCTGTCGGTGATGATCCAGGTGATCTCGTTCCGGACCCGGGGCAAGCGGGTGTTCCGGATGGCGCCGATCCACCACCACTACGAGTTGAAGGGCTGGAAGGAAAACCAGGTCGTCGTGCGGTTCTGGATCATCACGATGCTGCTCGTCCTGTTCGGACTGTCGACGCTCAAGCTACGCTGACCATGGACCATACCGATCGCAACGTCGTCGTTCTCGGCCTGGGTCTGACCGGGCTCTCGCTTGCACGTTTCCTGGTCGGCAAGGGTGCGCAGGTGCGCGTCGCGGACACCCGCGAAGACCCGCCGTACCGCGCCGAACTGCGCGCAGCATTGCCTCAGGTGCCGTTCGTCAGCGGAACCTTCACGGCAGCCACGTTCGAGGGCGCGGACCTGATCGCAATCAGTCCCGGCGTGCGCCGCGACCAGCCGGCCATCGTCGCCGCGGTGGCCCAGGGCGTCGAGTTGGTGGGCGACATCGAGCTTTTCGCCCGCGAGCTGCCGCCCGGCCAGAAGGTGCTGGCGATCACCGGTTCCAACGGCAAGACCACGGTGACCGCGCTGGCTGGCGCCTTGTGTCGTGCTGCCGGTCTCTCGACCGTCATCGCCGGCAACATCGGCGCTGCGGTCCTCGACGTGCTGATGCCTCGCGCCGACGGAGCGCAGCCGCCCGCTTGGCCGGACGTCTTCGTGCTCGAGCTGTCGAGCTTCCAGCTCGAGACCACCGCATCGCTGCTGCCAGCGGCCGCGGCGGTCCTCAACGTCACCGAAAACCATCTCGACCGCTATGCGGATTTCGATGCGTACGTCGCGGCCAAGGCGCACATTTTCGCCAACGGCGGCATCCAGGTCGTCAACCGCGACGACCCGCGGTCGTTCGGCATGCGTATTCCCGGTCGGACGATCGAGTCCTTCGGCGCCGGCGTACCGGCGGCGGAAGGCGAGTGGGGACTCGTTCGTTTCGATGGCGTGACCTGGCTTGCCCACGGTGGCGGGCTGCTGGTGCCCACGTCGTCGCTGGCGCTGGTGGGCCGGCACAACGCGCTCAACGCACTGGCCGCACTGGCGCTCGTCTCCACGGTCGCGCGCATCGATCGCCGCATGCTCGATGCGGTCAAGGCCTTCGAGGGCCTGCCGCATCGGATGCAGTTCGTGGCCGAGGCGGGGCGCGTTGTCTTCATCGACGATTCCAAGGCGACCACGGTGGTCGCGACCCAGGCGGCGCGCGATGGCATCGAGCGCCCGGCGGTGCTGATTGCAGGAGGTGACGGCAAGGGTCAGGATTTTCGTCCGTTGAAATCATCGGTCGACGCCGACTGCCGGGTGGTGCTGCTCATCGGCCGCGACGCGCCGCTGCTCGCGGCCGCGCTTGCGGGTACACCGGCGCGGGTGGAACAGGTGGGAACGCTGGACGCGGCGGTGGACCGTGCGCTGGTGCTGGCCGAACCCGGCGACGCGATCCTGCTGTCGCCGGCGTGCGCGAGCCTCGACCAGTTCGCCAACTTCGCGCAACGCGGCGAACGCTTTGCGACCCTGGTGCGAATGCGCATCGCGGACGCCGAATCCCATGCGTAAGGCGACCACGATGTCCGGTCCCGCGCGCCTGCTCGCGGTGCTGTCCCCGGCGCGCGACCGGGCGCCGGTCGCCGGCGGCATGGGTTCGCCGGCGGGGCGCGAGGCCCGCACGATGCGCGCCTACGATGCGTCGCTCGCATGGTCCGCGCTGCTGCTGCTGGCCATCGGCGTCGTCATGGTCTACTCGTCATCCATCGCAATGGCGGAAGCGTCGTCACATACGGGAAACCGGGCTTGGTACTTCCTCGCGCGGCATACCGTTTTCGTCGCCATCGGTCTTGCGGGCGCCGCGCTCATGTTTCAGGTGCCGGTGCGGACATGGCAGCGGTGCGCACCGTGGATCTTCGTATGCGGCATCGTGCTGCTGGTGCTGGTGCTGGTGCCGGGCATCGGCAAGTCGGTCAACGGGGCGCGGCGCTGGCTGTCGTTGTTTGTCGTCAATGTGCAGCCATCGGAGTTCATGAAGCTGGCGGTCGTGCTGTATGCCGCAAGCTACGCGATCCGCCGCGCGCCATTCCTGCACGCGCAGCAGCCGTTGAAGCAGACCCTGGTGCGAGGTTTCCTGCCGCTGTTCGGCGTGATGGTCGTCACCGGCGGGCTGTTGCTGCTGGAGCCCGATTTCGGCGCATTCGTCGTCATCGTGGCGATCGCGTTCGGCATCCTGTTCCTGGGCGGTCTCGACTGGCGGCTGTTCCTTGGCCTGGCGATGCTGCTGCCAGTTGCGCTGGCCGCGATCCTGGTCGCGGCCCCGTACCGGATGCAGCGGCTGACCGCGTTCCTCGATCCGTGGTCCGACCCGTTAGGCAAGGGGTACCAACTGTCGCATTCACTCATCGCCTTCGGGCGCGGCGAGTGGACCGGGGTGGGTCTCGGCTCGAGTGTCGAGAAGCTGCTGTTCCTGCCGGAGGCGCATACCGATTTCCTGTTGGCGGTGGTCGCCGAGGAACTGGGCTTCGCGGGGGTCGCAGTCGTGCTGGCACTGTTCGGCTGGCTGCTGTTTCGCGCGTATGCGATCGGGCGGCAGGCCGCATTGCTCGCGCAACCCTTTGCGGCGCTGGTGGCGCAGGGTATCGGCGTGTGGATCGGCTTCCAGGCCGTGATCAATATCGGCGTCAACATGGGCGTGTTGCCGACCAAGGGCCTGACCCTGCCGCTGCTGTCGTTCGGTGGCAGCGGCATTCTCGCCAACTGCATCGCGCTCGCCATCCTGCTGCGCATCGACTACGAGAACCGGCGCATCCTGCGCGGTTATACCGTATGACTCAGGGCATGGCCGGTACCGTCATGATCACCACCGGGGGCACCGGCGGCCACATCTTTCCGGGGCTCGCGGTCGCGGCGGAACTGACGCGTCGCGGCTGGAGTGTGTTCTGGCTCGGCACGCGCGACGGCATGGAAGCGAAGCTCGTGCCCCGGCATGGGGTCGAATTCGAGGGCATCGCGTTCGGCAGTGTCCGCGGCAAGGGGCTGCGCCGCCTGCTCTTCGGACCATTCGCGATCATGCGCGCATGCTGGCAGGCGTCGAGCGTACTGGGCCGGCGCCGTCCCAATGTCGTCATCGGCTTCGGCGGTTTTGCGTCGTTTCCCGGCGGCCTCATGGCCGTCGCGCGCAACACGCCCTTCATCGTGCACAACCTCGACGCCAAGGCGGGTCTTGCCAATCGCGTGCTGGCCCACGGTGCGGATCGCATCCTGACCGGATTTCCCGGCGTGTTGGGCGAGGGGCGCAATCCCCGCGCGACATGGGTCGGCAATCCTTTACGCGCCGAAATCGTGGCGGTGGCGCCGCCGGAGGAACGACTTGCTGGCAGGACCGGGCCGCTGCGGCTGCTGGTCCTGGGCGGCAGCCTTGGCGCGGTGGCGTTGAACGAATGCGTGCCGCGCGCGCTGGCGCTGATCCCGCCGGCGCAACGTCCGCTGGTCACCCATCAGGCCGGCGAGAAGCACTACGCCGCACTGCAGAAGGCCTATGCCGAGGCCGGCGTCGCCGCCGAGTGCGTCCCCTTCATCGACGACATGGGCCGGCGCTATGCCGAGGCCGATCTGGTGATTGCGCGCTCGGGCGCCACGACCGTGGCTGAATTGTGTGCGGTGGGCATCGCCAGCGTGCTCGTGCCCTATCCCCACGCGGCGGACGATCACCAGTTCGACAATGCGCAGCAGCTGGCCACCCGCGACGCCGCCGTGCTGGTGCTGCAGCGGGATCTCGACCCGGGTTCGCTCGCCACGTGGCTGCGCGAAGTCGACCGGCCCCGGTTGCTCGCAATGGCCCGCGCTGCGCGGGCACTGCGCAAGGCGGACGCGGTCGACAGGGTTGCGCAGGCCTGCATCGATCTTGGGGCGCGCGGATGAAGCACAAGGTGAAGCGCGTGCACTTCGTCGGCATCGGCGGCGCCGGCATGAGCGGCATTGCGGAAGTGCTCGCGACCCAGGGCTTCATCGTTTCCGGATCCGATCTGGCCCAGAGCGCGGTCACGCGACGGCTTGCCGGCCTCGGCGTGACGATCGCGATCGGTCACGCGGCTGCCCATGTCGCGGACGCCAACGCGGTGGTCGTGTCCACCGCGGTGGCGGCGGACAATCCCGAAGTGCTGGCGGCGCGCGAGCGCGGCATCCCGGTCGTGCCCCGGGCCCTGATGCTGGCCGAATTGATGCGGTTGAAACAGGGCATTGCCGTGGCGGGAACGCATGGCAAGACGACCACCACGAGTCTCATCGCGTCGGTACTGGCGGAAGGGGGCCTGGACCCGACGTTCGTTATCGGAGGCCGGCTGCTATCCGCCGACGCCAATGCGCGCCTTGGCACCGGCGACTTCCTCGTGGCGGAGGCCGACGAATCGGACGCCTCGTTCCTGTACCTGTCGCCGGTGCTGGCGGTGGTCACCAACATCGACGAAGACCACATGGAGACCTACGGGCACGACTTTGCGCGACTGGCGCGCGCCTTCGTCGATTTCCTGCAGCGCCTGCCGTTTTATGGCGTCGCCGTCGTCTGCGTGGACGACGCGCACGTCCGGGCGATCCTGCCCGAGGTCACCAAGCCGCTCATCACCTACGGCCTTGCCGAGGATGCCGATGTGAGGGCACTCGACGTGCGCAACATCGGCGGCCGGATGACCTTCGTGGCACGCGCCAAGGGCGCGGCCGATCTTGCCGTCGAGCTGGCGATGCCGGGCCTGCACAACGTGCGCAACGCGCTCGCGGCCATTGCCGTCGGCCGCGAGGCGCAGGTGCCGGATGCGGCCATCGCACGGGCGCTGGCCGAGTTCCGCGGTGTCGGGCGACGCTTTCATCGGCACGGCGAGATCGCGCTCGACAGCGGCGGCGCCTTCACGCTGATCGACGACTATGGCCACCATCCGGTCGAGATGGAGGCAACGGTGACGGCTGCGCGCGAGAGCTTTCCTGGTCGACGGCTTGTCCTAGCCTTTCAGCCGCACCGGTATTCGCGGACGCGCGACCTCTTCGAGGACTTCGTCCGCGTGCTGTCCGGTGTGGACGTGCTGCTGCTGGCGGACGTCTACCCTGCCGGCGAAGCCCCCATTGTCGCTGCCGACGGTCGTGCCCTCGCGCGCGCGGTGCGGGTGGCGGGCAAGGTCGAGCCGGTGTTCGTCGAGGACATCGGCGAATTGCCGGACGCAATCCGGACGCTTGCCCGCGACGGCGACGTGATCCTCACCATGGGTGCGGGATCCATCGGCACCGTCCCGGCGCTGCTGCTCCGATGATGATGACCGAACCTCGCCTCTGGACGGGCTTGCGCGGAACGCTGACGCGGGACGCGCCGCTGGCGCGATTCACCAGCTGGCGCACGGGCGGCAAGGCGGATCTCCTGTTCCGCCCCGCGGATCGCGATGACCTCGCCGCGTTCCTCCGCCAGCTTCCGGCGACCGAGCCGCTGCTGGTGCTCGGGCTCGGCAGCAACACGCTGGTACGCGACGGCGGCGTGCGCGGCACCGTGATCATCATGCACAATCCCGGGGCCGCACTCGCCGTGGCCGATGGACTGATCTACGCCGACGCGGGGCTCGCCAGCCCCAAGCTCGCGCGGTTTGCCGCGAACCACGACTGCGCTGAAGCGGAGTTCCTGGCCGGCATCCCCGGGACGATCGGCGGCGCGCTCGCGATGAATGCCGGTTGCTATGGCGGTGAGACCTGGCGTTACGTCGCGCGCGTCGAAATCCTCGATCGCCGCGGCGAATTCTCCGTTCGCATGCCCGGCGATTTCAATGTGGGCTATCGCACCGTGCGCGAGCGCGATGGTTCGGCCGTCGCGGGGGTCTTCACGGCGGCATGGTTCAGGTTCCCCGAGGGCGACGCGGCGCGTGCCCGTGGCCGGATCAAGGAGCTGCTCACGCAGCGCATCGCGACGCAACCATTGGCGCTGCCGAACGCGGGCAGCGTCTTTCGCAACCCGCCGGGCGACCACGCCGCACGTCTCATCGAGTCCTGTGGTCTCAAGGGTCATGCGATCGGGGCCGCGCGCGTCTCGGAACAGCACGCCAATTTCATCGTCAATCCAGGTGGACGTGCGGGTGCGGCCGACGTCGAGGCGCTGATCGCGCTGGTGCGCGCGACCGTGCATGCCAGGACCGGCGTCGAGCTCGAAGCCGAAGTCCGCATCGTGGGGGTCGCCACATGACCGGCGGCACCGGCAGCAACTTCGGCAAGGTGGCCGTGCTCCTCGGCGGGCCGTCGGCCGAGCGCGAGGTTTCACTGATGTCCGGCAATGGCGTGCTTGGCGCGTTGCGCAGCGAAGGTGTGGATGCCCATCCTTTCGATCCCGCGGAACGCGATCTGTGGGAACTGAAGCGCGAAGGGTTCGACCGCGTCTTCATCGCGCTGCACGGCCGCTTCGGCGAGGACGGCACCGTGCAGGGCGCCCTCGAGACGCTGCAGATTCCCTATACCGGCAGCGGCGTGATGGCCTCCGCGCTGGCCATGGACAAGTGGCGCACCAAGCTGGTCTGGCTGGCGAGCGGCATCCCGACGCCGGGGTATCGCGTGGTCGATGCCGCCACCGACTGGATGCGTGTCGTCGCCGAACTGGGATTACCGCTGATCGTGAAACCGGCCCGCGAGGGTTCGACGATCGGCATCACGAAGGTGGCGCGTGTCGATGGCGATGAACTGGCGGATGCCTGGCGCGCCGCGGCGACGCATGACGATCTGGTCCTGGTCGAGGAGTTCGTCGCCGGCCAGGAGCTTACGGCCGCGATCCTCAACGGCGTCGCGCTGCCGCTGATCCGCATCGAGGCGGCGCAGGGTAACTACGATTATCACAGCAAATATTTTTCGGACGAGACGAAATACTTCTGCCCGGCGGGCCTTCCGGACGCCAAGGAACGCGAGATCCGGGCGATGGCGTTGCGCGCCTTCGACGTGGTGGGTTGTCGCGGCTGGGGCCGCCTCGACCTCATCCTGCGCGTCGACGGCAGTTTTTCGTTGCTCGAAGTCAATACGTCACCCGGCATGACGGGCCACAGTCTCGTGCCGATGGCGGCGCGCGCGGCGGGGATGGCGTTTCCCCAGCTCTGCGTCGAGATCCTGCGAGGCGCGCATGTGGGA
>JANNKR010000078.1:0-9757 GCA_031396395.1 Betaproteobacteria bacterium
CTGCACGCAATGGCGGACACGCTGCGCGGATCCCGTCTGCCCGGCGCAGCGACTGCGCGAGCCTTCAATCTCGCGTGGCACGATGTGCTCAATCTCGCCAGTCTGGTCGTGGTGTCGCAAGCCATCGTGGCCGCCGCCCAGACGCGCGTGGAATCGCGCGGCGCGCACTTTCGTGCCGACTTCGCGACCTCCGATCCGGATGCCGGCGCGGCCTTCACGCGCGTGCAAGGCGATCCTGAGGGGCGCCTCGACGTCAGCTGGCAGCCGGTCCGCTTCACCCGGGTGCGGCCTGGACATTCGCTGCTGGCGGACGCCTAAGATATTGTTTTAAAAGTAAGTCCGGCCGGATTCCGGCATTGTCATCCAGAGTCACGGTGGTGTCACCGGGGTGTCACATACGCTCTCCACAATGCGGCATGTTCAATTCCATCCCCAAAGGACACTCCATGATCCGCAAAGCGACCATGCAAGGATTTCTGGCCGCCGCAGCACTGGTGTTCGGCGTGCACGCGCACGCCGCCGACATCACCGGCGCCGGCGCGACCTTTCCGTATCCCATCTATGCGAAGTGGGCCGATGCCTACAAGAAGCAGACGGGCATCGGCATGAATTACCAGTCGATCGGCTCGGGCGGCGGCATCGCCCAGATCAAGGCCAAGACCGTCGACTTCGGTGCCTCCGACATGCCGTTGAAGGCGGAAGATCTGCAGACCTCGGGGTTGATGCAGTTCCCGGCCGTGATCGGTGGAGTCGTGCCGGTCCTGAACGTCGAAGGCATACCCGCCGGACAGCTCAAATTGACCGGGCCGGTTCTCGCCGACATCTATCTCGGCAAGATCAAGTCCTGGAACGACAAGGCGATCGCCGATCTCAATCCCAGCATCAAGCTGCCGGCGGACCCCATTACCGTGGTGCGTCGCTCCGACGGCTCGGGGACCTCGTTCCTCTGGACGGATTATCTGTCCAAGATGAGCCCGGAGTGGAAGACTAAAGTAGGGGCGAGTACCGCCGTGGCCTGGCCTGAAGGCGTGGGTGGCAAGGGCAACGAGGGCGTCGCCGCGTATGTACAGCGGATCAAGGGTTCGATCGGCTACGTCGAGTATGCCTACGCGAAGAAGAACAAGATGAATTACGCCCAGGTGCAGAACAAGGATGGCGTGTTCGTGTCGCCGGACGATTCGACATTTCAGGCCGCAGCCGCAGGCGCCGACTGGAAGGGAACCCCCGGCTTTGGCGCGATACTGACGGATCAGCCGGGCAAGGCCTCTTGGCCGATCTCCGGTGCCAGCTTCATCCTGATGCAGACCAAGCAGGACAAGCCGCAAAACGCCTCCGAAGTCCTCAAGTTCTTCGAATGGTCGTTCAAGAACGGGCAGAAGATGGCCGAGGAATTGGACTATGTGCCGCTACCGGAGCCGCTGGTCAGGCAGATTGCGGACGCATGGAAGGCCCAGTTGAAGGACGGGTCCGGCAAGGCGGTCTGGAACTAAGGGTTCCGGGATTGTCGGGGCCTGTGTTCGCACTGCAGGCACCCATTGGTGAAGGCGCGCCCGCGCCTTCTCCCCCACCGGCCGCGAAACCGCATTCGCGGCCGGCTTCTGTTTGAGGGACTAATATGACGGCTTCAACCGCGTCATCACCGATGCCGCTCTCCATGGGCGCCAGCATGCCTGAAGCGCAACAAAATCCGGGACCATCGGCACCGCGCCAGGCGGCTGGCCGGTGGCAGGATTGGCTGTTCGAGCACACGACGATGTTTTTTGCGTTGTTCGTGCTGCTGACGCTGGTTGCAATCGTCCTCGCCCTGACCTGGGCGGCGATGCCCGCGCTCCAGAAGTTCGGGTTCACGTTCTTCTATACCAACGTGTGGAATCCGGTCACCAGCGATTTTGGCGCGCTGGCACCGATCTACGGCACGCTCGTAACCTCGGCGATAGCCCTTCTCATCGGCGTACCGGTCAGTTTTGGTATTGCGATTTTCCTGACCGAAATGTGCCCGGCGCCGCTGAAGCGCTCGTTGGGTACCGCAGTGGAACTGCTCGCCGCAATCCCGTCGATCATCTACGGCATGTGGGGCCTTTTTGTCTTTGCGCCCTTCTTCGGCGATTACATCCAACCGGTGCTCAAATCGACGTTCGGCGACCTCTGGATTCTCGGTCCGCTGTTCCAGGGCGCGCCCAACGGTATCGGCATGCTGTCGGCAGGTTTCATCCTGTCGATCATGGTGATTCCGTTCATCGCCTCGGTGATGCGGGACGTATTCGAGATCGTGCCGCCGGTGCTGAAGGAGTCGGCCTACGGCATCGGCGCGACGACCTGGGAAGTGGTGTGGAACATCGTCCTTCCCTACACCAAGGTCGGTGTGATCGGCGGCATCATGCTGGGCCTGGGCCGCGCCCTGGGTGAAACGATGGCGGTGACCTTCGTGATCGGCAATGCCTACAAGATCAGTGCGTCCTTGTTCGACCCCGGCAACTCGATCGCTTCGGCGCTGGCCAACGAGTTCAACGAAGCCGCGGATCCCGTCCACCGCGCGTCATTGATCGCGCTTGGGCTCGTACTTTTCGTCCTTACGCTGATTGTCCTTACGCTATCTCGCCTGCTCATCGCCCAGCTTGCCAAGGGCGAGGGCAAGAGCACCTGACGGAGCGCGCCCATGACGCCCCTTTATCGCAAGCGCCTGCTCATCAACCGGTTCAACCTGGTCATGTCGCTCGCCACCATGGCGTTCGGCATGGTGTTCCTCTTCTGGATCCTGTTCGTGCTGTTCAAGAACGGACTCAGCTCGTTCAATCTGACCATGTTCACCGAGATGACGCCGCCGCCTGGTTCCGCCGGCGGATTGCTCAACGCGATCATCGGCAGTCTGATGATCGTGGCGGTGGCAACCTTCATCAGTACGCCCATAGGAATCCTCGCGGGCATCTACCTCGCCGAGTTCGGCCGGAGCGGATGGGTTGCGAGCTCGACGCGATTCATCAATGACATCCTGCTTTCGGCGCCCTCGATCGTCATTGGGCTCTTCATCTACACGATCTACGTGGCCAGGGTCGAACACTTCTCCGGCTGGGCGGGATCGTTTGCGCTGGCCCTGATCGCCATTCCCGTCGTGGTACGCACCACCGAGAACATGCTGACGCTGGTCCCCAGCAGCCTGCGCGAGGCGGCTGTGGCCCTGGGTGCACCGATGTGGAAAGTGATCCTGATGGTCACCCTGAAGGCGGTAAGGGGCGGGGTGATCACCGGCATCCTGCTGGCGGTCGCTCGCATTTCCGGCGAGACCGCACCGTTGCTGTTCACGGCGCTGAACAACCAGTTCTGGAGCAGCAACATGAACGCGCCCATGGCCAACCTGCCGGTCGTTATCTTCCAGTTCGCTCTCAGTCCGTTCGACGACTGGAAGACGCTCGCGTGGGCAGGCGCCCTGCTGATCACCTTGACAGTTTTGCTGCTCAATATTCTGGCCCGCACCGTGTTTCGGCAGGCTTCGGTCCGATAGGAGAATGCACGATGAACTTGCAAGCAACGATGGTTGCGCGCCCGCAGGCGGTGGCGTCCAATCTGCCGCGTACGGCGCCGAAGATGTCGATCAAGAACCTCGACTTTTTCTATGGCAAGTTCCAGGGCCTCAAGAACATCAACCTTGACATTGCCGAGAAGCGGGTCACCGCGTTCATCGGGCCCTCCGGTTGCGGCAAGTCGACGCTGTTGCGCACATTGAACCGCATGTACTCGCTCTATCCCGGACAACGCGCGGTGGGGGAGATCGAATTCAACGGCCGCAACGTCCTCGACAGCGGAACGGACCTTAACATGCTGCGCGCCAAGGTCGGCATGGTGTTCCAGAAGCCGACGCCGTTTCCGATGTCCATCTACGACAATATCGCTTTCGGAGTTCGCCTCTACGAGAGCCTGGGCAAGCGCGAGATGGACGAGCGCGTGGAGTGGGCGCTGGTCAAGTCCGCCATGTGGGAGGAGGCCAAGGACAAGCTTGGCCAGAGCGGGATGGCGCTCTCGGGTGGCCAGCAGCAGCGCCTTTGCATCGCCCGCGCGGTTGCGGTCAAGCCTGATGTGTTGTTGCTGGATGAACCCACGTCCGCGCTCGACCCCATCTCCACGGCAAAGATCGAGGAGCTGATCACCGAGCTGAAGCACGATTACACGATCGCGATCGTCACGCACAACATGCAGCAGGCGGCGCGCGTTTCCGATTTCACGGCTTACATGTACCTTGGCGAGTTGATCGAGTTCGGCGAAACCGACCAGTTGTTCCTCAAGCCCAAGCGCAAGGAAACCGAGGACTACATCACCGGCCGCTTCGGCTGATCTGGCGCGAGCCGGGAGAACACTATGACCGAACACACGCACAAGCAGTTCGACACCGAGATGGAGGCGATCCGCACCGGAGTCCTTTCCATGGGCGGGCTGGTCGAGACCCAGCTGCAACGCGCCATCATTCTGCTCGAGTCCGAAGGTGGCGACGCTTCCGTCGATCAGGTGGGCGCCGACGAGCAGCTGATCAATCAGATGCAGGTCGACATGGACCAGCAATGCAGCCAGATCATCGCCAGACGACAGCCGACGGCCATCGACCTGCGGATGGTCCTCACGGTGACCAAGATCGTGAATGACCTCGAGCGCGTGGGCGATGAAACCAAGAAGGTCGCCTACAAGGCCTCGGAGGCGTCGGGCCATCATCGGCTGGCGCAGGTGCGCGCGTTCGACGTGGCGCGCTCGGCCGAACGGGCGCGCAACATGCTGCAGCTGGCACTCGATGCGTTCGCGCGGCTTGATCCCAATGCAGCTGCGCAGGTGATCGACATGGACGATGAGCTGGACGCCGCGTTCTCGTCCACGTTGCGGCAGCTCGTCAGCTACATGATGGAGGACCCGCGGACAATCAGTTCCGCGCTGGAGATCGTGTTCATCGCCAAGTCGATCGAACGCATCGGCGACCACGCCAAGAACATCGCCGAAGCGGTGGTGCAGGTCGTCATGGGCAAGGATGTGCGACATGCCAGTGGCGACGAGATCCGCGCCGAGGTTGCCGAAGAATGACGCCTACCATCCTGGTGGTTGAAGATGAGCCCGCGATCATGGAGCTGCTGAAGGTCAACCTGATCGACGCGGGCTACGAGGTGCAGGCGGCGCCCGATGCGGAAACCGCGCAGGCCTTGCTGAAGGAGTCCTTGCCAAGCCTCGTTCTGCTCGACTGGATGCTGCCGGGCTTGTCGGGGCTTGCCTTTGCGAAGCAGCTGCGGGCGGAAGCGCGGACGAAGGAGTTGCCGGTGATCATGGTCACCGCGCGCACCGACGAGGCCGACCGCGTGGCGGGCCTGGAAGCCTGGGTGGACGACTACGTGACCAAGCCCTTCTCGCCCCGCGAACTGAAGGCACGCATCAAATCCGTGTTGCGTCGCCGCGCGCCGGAGTCGGCACAGGAGCCGCTCTCCGCAGGCGCGTTGAGGCTCGATCCGTCGACGCATCGCGTCACCGCGGATGGCCAGTCGGTGCATATCGGGCCGACCGAATTCCGCTTGCTGCGGTTCTTTCTGGCGCGTCCTGAACGCGTTCACACCCGCACCCAGTTGCTCGATCAGGTCTGGGGCGACCACGTCTACATCGAGGAACGCACGGTCGACGTGCACATCCGCCGGCTGCGGCTGGCGCTGGAGCCGTTCGGGCAGGACAACCTCATCGAGACGGTGCGCGGCAGCGGGTACCGGCTGGCAGTACCGCGTTAACGATGATCGCGGCATACTGACGCTTTACGGTCTTTACGCCGATGCTTCCGTTTCTTGCCGCGCCAGTCGCCATCCTTGTCCTGGCCCTGCTGACGTGGGCCGTGGCGGGCGCCGTCCCGGCGCTGGTCCTGCTGGCGGTCGGCTGGGGCGCGCTGCTGGCGCAGCATGCCTGGAATCTTGACCGGCTCACGCGCTGGGCCGCGGCGTCATTGGCCACCCCGGTGCCGGAAGGCAGCGGGCCGTGGCAGGCCCCCTTTGCCGCGCTTTACCATCGCGTCCGCACCCGGGTCGCGCACCAGCGCGACCTGGCGCACACCATCGAGCGCTTCCAGAGCGCGGCGGAGGCCATTCCCGACGGCATGGTCGTGCTCGACGCCGGCAACCGCATCAAGTGGGCCAATGCCCGCGCCCTGTCGTTGCTTGGTCTCGATCTCGCCCAGGATGCGGGCACCGCACTGGCCAACCTGGTACGGCAACCCGATTTCGTGCGCTATCTCGATGTTGGCGACTTCAACGAACCGATCACGATTGATTCACAGCGCGATGCGGGCGTCACGCTTTCCATCCAGATCGTGCCTTTCGGGGTCGAGGAAAAGCTGCTGATCTGCCGCGACATCACGCGCATCGAGGCGGTGGCGCGCATGCGTCGCGACTTCATCGCCAACGTGTCGCATGAGCTCAAAACACCACTCACGGTCATCAGTGGTTTTGTCGAAACGCTGCAGGAGCTCGATCTCGACGAGCGTCAGCGCCGACGATTCCTGCAACTGATGCAGGAGCAATCCGGCAGCATGCAGCGGCTGGTGGAGGACCTGTTGACATTGTCGGCGCTGGAGAGCGAACAGAATCCGCTGGCCGACGAAAAGTTCGCGATCGTGCCGCTGCTCCTGCACATTTCCGCCGATGCGAAAGGCCTGGCGCAGGGACAGCACGGCATCGAACTCGACCTTGGGGTAGCGGCCACGGTGCTGGGATCGCGCGACGAACTGGCCAGCGCATTCGGCAACCTCGTGTCGAACGCCGTCCGCTACTCCCCCGAGGGCGGCACCATCACGCTCGCGTGGCGAATGGACGCGGACGGTACCGGCGTTTTTTCCGTCACCGATACCGGCATCGGCATTGCGCCGGAACATCTGCCGCGCCTCACCGAGCGCTTCTACCGAGTGGACCGCAGCCGCTCACGTGCCACCGGCGGCACGGGCCTTGGCCTTGCCATCGTCAAGCACGTCCTGATCCGCCATCAGGCGGAACTCGAGGTGACGAGCGAACCCGGCAAGGGCAGCACCTTTGCCGTGCGCTTGCCGGCGCGGCGGGTCGAACGCGCGCTGCCCCCGGACACCGCCGACGAGCCGGTACTGGTCCCTGCCGTGCCGCGGGCCGGCCCGGCCTGACCCGGGCGCCGCATTGGCGGGGTCAGCCCGGGGGGACGTCAGCCGGTCAGCCGCGCATCTTCATGCGCTCGCACGCGTTGCCGCGTGGACCAAGCGGCGCGGCGACGCCTTTTTCCTTCGCCCGCTCCTGCATCAGCTGCTGATGCTGCGCGATGTAGGCAGTGCATTCCTCCGTGGTCTTGAAGCTGTGCATCGCGGCGCGATGCTGCGCCTGCTCCTCAGGGGTCAGCAGTGCCATCGCGGGTCCACCACCACCATTGAATCCACCTCGTCCATAACCGGGGCCCGGGCCGTTGCCGCCGGGACCGGTGCACGCAGCGCCAGTTGCATTGGCTGCTCCGCATCCTTGTCCCATGCCCATTCCGTAGCCGCCTGGACCGGCCATCGCCAGCGTCGCGGCCATTGCCACCATTCCAACTGCGAGTGTGAGCTTCTTCATGATCGACTCCTGTGCATCGTTCAAAGACCCCGACCTTTCGGGGCGAACCGCATTGTTCGCGGCTCTACTCATTTAAACGCAGGCGGGATGCGATGGGTGACCGCTGCAACAACCCGTTACACGGCGTTGCACCGACATTGACGAAGGTCAATGGAATGCGGCTACCAGTAGCGCATCGCGCTCTGGAACAGGGATTTCAGTTCGGGGCGCCCCACATCGGCGGGTGCATTGCGGATCACGCGATACTGCGGTTCCGCGCCATCGGCCAGCGCCTCGACCTGCGCGTCGTCGAAGCCCAGCGCCTGCAGGCCATTGGGCATGCTCGTCGCGCGCATCAGTTCGATCACCCGCGACGCCAGGACCTCGCCGGCGTCGTCGGGCGCGGCGTCGCGCGTGTCGGCGCCAAGGCAACACGCGCAGTGTAGGTGCCGCGCCGGATTCTTCGGCGCGGTGAAGCGCCAGACCGACGGGTTGTTGAGCACCACGGCCATGCCGTGCGGCACCAGCGATTTTTCCGGCGGATAGCCAGCCACATGCCAGTCGCGCGCCAGCCCCGACACGGCATACGACAATCCGTGCGGAAGGTGGCAGCCCGATGCGTTGAAGGCGATACCGGCCAGCGTCGCGGCGTACATCATCTCCGTGCGGGCTTCGTGGTCGGCACCATCGTTCACGGCACGCACGAGAAATTTGCCGACGATCCCCAGGGCTTCCTCCGCGAGCATGTCGGAAAACGGATTGGCGCCCTGCGAGACCGGGCGATCCACGCCGGCGGCCGGGCTGGCACGGCGCGGATAGGGGCGGGCCGTGATCGCTTCCAGCGCGTGGCTCATGCAGTCGAAGCCGGTGGCGGCAATCGCCATCCGCGGCAGCGTGCGCGTGACATCGGGATCGATCAACGCGACGGTGGGCGTGAGGCGCCGCGAAATGATGCCCGTCTTGGCGTTCATCGACTGGAGGTTGAAGATCGCTATGCCGGTGGTTTCCGAACCGGTGCCGGAAGTGGTCGGGCAGGCGATATGCGGCAGGAGTGCGCCCGGCACCTTGCTCCCCGCACCGATCGGCGCGTTCACATAGGTCATGAACGGGGCGGGATGCGTGGTGTAGAGATTGGCCGCCTTGCAGGTGTCCATCACCGACCCGCCCCCGACCGAAACATAGCCATCCACGCCCGCAGCGGCCGCAAACGCCGCGGCCTCGGCAAAGGACGCATCGGTGGGCTCGATCCGGACCTCGTCGAACACCGCGACGTCGACCCCGGCGTCCGCGAGCGACTGGGCCACGGTGGCGTAGGGTTCGCTGCGGCGGATGCGCTGGTCGGTGAAGAGCGCCACGCGCTTCAGCCCCAGTTCGCGTGCCTGCGGACCGGCTTCGGCCAGCACCCCGGAACCGAAGGTAAACGTGGGCATGCCGATGGTGAAACCGCGATCGCTGCCTTCCAGCAGCGCGAAGTCGGCGTGGCAACAGGGCATCTTCGTTCCTTTTGAGGGTTTTACGGCGGTCGGCCCCCGATTATCCCAAATCGGCGGGACGGGGCGGCGAACGATTAGCTAACTCTTTGATTTGCATGTCATAACATGAGCACCCACCGACAAGGGGCCGAAGCCGCCCCGGATTGACCGGGCCATCGAAAACCTGCTAGAATCGCGGGTTCTGCGGTGAAAAAAACCTCAGGAGGGGTTCCCGAGCGGTCAAAGGGAGCAGACTGTAAATCTGCCGGCTCTGCCTTCGAAGGTTCGAATCCTTCCCCCTCCACCAGTTAGCGGGTGTAGCTCAATGGTAGAGCAGAAGCCTTCCAAGCTTACGACGAGGGTTCGATTCCCTTCACCCGCTCCACACCGAAGCGGTTCCCTCCGGGGCTCCTTCGGTTTGCAGCGTAGCAAGGCAACAAGGCGGCACCGGTTTTGGAATGACGCGCGATGGCCGCGTCGGCAACGAACCATGCGCCCATGTAGCTCAGTGGCAGAGCACTCCCTTGGTAAGGGAGAGGTCGCGTGTTCAATCCACGCCATGGGCACCAACGAAAGAGCTGGAGAAACGCAATGGCTAAAGGCAAATTCGAACGGACGAAGCCGCACGTGAACGTGGGGACGATCGGCCACGTGGACCACGGCAAGACGACGCTGACGGCGGCGCTGACGCTGGTGCTGTCGAAGCTCTTCGGTGGCGAGGCGAGGGCGTAC
>JANNKR010000113.1:0-3406 GCA_031396395.1 Betaproteobacteria bacterium
GCCGGCACAATTCAAAGCCCGAACACCTGCGGCACGCGCACGAAACCGATCTGGCCATCGCGGTGCCGCACGCGGACCCACCCCGGCGTGGATGTGGTTGCCGGCGACGACGCGCTTTCCGCCAGTTCCAGCAATACGTTCTGTTCCGCGCGAAACACCACCGGTGCGGCATCGTCCGGGTTGGCGCGCACGTCGGCCACGGGAACGCGAACCTGCAACGACCGCTTGTCGGACAAGCCCTTGCCGCCAACCCAGCCGATGGTGCCGTTCAGGTCGCGGACCTTGGTCCAGCCTTCGACGGTGACCAGCACCTCCATCGGGACGTCGCGGCCGTAGACGAACAGCGCCTTCGCCTTGGCTGACGGCGCGTCGTAGAGGACAGTGGCGGGCTCGCCGGTGACGCGGAAGTCCGCGGCCCCCACCCAACCCGCGGCGGCGCCGATGGCGCACGCGACCGCCGCCCGCGATACTTCGACGAGACGGCGGCGGCGAGGCATCGCGGCGGATCAGTTCGTGACGGCGGGCACAGGCTCTTGCATCTGCGCCAGTTGCTGCTGGTAGAGCGCCTCGAAATTGATCGGCGCCAGGTGCACCGGCGGGAAGCCCGCGCGCAGGATCGCATCGGCCACCGTTTCGCGCGCATAGGGAAACAGCACGTTGGGGCAGTGGATGGCCAGCACGGGCTGCATGTCGGCAGCCGGCACGCCGCGAATCTGGAAGAGCCCCGCCTGCGACGCCTCGACCAGGAACACGGTCTTGTCACCAGCCTTCGCGGTGACCGTCAGCGTGATCACGCATTCGTACACATCGGGGGCGACCTGCTCGCCGCGCGTGCGCAAACCGATCTCGATGGCCGGAGCCTCGGTCATCTGGAACGATTGCGGGGCGCCCGGGCTTTCGAGTGAAAGATCCTTGACGTAGATACGCTCGATCGCGAAGCCGATGCCTTGACCGTTGCCTTCGCCCTGGGGCGCGGGTGTGGGTTGATCTGCCATTCTGATAGTCCTTGCTGGATTTGGAGTGAACCCGTCATTTTACCCGACGGGCGCGCCCGGCAGGTGACGGCCCCCGGCCCCTCAGGTTCCGGCGAGCAAAGGATCGAGGCGTCCTGCGCGGTCGAGCGACACGAGATCGTCGTACCCGCCTACATGCACGTCACCCACATAGATCTGCGGAACCGTGCGGCGGCCGGTCCTTTCCATCATCGCGATCCGCTGCGCCGGATCGAGGTCGACGCGAATCTTGCCGATCTGCGCGACACCCTTCGCGGTCAGCAGGCGCTCGGCCTGGACGCAGTAGGGGCACATCGCGGTCGTATACATCGTGACGGGCATGCCATGGGCATCGCCGCCCCCGGATCCGGGGGAATTCATGCCTGCGCGGCCACCACGGGCAGGCCTGCATCCTTCCATGCCTTGATTCCGCCATGCAGCGAATAGATTTCAGCGAAGCCCAGCTTGCCGAGGGCGGTGGCCGCGCCACGGCTGCGCTGCCCGCGGCTGCAATAAACGACGATCGGGCGTCCGGACATCGACGCCAGTTCGGATCCGCGCGTGTCGAGTTGCGACAGCGGGATATGCACGGCGTCCGGCAGTTTGCCGCCTTCGAATTCCTTGGTTTCGCGGATATCGAGCAGCACGGCGTTCTTGTGATTGATGAGGTGGGTGACGTTGAGGTTGCCCACTTCCTTAACCGGCGAGAATCGCCGCTGCAGGATCGGCCAGAGCAGCATGGCCCCGGACACGAACATGACGAGGATCAGCAGCCAGTTTTTCTCGATGAAGGACATGCGGCGGGGCAATCGTGAGGACGTCGAAGCGTAAAATGATACCTGATCCCTCCCTCGGGCCCTGCCGGGTTCCCCGCAATCGCCCATGACTGCCGTCCAAATCGCCCCTGCCCCAGCCGGCGCCGCCGCCCGTCCGGCCGTGCGTCCGGTGGTGCTCCTGATCCTCGATGGCTTCGGCTGCCGGGAGGACACCCCGGACAACGCGATATCCAACGCCAGGATGCCGCATTGGCGCGGGCTGCTCGCGACGTCGCCGCATGCGACCATCGACGCGTCGGAGCTGCAGGTGGGCCTGCCGCAAGGCCAGATGGGCAACTCCGAGGTCGGCCATCTCAACATTGGCGCAGGGCGCGTCATCTATCAGGACTTCACGCGTATCGACCACGCGATTGCCACCGGCACTTTCGCCGGCAATCCGGTGCTGCATGCCGCAATCGACACTGCCGTGGCCAGCGGGCGCGCGTTGCATGTCATGGGGCTGCTTTCCCCGGGCGGCGTGCACAGCCACGAGCGCCAGCTTGCCGCGATGGTGACACTGGCGGCTAAGGCCGGCGTCGCCCGCATCCTTGTCCACGCCTTCCTCGACGGACGCGACACCCCGCCACGCAGTGCTGCCGCATCGATTTCGTTCATGGACAAGGTCTGCGCGGCGCACCCCGGGGCGCGCATCGCGTCGATCGTGGGCCGCTACTACGCGATGGACCGCGACGGGCGCTGGGACCGCCAGCAACAGGCCTACGACCTGGTCGCGGACGGACGGGCGGTGTTCACGGCGCCGACGGCGATGGCCGGCCTCGAGGCTGCCTATGCGCGCGGCGAGAACGACGAATTCGTCAAGGCAACCGCCATCCTCGACGCCGCCGGGCACGCCACTTCCATGGCCGACGGCGACGTGGTCGTGTTCATGAATTTTCGCGCCGACCGCGCCCGCCAGATCACGAAGGCGCTGACGGATCCCGGCTTCAGCGGCTTCCCCCGCTCGCGCGTCCCCGCGCTCGGCGCCTTCGTCTGCCTCACCGCCTATGGCGAGGAATTTGCCGGCCTCCCGGTCGCCTTCGCCCCGCAATCGATCCGCAACGGCCTCGGCGAATACCTGTCTTCGCTTGGCCTCACGCAATTGCGGATCGCGGAAACCGAAAAGTACGCGCACGTCACGTATTTCTTCAACGGCGGCGTCGAAAGCGCCTATCCGGGCGAAGACCGCATCCTCGTGGCGTCGCCCAACGTGGCCACCTACGACATGAAGCCCGAGATGAGCGCGCCGGAAGTCACGGACAGGTTGGTCGCCGCGATCGAAAGCGGCCGCTATGACGTCGTGATCTGCAACTTCGCCAACGGCGACATGGTGGGCCACACCGGCGACTTCGATGCCGCACGAGCCGCCGTGGAGCCGCCGTGGAGGCGCTGGACGTCGCCGTGGGCCGCGTGGTGGAGGCCACGCGACGGGCAGGCGGCGAAGTGATGATCACGGCCGATCACGGGAATGCGGAGATGATGCGCGACCCCGTCACCCATCAGCCCCATACCGCGCATACGCTGAACCGGGTGCCGTTCCTGTACGTCGGGCGCCCTGCCACGGTGCGCAGCGGGGGCGCGCTGCAGGACATTGCCCCCACC
>JANNKR010000131.1:0-49116 GCA_031396395.1 Betaproteobacteria bacterium
ATACGCACGGGCGAGGCTTTCCCACTTCGGCTGGAACACCACGGGAATGCGGCGAAACTGCACATCCGCGGGCTTGCTCTTGAGCCAGGACTGCAGATTGGGCTCGAGCTCGCCGCAATGGGGGCAGCCATAGGAAAAGAATTCGATCACCTCGATGTTCTTGCCCGTTTCGACGGGCTGCGCATTCTTGATCCTGAGGTAATTGCGCCCCTCGACCATGCCCTGCGCCAAGGCGCCGGTGGCGACGGCAAGGGCCAGCACGGCCGCCGCGGTACGCACAAGCCCGCGCCATGCGGCGAATTGTTGTTGGTGAATCATGCAAACTCCCGAAGTTGGCGCGCGACAAAACGCCGCGCTAGGTCATGAACGTTGCTTGGGCAGATCCGGACGACCGCAAGTTCCCTTGCCGGCATCGGACGACCACCCCTTTCTAGAACTTGATCACCGCCACGTCGAAGCCGTTGCGGGTGAGATCGCTGCGCATACGATTCAGCTCGTCGGTGTTGTCGTAGGGGCCAAGCCGGACGCGAAAGCGCACTCCCTTGTCCGGCAGGGTGCCCGTCTGCACATTGGCCTGCCAACCCGCAAGGGCCAGCCGGGCCTTGAGGTTTTCGGCATCCGCTTCCGAAGTGAACGATCCCGCCTGCAGCCAGAAGCGCTCGCCCGCCTTCGCCGCCGCGGGCGGCGCAACCGCAGCGACCTTGTCCGCGGGCTTGTCGGCCGCCTTTTCGGCGGCCTTGGGCGCGCCTTTGTCCATCGTGCGCTCCCTGGCCTGATCGGCCACGACACGGTCGGGCGCCTTCTTCGCTTCCTGCTGCGCCTTCGGCTCGTCGGCGCCCGGCAGGATCTTGTAGAAATCGAAGCGAGGCTTGTCGGCCGCAGGATCGGCCTTGTCGGTCCGCGCCTGCCTGGGCGCTTCGCGCGTGTCCCGCGTGCTGCCGGTGACCGGAAACGGGCTTCCGGCGCGCATCAGGTAGTACGCGACCCCCGCCGCGAGACCAAGCCCCAGCACCAGTCCGATGAACACGCCGAGCAGCGTGCCTCCGGCCCCGCGATGACGGGGGGATGGCGTGCGCGCCCGCGCGGCAGGCGCGGAGGGGGGGCGGGTGTTGACGGCGCGGGGCATCAGGGGAATGGGCGTGTGAATCCGTTGCGGGTACTACATCTGTTCCGGCGCCGAAATCTTGAGCAGCGACAGCCCGTTGCGCAGCACCTGTCCGGCGGCAACGGCCAGCGCGAGCCGGGCAGCCCGCACTTGCGGATCATCGACCAGGAACCGCTCCGCATTATAGTAACCGTGAAAATCGCGGGCGAGTTCCTTGAGGTAAACCGTGAGCTGGTGCGGCGCGTGCTCGCGCGCCGCCAACGCAAGCTCGTCCGGATAGTCGGCGATCCGCCGCAGCAGCGCTTCCTCGTAGGGACTCACCAGCGGCGACAGGTCCGCGCCGCGCACGGTGGTCACCGCCGTGGCGGGGTCGAGTCCCGCCTGCCGCAGCACCGAACACATCCTGGCATACGCATATTGCACATAGTAGACGGGATTGTCCTCGGACCGGGAGCGCGCGAGGTCGATGTCGAACACGAACTCGCTGTCGGCCTTGCGCGAGACAAGAAAGAAGCGGACCGCGTCGCGTCCGGCGTCGTCGATCAGGTCCCGCAGCGTGACGTGGCTGCCGGCCCGCTTGCTGATCTTCACTTCCTCGCCGCCGCGCATGACCGTGACCATCTTGTGAATGATGTAGTCGGGGTAACCCGGCGGCACGCCGATCTGCAACGCCTGCAGGCCCGCGCGCACCCGGGTGACCGTGCTGTGATGATCCCCGCCCTGCACGTTGACGACATCGTGGAAGCCGCGCTCCCACTTGGTGACGTGGTAGGCGACGTCGGGCACGAAGTACGTAAACGTACCGTCCGACTTGCGCATCACGCGGTCCTTGTCGTCACCGAAGTCCGTGGTCTTCAGCCACAGCGCACCCTCGTGCTCGTAGGTCCGGCCCGATGCCACAAGCTGCGCCACTGTGGCATCGACCTTGCCATCGGCGTAGAGCGAGCTCTCCAGAAAATAGTTGTCGAAGGTGACGCCGAAGGCGAGGAGGTCGCGGTCCTGCTCCTGGCGCAGCTCCGCCACGGCGAACCGGCGTATTGCGTCAAGATCCGCGAGATCAGGCGTCGGTTGCGCGAGATACCGCTGGGCCAATTCGCGGATGTATTCGCCGCGGTAGCCGTCCTCCGGAAACGCAATGGTTTCGCCACGGATCTCGCGCGCCCGCGCCTGCACCGAGATCGCCAGGTTGTGAATCTGCGCGCCGGCGTCGTTGTAGTAGTACTCGCGCGTGACGGCGTGGCCCTGGGTCTCGAGGAGGCTCGCGATCGCATCACCCAGCGCCGCCTGCCGGCCATGACCGACATGCAACGGACCGGTTGGATTGGCCGACACGAATTCCACCATCATGCGCTGCCCGGATGGGTTTGCGATGCGGCCGTACCGTTCGCCCTCGTCCAGCACCCGGGCGACAACGGCCTGCCTGGCCGCCGGCGCAAGGAACACATTGATGAACCCGGCGCCGGCAATTTCCGTGCGCTCGATCAATGGCGACGCGGGCAGCGCATCGATCAACGCTTGCGCCAGCTGGCGCGGATTGCGCTGCGCGCGCTTGGCCAATGCCAGCGCGATGTTCGACGCGTAGTCCCCATGCGCGGCCTGCTTCGGCCGCTCCACCGCCACGGGCGTATCGCCGCATGTCGGCACGGCGCGCGCGACCGCGGCGGCCAGCAGCTGCCGCAATTCCTGTTTCACGTCGTTCATGTTTCGGGGTCGCCGCGAAGGACTGCCGGATGGGGAAAAGCATCCAATTATAGCCGCCGGCGTCAGCCGAACCCGGCGGGGTCGACATCAATCGCCCACCGCACGCGCCGTTGCCCGGGCAACTCGGCGAGCGCGGCACGCCACACGGTCAGGAATCGCTGCAGCGCGCCCCGCTTGTCGCTCTGCACCGCGATCTGCGCGCGCTCGAAACCAGCCCGTCGGGCGAGCAATGCACTGACCGGTGAGAACACTTCCACCTCGGCATGCGCAGCCGCCATCAGCGCGCGCGCCGTCGCGTGTGCGGCTTCAAGATAGCTGTCCACGGCAGCACGCTCATGCGCCTCCGCCGAGAGCAGCGCGACATGCGTGAACGGCGGCAGCGCAGCCACCCGGCGCTCGGCCAGAAGCGTCGATGCAAGGCTCTCGTAGTCGTGGGTCCGCACGGCGACGAACACCGGGTGCGCCGGAAAGTCCGTCTGCACCACCACTTCACCGGGCAAGTCCGCGCGACCGGCGCGCCCGGCGACCTGCATCAACAGCGCCCCAAGGCGCTCGGTGGCGCGAAAATCGGCGCTGTAGAGCGCGTTGTCCGCGCCAAGCACGCCCACCAGCGTCAGTCGCGGGAAGTCATGCCCCTTCGCCAGCATCTGCGTGCCGACCAGGATATCGAGTTCGTTCGCGGCGACCTTGTCGCGCACGGCAGCGAATGCTCCGCGCGCCCGCGTGCTGTCGCGGTCCACCCGCGCGATGCGCGCAGCGGGGAACGCAGCCGCCAGCGCGCCTTCGAGGCGCTGCGTGCCGTAGCCCAGCGGCAGGAGGTCCACATTGCCGCAGGTAGGGCAGGCGCCGGGCAATCGCTCGATATGGCCGCAATGATGGCAGCGCAATGATGGCGGGGCACGATGCACGGTGAGGCGCGCGCTGCAACGCGGGCACTGGGCATCCCAGCCGCAGGACGAGCAATTGAGCGAGGGCGAAAAGCCGCGACGGTTGACGAAGACCAGCGACTGCTCCTGCCGCGACAGCCGGAGCGCGATGGCGGCACGCATCTCCGCCCCGATGCCATCCATGTCCCGCGCCGCGCGATTGTCGACGAGCCTGATCGCCGGCAGCGATGCCCGGGTATCCGCGCGCTGCCGCAGGTCGAGGCGGCGATAGCGGTGCTCGCGCACGTGCAGCCACGATTCGAGCGACGGCGTCGCGCTGCCCAGGACCACGGGCACGCCGCGATGATGGGCGCGCCAGACCGCAGCGTCCCGGGCGTGATAGCGGATGTTGTCCTGCTGCTTGTAGGAGCTGTCCTGCTCCTCGTCGACGATCACGAGGCGCAGGTCCGGCAGTGGGGCAAAGACGGCAAGCCGGGTGCCCACCACCAGGCGCGCGCGTCCGGATGCCGCCTCGATCCAGTGGGCGCGGCGTACGGTCGACGACAAACCGGAATGCAGCAACGCAATTGAAACGCCAGGCAATGCGGCATTGAGTCGCTGGGTGAGTTGCGGCGTCAGGTTGATTTCAGGCACGAGCAGCAGCACCTGCCCGCCGCGGGCGATCGCGCGCCGCGCGGCTGCCATGTAGACGTCCGTCTTGCCGCTGCCCGTGACGCCGAAGAGCAGGAACGGCGCGAAGCCGCCGGTCCCTGCCGCGTCGATGGCTTCGATCGCCATCGATTGTTCGACATTGAAGGCAATTTCCGCGTCGCCGTCCCCCGCCGTGTCCGCCGGTTCGTCGACGCGGCGAGCCGCACGCGGCTTGCCGGAGGTCAGCGGTGGAACGGCCAGTGCCAGCGCCTGGCCCGGCGACTCCTGGTAATAGGACGCCACAAACGCAGCCAGTGCCAGCACGTCGTCCGGAAGCAGCGGCAGGTCGGCGATGTCGATGATCGTTTGCAGTTTGTCGTGCGCAACGCTCGACTCTGCGACCACCTCGGTCACGACCCCGACCAACCGCCGCGGGCCGAGCGCGACTCGAACCACGCTGCCGCGTCGAACCGGCGCGCCCTCGGGAATCCAGTAATCGAATGCGGTGGCGGCGGCGACCGGAAGTTCTACGCGGGCGATGGGCATCGACAGGGAATCGAAAGAGGACTGCTCATGGCCTGGCCACGCGAGTTGTAGTGTTCGAAGTCTTGAGTTCGAACCAAAGCTTTAGGCCCCAAGTCGTTATTTTCAAAGGGCCGGCGTCAATTGCGGGATCATATGTGGATAACTTTGTGCGTAAGTGGCCGCAATCCCGCTTGCATTATCGCGCAGACGAGGAACCTGACTTCCCGCCATGGCGGCGGCGGCGCCGAAAATCCTTGCGTCTTTAGCAGGTTGCAGAAAAGCGCCCGCCATCACCGCAACAATCGATGCCATCCAGGCGAATCGGCATCCCGATGTGCATAACTGGAGGGCGATTCTACCGTTCCGCGCGTTTGTCAAGCCCTCGCAAAGCCAGCAATGGCGCGGGTTTCACGGCTTTTCCCTTGGGCAATCCCCGCCAATCAAGCAACGGCGCGGGTTTCCCGGGAAGTGGCATGAACAGCCTCGACGAGAGCCGCGACGTTCTCCGGCGGCGTGGCCGGGACGATGCCATGGCCGAGATTGAAGACATGCCCCGGCGCGGGACCGGCAGCCCGCACTATGGCGGACGCCTCGCGGGCGACGGTCGCGGGATCGGTCAGCAGTACCAGCGGATCGAGGTTGCCCTGCAACGCGACGCGATGGCCCACGGCCGCCCGTGCTTGCGCAATGTCCACGGTCCAGTCGAGGCCCACGCCCGATGCGCCGCATGACGCGATGTCGTCGAGCCAGGCACCACCGCCCTTGGTGAACACGATCGTCGGCACCGTGCCGCCATCGGGGGAAGGCCGCAGCGATGCGAGGATCTCGCGCATCGGTGCGAGCGAAAACCGGCGGTACGCGGCCGCGGACAGCAAGCCCCCCCATGTATCGAAGATCATCACCGCGTCCGCGCCGGCCGCAATCTGCTCGTTGAGGTACGCGGTGACTGCGCGTGCATTGACTGCAACCAATGCATCGAGCAGGTCAGGACGCTGGTACGCCATCCTGCGCACCAGCGCGAAGTCCGGGCTGCCGCCACCTTCGATCATGTAGCTTGCCAGCGTGAACGGACTGCCCGAAAAGCCGATCAGCGGCACCCTGCCGTGCAATTCGCGCTTGATCTGGCTCACCGCGGCAAACACATAGCCAAGCTTGGCCATGTCCGGCACCGCCAGCGCCCTGACCGCGGCCTCGTCGCGAATGGTGGTGGCAAAGCGCGGCCCTTCGCCTTCGGCAAACGACAGCCCCAGTCCCATTGCATCGGGAACCGTCAGGATGTCGGAGAACAGGATCGCGGCATCGAGCGGGAACCGCGCGAGTGGCTGCAGCGTGACCTCGGTCGCCAGATCAGGGTTGGTGGCTAACCCCATGAAGCTCCCCGCACGGGCGCGGGTCTTCTGGTACTCCGGAAGGTAGCGACCGGCCTGGCGCATGAGCCAGACCGGCGTATGCGTGGTCGGCTCGCGCCGCAGGGCGCGCAGAAACGTGTCGTTTTGCAACATCGGGGCCTTCAGGATGATCGTGCCGCTTCCGGGATCAACGGGCGCCCGGTCAATTTTTCAAGTATCGCCAGCGGCGCGCGTTGCGGATCGTACAGCGCGCGCACTGGCAGGTGAATGGTCTGTTCGAGCATGAACTGTCCCGACACCGCGGCGTGCATCACCTGGTCGGAAAAACAGAGCCATGTGGTCCCGGGCGCGAAGCGGACGACCTGCTGCTCGCAATCCCGCTGGTATGCCATGTCCGCCTTCGCCGCGTCATGCAGGTTCAGCATCAGATGGTCGTAGTGGCTGCGTCGGCCTTTGGTGACGCGAAACGCGGCCAGCAATGCCGGCGATCCTGGCAGCGGTGCAGGGATGCGAGGCAGAAAGGTTCGGGCGACCGCTTCGAAGGACTCCCCAACCCTCCACACGCGCGGCTCGACCGGATTGAGATTGGTGAATACACGAAGGATCCGTGCGCCCTGGTTGGGCCGCGATGGAAACGCGTCGACATGCAGGCGCGAGTCATCCTTGCGCCAGGACACCGCGCGCCCCACCGCCGGCTGCGGCCGGAAGCTGGTACGCGCCTGCTGAACGTAGGGCGCGTATCGCGGGAAGAGGGTGGTGACCAGTGCGCCGGCGTCGACCGCGAAGCGGGTGACCATCGCCGTCAGGGCGGCAAGATCGGCGGCGCCGCCGCGCGCGCCCTTGAGCCGAGGGGAAGCCTGGGCGGACGCACCGGGCTTCGGCATCTCCACGCTGATGTTCTTCGCGCGCCCATCGGACCATTCGGGCGCGAGAAAGCGGCGCTCAGCTTCGTCCAGCACGAACGTCGCCCGCGGCAGCACCAGGACCCCGCCGTCCTCGATCGCATGCACCGCGAGCGCCTGCTCATCCGCGGTGATACGCGGACGAAAGCCATCGAATTCGAGCGTGACGATCGCGGTCATGGTGCGCCGTTCTGCCGCGTGCGCTCAGCGCGGCAGTTCGCTCGTTCCCATCAGGAATTCGTCCACGGCCCGCGCTGCCTGCCGGCCCTCGCGAATGGCCCAGACCACGAGCGACTGCCCGCGCCGCATGTCACCGGCGGCAAAGACCTTGTCGACCGACGTGCGATAGCTGTCGGTGTCGGCCTTCACGTTCGAGCGCGCATCGTGCTCGACGCCAAGCTGCGCCAGGAGTCCACCCGGCACCGGCCCGGTGAAGCCCATGGCGAACAGGATCAGATCCGCCTTGATCTCGAATTCGCTGCCCGGGATCTCCACCATCGTCGGCGGCGCGTTGCCGTCGCGATGCCAATCGACGCGCGCGGCGATCAATTTCTCGACCTTGCCATTGCGTCCCTCGAAACGCTTCGTAGTGACCGACCAGTCGCGCCCGCATCCTTCCTCATGCGAGGACGAAGTACGCAGCTTGATGGGCCAGTTGGGCCACACCAGCGGCTTGTTCTCCGACTCGGGCGGCTGCGGCAGCAGCTCGAACTGCATGATCGACGCCGCGCCATGGCGGTTGGATGTCCCCACGCAGTCGGACCCGGTATCGCCTCCGCCGATCACGACGACGTGCTTGCCCGTGGCCATGATCTGGTCGGGCACCTTGTCCCCGGCGACGACGGCATTCTGCTGCGGCAGGAATTCCATTGCGAAATGCACGCCATCGAGTTCGCGGCCAGGTACGTCGAGATCGCGTGGCATCTCGGCACCACCGGTCAAGACGATCGCGTCGAACTCAGCCAGCAGGCGTTGCGCGGGCATGTCCACGCCGACGTTCACGCCGGCGCGGAACTCGATGCCCTCCTGCGCCATCTGCGTCATCCGCTTGTCGATCAGATCCTTCTCCATCTTGAAATCGGGTATGCCATAGCGCAACAGCCCGCCGATCCGGTCTGCCTTCTCGAACACCACCACATCATGGCCCGCGCGGCCAAGCTGCTGGGCACAGGCCAGCCCGGCGGGGCCGGATCCGACCACGGCGACGCGCCTGCCGCTCTTCGATGCCGGCGGTACCGGCACCACCCAGCCTTCCTCCCATCCCTTGTCGATGATGAAATGCTCGATCGACTTGATACCGACCGCATCATTGTTGATGTTGAGCGTGCAGGACGCTTCGCATGGGGCCGGACACACGCGGCCGGTGAATTCGGGAAAATTGTTGGTCGTATGGAGCACCTCCAGCGCGCGCTGCCACTGGTGCCGGTAGACGAGGTCGTTCCAGTCCGGAATGATGTTGTGCACCGGGCAGCCGCTCTGGCAGAACGGGATGCCGCAATCCATGCAGCGTGCGCCCTGCTTCGACGCTTCGTCTTCCTTCAGCGTGACCACGAATTCGCGGTAGTGGCGCACGCGCTCGGCGGCGGGCTGCGCGGCCTCCTTGATTCGTTGCAGTTCGAGAAATCCGGTGATCTTGCCCATGGCATCGTCAATTCGAAGTGATCAGAAGAATGAGGCGCAGCCCGCGGCGCATCGATGGGGTATGGCGCCGCGGCGCCGCGATTAGGCGGCGGCGCGTTGCCTCGCTGCCGGTGCAGCGCCCTTCGCCACCGCGCGTTCGCGCATTTCCGTGAGCGCCCGCCTGTACTCGTGCGGGAACACCTTCACGAAGGCGGCCTGCGTGGCATCCCAGTCATCGAGCAGCTTCAGCGCAAGCGTGCTGCCCGTGAACCGGAGGTGACGCTCCACCAACTCGCGCACCAGGACCGCATCGGCCTTGCCTGCATGGCGTAGCCGGCCCTTGCCCGCGGTCTCCAGCGCACTTTCCTCCGCCGCCTGTGCCGCCTCGGACTGCAGTGGTTCGACCGCCACCATCGCGAGGTTGCAATGCGCGGCAAAGTTGCGCCCGGGGTCGTAGACGAACGCGTAGCCGCCACTCATGCCGGCGGCGAAGTTGCGCCCGGTCCTGCCGAGCACGACCACCGTGCCGCCGGTCATGTATTCGCACCCGTGATCGCCGGTACCCTCGACCACCGCGCTGGCGCCGGAGTTGCGCACGCAGAATCGTTCGCCCGCGATGCCGCGGAAGTAGGCTTCACCGGCCGTGGCACCGTACATCACGGTGTTGCCGATGACGATGTTGTCCTCGGCCCTGGCCGGGCACGCCGGGTCCGGATAGACGACGATGCGGCCGCCCGACAGTCCCTTGCCCACGTAGTCGTTGGACGCACCCTGCAGCTCGAACGTGATGCCGTGCGCCAGGAAGGCGCCGAAGCTTTGCCCCGCGGTCCCGTTGAATGCCACGTGGATCGTGTCCTCCGGCAGCCCTTCGTGGCCATATTTCTGTGCAATGGCATTGGACAGCATCGCGCCGACCGAGCGATTGGCGTTACGGATCCGGTGCGTTATGCGCACCGGCTGTCCGCGCGCAAGCGCAGGTTCGGCAGCGGCGATCAGGTGGTGATCGAGCGCTCCGGCAAGGCCATGGTCCTGCGCTTCCTTGTGCGAGCGCGCGACGTCGGCCGGCACCTTCGGCTGGTGGAAAACGCGCGAAAAATCGAGCCCACGCGCCTTCCAGTGCGTAATGCCGGCACGCATGTCCAGCAGATCAGCACGGCCGATCATTTCCTCGAACGTGCGGAAGCCAAGCTGCGCCATCAGCTCCCGAACTTCCTCCGCCACGAAGAAGAAGAAATTGACCACATGCTCAGGCTGGCCGGTGAACTTGCGGCGCAGCACCGGATCCTGCGTGGCAACCCCCACCGGACAGGTGTTGAGATGGCACTTGCGCATCATGATGCAACCGGTGACGACCAGCGGCGCCGTCGCGAAGCCGAACTCGTCCGCGCCGAGCATGGCGCCGATCACGACATCGCGTCCGGTCTTCATCTGGCCGTCCACCTGGACGGCAATGCGTCCGCGCAGCCGATTGAGCACCAGCGTCTGCTGCGTCTCCGCGAGCCCCAGTTCCCATGGCGTGCCGGCATGCTTGATCGATGAAACCGGGGATGCGCCCGTGCCGCCATCGTGGCCAGCGATCGTCACATGATCGGACTTGGCCTTGGCCACGCCCGCCGCCACCGTGCCCACGCCCACTTCGGAGACGAGCTTCACCGATATGGTCGCCTTCGGGTTGGCGTTCTTGAGATCATGGATCAGTTGCGCCAGATCCTCGATCGAGTAGATGTCATGGTGCGGCGGCGGCGAGATCAAGCCGACACCCGGCACCGAAAAACGCAGCTTGGCGATGTATTCGGAAACCTTGTGTCCCGGCAGCTGGCCACCCTCGCCCGGCTTGGCGCCCTGCGCCATCTTGATCTGGATCTGGTCCGCGGACGCGAGATACTCAGCCGTCACGCCGAACCGCCCTGAGGCCACCTGCTTGATCTTCGACCGCAGGCTGTCGCCTGCCTGCAGCGGGATGTCGTGCTCGATCTGCGCCTTGCCGACCACCGTCGCCAGCGTATCGCCGTCGACGACGCCGCTCGACCCGGTGCGCAGTTCATTGCGATAGCGCGCCTCGTCCTCGCCGCCTTCGCCGGTGTTCGACTTGCCGCCGATGCGGTTCATCGCGACCGCGAGCGTGGTGTGGGCCTCGGTCGAGATCGACCCGAGACTCATTGCGCCGGTGGCGAAGCGACGCACGATGGCCGCCGCGGTTTCCACTTCCTCGATGGGAACGGGCGCGCGCTCGGCGCTTCGAAACTCGAACAACCCGCGAAACGTCTTCAACTCGCGGCTCTGCTCGTTGATGAGTCTGGCGTAGTCACGGTAAGTGGAAAAGCTGTTCGAGCGCGCCGCGTGCTGCAACTTGGCAATGGTCTCGGGGGTCCACATGTGCGCTTCGCCGCGCGTGCGGTACTGGTACTCGCCGCCCGCATCCAGCATGTCACGCAACAACGGATCGCTGCCGAACGCCAGCGCGTGCAGGCGCGCGGACTCCTCCGCCACCTCGAAGAGACCGATACCCTCGACGTTGCTTGCAGTCCCCGTGAAGTACTTGTCCACGAATGCGCGCTGCAGGCCGACGGCCTCGAAGATCTGCGCGCCGCAGTACGACTGGTAGGTGGAGATGCCCATCTTGGACATCACCTTGTAGAGTCCCTTGCAGATTGCCTTGATGAAGCGCTTGCCCGATTCCCTGGGATCGATGGCCGGGATCGACGCGGCGAGTTGCGCCACCGACTCCAACGCCAGGTACGGATGGATCGCCTCGGCGCCGTAGCCGGCAAGCAGGGCAAAATGGTGGACTTCGCGCGCCGTGCCGGTTTCGACCACGAGTCCGGTGGAAGTGCGCAGCCCGCTCTGGACGAGATGCTCGTGCACCGCCGCCGTCGCCAGCAGCGCGGGTATCGGCAAGGCGTCGGACGATACGGCGCGGTCGGACAGGATCAGGATGTTGTAGCCCTGCCGGATGGCATCCTCCGCATGAGCGGCAAGGCTCGCCAGCGCAGCTTCCATCCCATTGGCGCCCCACGCCGCGGGGTAGCAGATGTCGAGCTCGATGGAACGGAAGGCGCCACCGGAAAACAGCTCGACATGCCGGATTTTTTCCATGTTGTCCGAGGTCAGGATCGGCTGCAGTGCCTCCAGGCGCATCGGCGGCCGAGTGACACCGGCTTCGTACTCCACTTCGAGCAGGTTGGGGCGCGGCCCGATGAACGACACGAGCGACATGACCAGTTCCTCGCGGATCGGATCGATCGGCGGGTTCGTCACCTGAGCGAAGAGCTGCTTGAAATAATTGTAGAAGACCTTGGGCCGGTCCGAGAGCACCGGCAACGCAGCATCGTTGCCCATCGAGCCCAGCGGCTCCTCGCCGCCCTCGGCCATCGGCGTCAGCAGCAGTTTCACGTCCTCTTGCGTGTACCCGAAGGCCTGCTGGCGGTCGAGCAACGGAACCTCGGACGCAGGCGCCGGCGCGGGTTCGGGCATCTCCTCGAGCCGCAGCCGGCACTCCTTCATCCACGCGCGGTACGGCTTGGCCGTGGCCAGCGTGCGCTTCAATTCCTCGTCGTCGACGATGCGGCCCTGCTCCAGGTCCACCAGCAGCATCTTGCCTGGCTGCAGCCGCCATTTCTTGACGATGCTGGACTCGGGAATGTCGAGAACACCCACCTCGGAGGCCATCACGATGTAGTCATCGTCGGTCACGATGAAGCGGGCCGGCCGCAGACCGTTGCGATCGAGCGTGGCCCCGATCTGACGGCCATCGGTGAAGGCCATCGCGGCAGGACCGTCCCACGGCTCCATCAATGCCGCGTGGTATTCGTAGAACGCGCGGCGATCCTCGTCCATCAGCGGATTGCCCGCCCAGGCTTCGGGGATCATCATCGTCATCGCCTGCGACAACGGATAGCCGCCCATCACCAGCAACTCGAGCGCATTGTCGAAGGCCGCCGAATCGGACTGCCCGTCGTAGATCAGCGGCCAGAGTTTGGGCAGGTCATCACCCAGCACCGTCGAGGCGATGGCACCTTCGCGCGCGCGGATCCAGTTGAAGTTGCCGCGCAATGTATTTATTTCGCCGTTGTGCGAAATGAAGCGGAACGGATGCGCCAGGTCCCACGTCGGAAACGTGTTGGTGGAAAACCGCTGGTGCACCATGGCAAGCGCGGACACCATCGTCGGATCGGCGAGATCGATGTAAAACTCGCCGACCTGGTGCGCCAGCAGCATGCCCTTGTAGACGATCGTCCGCGTTGACATCGAGACGACGTAGAACTCCTTGCCGTGGCGCAGGTGCAGCGACTGGATCGCGTGGCCCGCGCGCTTGCGCAGCACATAGAGCTTGCGTTCGAAGGCGTCCTGGTCCTGCGTTTGCGCTCCGCGCGCGATGAACACCTGCCGGATCACCGGCTCGACTTCCTTGGTGCGCTCGGACAGGCCGCTGTTGTCGGTCGGCACGTCGCGCCAACCCAGCAGGATCTGCCCTTCAGCGAGGATCGCCCGTTCGATCTCCTGTTCGCACGCCATGCGCGATGCGGGCTCGCGCGGCAGGAAGACCATGCCCACGCCGTAGTGACCGGCGGCCGGAAGCGTAATGCCGAGCTTGCCGCAGGCGCGGCGCAGGAAGGCATCGGGCAACTGGATGAGGATGCCGGCGCCATCGCCCTGCAACGGGTCGGCACCCGTGGCGCCACGGTGCGTCAGGTTTTCCAGTATCGCGAGGGCGCGCTGGACGATGGCATGGTCTTTGCGCCCCTTGATATGGGCGATGAAGCCAAGGCCGCACGCGTCATGTTCGTTGCGCGGATCGTAGAGACCCTGTGCCCGTGGCGGCCAATGCGGTGAATCCTGCGCGTCCATGTCCTCGATTCCTCGATTCGGGTATCGGCCGCGCGCGGCGCGCGACCCGAAAAAGCTCCGGCGGACCCGTTTTCACGGATACGGACCGAAACCGATCCATACTACTCGTGATGTTGCGTTGCGGCAATCCAGCGGCGCCGTTCGAGGACTGGGACGCAACAGCAACCGTCCGACGGTGCTACTTTCCGGAAGCCCGGGCTTGCGCAGGGCCTCCAGTTGGGCTTTAATCTCAACAGAATAAGCTAGATGCTTGTTGCAGCATCCAATTCGTTTCCGGAGCGGCAACATTTTAGGACAACATCATCAGGAATCCATCATGCTAGATCCCCGCCGTAACGCCTGGATGCGCCCGACTCTCGCCCTTGTCGGGGTGGTCGGGATCCTGACCCTTGCCGGCTGCGGCGGCGGCAGTGGCGCCCCCAACAACCCGTACGTGCCGCCGGTGACGAACCCGGTGCTGACCGTGCAGCCCAGCAGCCTGACCGCCTATTCCGGCGTGCCTACCACGGTGACCATCACCAGTGGCCAGGGCCCCTTCCAGGTCTTCACCAACGACGCCACGGTGCTGCCCGTCACGCAGACCATCGCGGGCCCGTCCATCGTCGTCCTGCCCAACAACGTCGCGGTCGACACCAATGTCACCCTCACCGTGCAGGATGCCTTCGGTGCGACCAAGCCTGTCGCCGTCAGCGTCAGGCCGAATTCGATTCTGAACGCGTTGACGTTTGCGCCAAGCGGTGGCGATTGCGGTACCGGACTTTGCTCCGGACAGACCGGGACAGCCACCGTGGTCGCCAGCGGTGCCGCGGGCGTCCCGCTGGTGTCGCGACCGATCCGCTTTGACATCGTGTCCGGCCCGATCGGCATCACCACCACGAACCCCGCGACGCCCGTCGTGCAGACGCTGACCATCGTGACCGACTCGAAGGGCACCGCCACGGTCGGCATCCTGGCGGTCGCCGGTGCGTCGACGCAGCCCGCCCAGCTGCGCGCCACGGACGTCACGTCCGGGCAACAGCAGGTCGCCAACCTGACGGTCGTGAACAACACCGTCGCCGGCCAATCGCCGTTGGTCGTCATCCCGCCAATTGCAACAATTACCGCCGCCTACAACAATGCGTGCTCGACCGGCTTCCGCATCAACTACTACGTTTACGGCGGCAACCCGCCCTACACCGTTGCGTCGAGCTTCCCTGCCGGGATAACGCTGGTCAACACCACCGTGGCGCGCAGCGGCGACTTCTTCGAGGCCATCACCAACGGTGCGTGCGTCGATCCGCTGGTGTTCACGATCGCGGATTCGGCCGGGAAGCAGACGACCGCCTCGCTGATCAACAGGCCTGGCACCACACCGCCGCCAGGACCTCCGGTGGCACCGGCCTTTGCGGTCGTTCCGGACGCCGTTGCGGTGCCCGGCTGCGCCGGGAAGACGGTGACGTTCCTCCTGACCGGCGGCACCCCGCCGTACAACGCCGTCGTGACGTCCTATGCAAGCGCCGTGGCTCCGACGCTTGCGCCCAACGTGATTTCAGCGGATGGCGGCACGTTCACTGTGACGTTTGCAGCCACACCGCCGGTCGTGGGGTCCACGATCATCTCCGTTGGCGATTCCTCGACGCCCCGCAAGTCGGGAACAGCGACCATTACCTGCAATTGAACTGGTTTTTCACGCAAGGACGGCGAATCGTCTAATTCGCCGTCCTTACCGCGACCCCCGCGGCCCCGGGTGGAAACGGGACTCCCGACGCGATCAGTTCAGCAGCGCCACCAGCGCAGGTTCGGGAACGTCGTCGGTCACGACAGCGCTGCCAAGGGCGTCCAGCAATACAAAGCGCAGACGCCCGGCCGCGACTTTCTTGTCGCGGCCCATGAGATCGAGCCAGCGCGCCACCGGCATCGATGGTGGCTGCGTCGGTACCGCCAAACGTTGCAGCAACGCCACAAGCCGGGCGACATCCGCCTCGGGCAGTCCCTGCACGCGTGCCGACAACCGCGCCGCCAGCACCATACCGGCGCCAACGGCTTCGCCATGCAGCCAGGCGCCATAGCCGGCATGTGTTTCGATGGCATGGCCGAAGGTGTGTCCGAAATTGAGTAACGCGCGCATGCCACCCTCGCGCTCGTCGGCGGCGACGATCGCCGCCTTGATCGCGCAGCTTGTCAGGATGGCGTGACGCAGCACACCCGGGTCCGCGGCCGTCAGGCGCGCAGCGTTGGATTCGAGCCATCCGAAGAACCCGGCATCGCGGATCGCCCCATGCTTCACGACCTCGGACATGCCCGCAGCAAGTTCCCGCGCCGGCAATGTGCGCAGGCAGTCGGTGTCAATCAGCACCAGCCGCGGCTGATGAAACGCACCGATCATGTTCTTGCCCAACGGGTGATTGATGCCGGTCTTGCCGCCGACCGACGAGTCGACCTGCGCGAGCAGCGTCGTCGGTATCTGGACGAAAGGCATGCCGCGTTGATAGATCGCGGCCGCAAAACCTGCAATGTCACCCACGACGCCTCCCCCCAGGGCAACCATCGCCGTCGACCGCTCGGCGCGCAGTTCAAGCAGGCGGGTGAGTACGTCGTCCAGGGTGCGCTGGTTCTTGTGCGCTTCGCCATCGGGAATCATGATCGTGTCCGTTGCAATCCCGGCCTCGGTCAGGCTGCGCACCACGGGTGCTAACCAGTGCGCGGCGACGATCGGATTGGTGAGAACCACCACGCGGCGGAACGCGAGATCGCGCAACCTCGTGCCCACCACCGAGAGTAGGCCGCTGCCGATGTGGATCTGGTAGCTTCGGTCCCCCAGGTCGACACCGAGCGTGGCGACGTTGTCGCGATTCATGCTTCAGGGCTCCTGCGTTGTGAAGAGTCGGGCCACGCGCATCACCTCGTTGCGCTCCGATTCAACCACGTGATCAGCCACTTCCCGATAGAATGCGTCGCGCTCGCCGTAGAGCTGGACGAGGCGCGCCATGGGATTATCGGTTTGCAGCAACGGGCGATTGCGGCTGTGCCTTATGCGCTCCCACAGCATGGACGGCTCCGCGTGCAGGTAAATCACCGTGCCGTTGTCCTTCAGCAATAGCCGATTGGCCGGCCGCAGGACAGCGCCACCTCCGGTCGAAAGCACGATACCCTGGAGCCTGGTCAGCTCCGCAATCGTCGCCTCCTCACGGTCCCGGAATCCCGCTTCGCCTTCGATCTCGAAGATCGTCGGAATCGAAACGCCAAGTCGCCGCTCGAGCTCGGCGTCGGCATCGACGAAGCGCAGGCGCAGTCGACGCGCCAGTTGCCGTCCCAGCGTTGATTTTCCGGACCCGGGAAGCCCGACCAGAAACAAATTGCCCCGGTGCAATGGCACCGGGGCAATCGATGGGGGATTGCTGACCGGATCGTCAGTCGCTGCGTTCACCGCACCGAGGTTACCGTATCCCGGACAATCCGCGGCGTCAGGAAGATCAGGAGTTCAGCCTTGTCGCTTGACGTCCCTGTCTGCTTGAAGAGGTATCCCAGGATCGGCAGGTTGCCAAGCCACGGAACCTGCGTCACGTCGTTGCGGATCTGCTCTTCGTAGATGCCGCCGATGACCGCCGTATCGCCATTGTTGACGGAGATCTGGGTCACCACGTTCTTCGTATCGATCGAGGGAACCGAGAACCCGCCACCAAGCTGCACGTACTGTCCCACGGAGTCCTTGCGCACCTCGACCACCATGATGATGCGGCCATCAGCCGTGATCTGCGGCGTGACATCGAGGCGCAGAACGGCCTTCTTGAACGCGACGGTCGCGGGCGAATTGGCGCTGCCCGGCGTGACGTACGGGATTTCCGTGCCCTGCTCGATCGCCGCCTTCTGGTTGTCTCCCGTGACCACGCGCGGGCTCGACACGACCTTGCCGCGGGCGTCGGCTTCCAGTGCGGACAATTCGAGGTTGATGAGGTTGCCGCTACCCAGGTTGATCAACGTGAGGGCCAACTGGCCTGCGGCGTTGGGCACCGGCAGGTTCACGTTCAGCTGTGGCGAATCGGAATAGCCGGCAGACGCGAGCCCTGAAGCCAATTCGAACGGCGTCTGGGTTCGGGTTTCACGGATCAACCGATCGCCCTCCGTCTTGACGACGGGCGTGGTGCTGAGCGATCCGCTGGAGCCCGCCGCATACTTGTTGTTGAGCGTGAAGCCGGTCTGCTGACCGAAGCGCACACCAAGCTGCTGGCTGAATTTGTCACCGGCAATGACAATCCGCGCCTCGATCAGCACCTGCCGGATGGGCGTGTCGATCTGCCGGATGATGCGCCTGACTTCCTCCAGCCGCTGTGCCGTGTCCTGCACGAAGATGATGTTGGAACGCGGGTCGACCACGGCGACACCGCGCTTGCTGAGGATCGAGCCCTGGCCGCCGGTCGTGGCGGTCTGCCCCGCGCCAGCGCCGAACTGCTGCTGGCGATTGGTGGAGATCAGCTTTTCGAGATCGGAGGCCTTGATGTAGTTAAGCTGGAATGACTCAGACACCAGAGGCTCGAGCTCGCCGATCTGAATGGCGTTTTCCAGCTGCTGCTTTTCCTTCAACGCCAATTCCTCGCGCGGGGCGATGAGCACGACATTGCCGTTCTTGCGCATGTCGAGACCCTTGGTCTGCAGGATGATATCGAGCGCCTGGTCCCAGGGAATGTCCTTCAACCGCAGCGTGAGGCTGCCCTGCACGGTGTCGCTGGTAATGATGTTGAGTCCCGTGAAGTCGGCGATGACCTGCAGAACCGCACGCACCTCCACGTTCTGGAAATTGAGCGACAGCTTTTCGCCCTTGTAGCCGCCGCGCGTCCCCTGAATCAGCTTGTTGGGGTCTTCCTGGACGGGCTTGATCTCGAGGATGAAGCGGTTGTCCGTCTGGTACGCCGAGTGCTCCCACAGCCCGCGTGGTTCGATCACCATGCGTGCGTTGGAACCCTGCGCAAACGTGTCCACCGTCACGATCGGCGTGCCGAAATCCGCGACATCGATCCGCCGTTGCAGGTTGCGCGGCACGTTGGTCTTGAGGAAGTCAACCACCAGCGTACGTCCTTGCTGGCGAATGTCGATGCCGGCCGTGCTGTCGGACAGGTCGACGACGATGCGTCCCTCGCCGTTGCGGCCGCGGCGAAAATCAATGTCGCGCAACGCGTGCTGGGTTTCGCTGGGCTTGGCCTCGGCAAACCGCTGAACGGTCTCGGAACCGGCCCTGACCGCCTCCTGGTCGTTGAGCGTGACGATGACCGCATTGCCTTCCACCGAGGTCTCGAACGACTGGGGCTTGTTGAGGTTGAACACGACCCGGGTGCGATTGCCCGCGGTAATCAGGTTCAAGCTACGCAATGCCGCCTCGTCAATCACCCGCTGTGTCGCTCCGAGTCCATTGGTGGTGTCCAGAAAATCCAGCGCGATGCGCGGGGGACTCTGGATCGAAAACGTGGCCGGTGGGTTGGTCGGAGGATTCTTGAGCTGGAAGCGCACCACGGTCCGTCCGGACGCGGCCTTGGAAACGGTGACCTGGTCTAGGCTGTTGGGGACCTGCGCAACTGCAATGCCCGCCAGCAGCCATGCACCGAGCGCAGCCAAAAAAACGCTCCAGCCCCGAGGCCGCGTCGCCGCCGTGGGGAAGGTTGGGATGCCGGTCAAGGCGTTCATCGTTTGCGCTCCTGTGGTCGTGCTTCGGCTTGCTGCAACTGCAACGTGCTTGAACGTTCGGTCCAGTCGCCGGCGCCGTCCTGCACCAGTTCCTTGAGCTTGATTTCGCTGTCGGCAATGCCGGTGACAACGCCGAAATTCTGTCCGAGATAGTTGCCGGCCCGAATCTGATAGACGTCCTTCTCGGGAGTACGCACCAGCGCGAATACCGCCTTGTTCTTTTCCAGCGTTCCGACCATCGCCAGCGACTCGAGCGGAAACGATTCAAGCGGTTCGCGGCGACGCGCGAGGTCCGGCGAGAGTTTGCTTGCACCCTTGGTCGGCTCGATCTTGCGCGGCTTGAACGGATCCGGCAGATCGAAGGCGTTGTACGCGAATGGATCGTAGGCCTTGATCTGCGGCAATGGCTCCAGCTTGCCGCGCGACCCCTTGCCCTGTTCACTCATCCACGCGCGCAGGTCCTGGTGGCTTTCGCCACCGCACCCGGCGAGCAGGAACACGGCGCCCGTCAACAAGGCCAGGGCGCGCATCATTTCTTCGCCTTGGCAGCTGCCTTGGCCTTCGCGATCGCCCGCTGCTTGGCGATTTCCTCCTCGTCGAGGTACCGGAAGGTCCTGGCTTCGGCATCCAGGGACAGGACACCCTTGTCGTTGGCGATCACCACGTCGTTCAGCGTGACGATCCGCGGCAACTGCGCAACGTCGCTCGCGAACGCCCCCATGTCATGGTAGGTACCGGTGATGCGGATCTTGATCGGCAACTCGGCATAGAAGTCCTGCATCGTTTCCTGCACGGCAGGCTTGAACAATTCGAACTGCAGTCCGCGGCCGAGTCCCGCCTGATTGATGTCCGTGAGCAACGCATCGATCTCCGAGCGGTTGGGCAACTGCTTCACCAACGCTCCGAAAGACTGCTCGACTTCGTTCAACTGCTGAACATAGAGTTCGAAATTGATCGCCTTGGCCTTCTTCTGGCCGTACTGGACCTTCAGCTTTTCTTCCTCCGCAGTTGCAGTCTCGATCGCCTCCAGCTGATCGCGCCAATCGAGAAAGTAGCCCGCAACCAAAATCGCAAGGACGATGCCGAACAGGATGGCGACCTTGGGGAGCAGCGGCCAGTTGCCGACCTCCCGCATCTTGAGGTTTCGAAGATCGTCGAGGTTCATGCCGGTCTCCGCGGATCGTCGAGGGAGGCCTTCGCGGGTGCCTTGGCCGGCGCGGCCGGCGCGACGGGCGCCGCTTGACCGGGTTTGGGCACCGTCGCCGCCGAGTCCTTCACGTCGACCGGCGCAACCCGCTTCACCAGCAGATTCATCGTGAATTCGTTGATCTTCTGGTCCTTGGCCGTCCCGGGGGCCGGCACCAGCTTGATCTCGACCAATTCAGGGCTGGTGAGCCACGGCGATGCCTCGATATTGCGCATCAGCGTCGAGACACGCGCATTGGATTGGGCGTAGCCCGTCACCGTTACCTTGGCGCCGTTTTGCTTGACGTTGCGCAGGTAGATGCCGTCGGGAAGCTGGCGGACAAGCTGGTCCAGGAGGTGAACCGCCTCGCCCCGGTTGGCCTGAAGTGTTTCCACCACCTGTTTCCGCGCCAGCACCGCCGAGATCTGTTCGCGCAACCGATCGATCTCCTTGATCTGCTCGTCGAGCTTGGCGATTTCCTGCTTCAGCAACGTGTTGCGCGCAACCTGGTTGTCAAGTCGGGCCGCCAGAACGCCGTGCACCAGCGCCACAAGCGCCAGGCCGAGAACGGCCAGCGACAGCGCAAGCGAAATGAACTGGCGCTGTCGGGCCTGACGTTTCTGCTCCCGGTGGGGTAGCAGATTGATGCGAACGCCGGCCATTACTCGAAGCTCCGCAGGGCGAGTCCGGTGGCGACCAGCAGCATCGGTGCGTCCTGCGCCAGCGTGCGGGGCCGTATGCGGTCCGATGCCTGCATGCTGGCAAAGGGATTGGCAATCACGGTGGCCACGCCCGCGCGCTTGGATACGAGTTCATCGATACCCGGCAACGCGGCGCAACCTCCCGCCAGCACGATCTGATCGACCTGATTGTGAGACGTCGACGTGAAGAAGAACTGCAGCGCTCGCGTGATTTCCAGCGCCAGGGTCTCCATGAACGGTTGCAGCACATCGTTGTCGTAGGTTTCTGGCAGGCCCTGGTTCTTCTTGGCGGACTCGGCTTCCTCCGGCGACAGGTTGAAGGCGCGTTGAATGTCCTGGGTCAGCTGGTTGCCGCCAAAGGCCTGGTCCCGCGAAAACAGGAATTGGCCATTGCGCAGCACGTAAAAGTGGGTGACGTGGGCCCCGATATCCACCAGGGCGATGTTCTGGTCGCGGCCGTTGGCGGGCAGCGAGGGGGCGATCAGCGCAAACGCCTCCTGCGTCGCGTAGGACTCCACATCCATCACGCGTGGCTTCAAGCCGGCCGCCTCGGCTATGGCAACCCGGTCTTCGACCTTTTCCTTGCGCGAGGCGGCAATGAGCACCTCGACCTCATCGGGATTGTTGGGCGCGGGCCCCAGGATCTGGAAGTCGAGGTTGACCTCGTCCAGCGCAAAAGGGATGTACTGGTTAGCCTCGGCCTCGACGGTAAGCTCGAGTTCTTCTTCCTTCTGTCCGGAGGGCACGATGATCTTTTTGGTGATCACCATCGCGGCGGGCAGGGACATGGCAACATTGCGGTTTCGGCTGCCCAGTCGTTTCCACCCTCGCTTAAGGGCGTCGCTGACCTGATCGAGGTTGGCGATATTGCCGTCGGCGACCAGATCCTTGGACAAAGGCTCGATGGCATACCGCTCCAGCCGGTAAGTTCCCTTGCCGGTTTGAGTGAGTTCGACCATCTTGATCGACGTCGATGCAATATCGACTCCAATCAGGGCCGGAGACTTAGTTTTGAAGATGTCGAACACAGTGGAGAGCTTTTCGGCAACCATGGCGATCTTCGGGCGAGAATGCTGATAATTTACATTAAACTCTGGCAGCAAGTATGAACCTTGTCAATTTGTTTCCCCCAATCCCGCAACACTTGTTGCGCATTTGGCAGCATCCTGGTGTCCAATAGCGGTCCTGACGCAAGTTTCATTCCCACGTGCTAAAGCGCTGGCTACTTTATCTGGGTTCCGTGATCCTCGGTCTGGGCGTCGTTGGCGCCCTGCTGGGGGCGTTCGTCCTGGCCCTGCTCTGGCCGACGCTGCCGTCCCTCGAAGCGCTGACCGATTACCAGCCAAAGATCCCACTTCGCGTCGTTTCGGCAGAAGGTGCCCTTCTGGGTGAGTTTGGCGAGGAACGGCGGGCTGTCGTGACGATCCGCGAGGTCCCGGATGTCATGAAACAGGCCATTTTGGCCGCAGAAGACGAACGCTTCTACCAACACGGCGGTGTTGACTACTTAAGTATCGCCAGGGCTGCCCTGACCAATCTTGCGTCCGGAACCCAGCAGGGTGCCGGCACCATCACCATGCAGGTTGCCCGAAATTTCTTCCTGACGCGGGAAAAGACCGTAACCCGCAAGCTGCGGGAGGTTCTGCTGGCGTGGAAGATCGAGGCCAACCTCTCCAAGGACGAGATCCTCGAGCTTTACCTCAACCAGATATTCCTGGGGCAACGGGCTTACGGTTTCGGTGCGGCGGCGCAGATCTACTTCGGCAAGCCCCTGCAGGACGTTTCGGTCGCCGAGGCAGCGATGCTGGCGGGGCTGCCCAAGGCTCCCTCCGCCTACAATCCGGTGACCAATCCACGCCGAGCCAAGACCCGTCAACTCTATGTCCTGCGCCGGATGCACGAACTGCGCTTCATCAGCGACGCCCAGTTCAAGGAGGCGCAAACCGCGCCGCTGAACGTTCGGCAGGGCCTCCGCGATGCCCTGCCGACCCACGCCGAGTCGGTCGCCGAAATGGCCCGCCAGGTCGTCTTCGACGCCTATGGCGAGGACGCGTACACCCGCGGCATCACGGTCTGGACCACGGTCCGCAAAGCCGACCAGGAGGCTGCCTACGCGGCGGTTCGCCGTGGGGTCATCGACTATGACCGTCGCCATGGCTACCGCGGGCCGGAAGCCTTCGTCAACCTGCCGGCGGACCCGGTGGAACGCGAGCAGGTGCTGGACCGGCTGTTCCAGGAGACGGGCGACAGTGACAACCTTGCGCCCGCCGTTGTCCTCGAAACCTCCCCTACCGAGGTCAAGGCAATCCAGGCGACGGGCGATACCATAGTCATCACCGGTGACGGACTGCGTTTCGTGGCCCGCCACCTGACGGACAAGGCACCGGCAACCCAGCGGATCCGTCCAGGCGCCGTGATCCGGCTCGCCATGGATGACAAGCAGCGGTGGTCGATCGGGCAGCTGCCGCAGGTCGAGTCGGCACTGGTCGCCATGGCGCCGAACGATGGTGCCATCCTGGCATTGATCGGCGGCTTCGACTACGAGCGCAACAAGTTCAACCACGTTACGCAGGCGCAGCGGCAACCCGGCTCCTCGTTCAAGCCCTTCATCTACTCGGCGGCGCTGGAAAAGGGCTTCTCGCCCGCCACCGTCATCAATGACGCCCCCTTCTTCGTGCCGGGTGACAAGGCGGGCGGCGAGGATTGGGAACCCAAGAACTACGATGGCAAATTCGACGGGCCGATGCGGCTGCGGATGGCGCTGGCCAAATCGAAGAATCTCGTCACTGTCAGGGTGCTGCAGGCCATCGGCCCGCAATACGCGCAGGATTACATCGCGCGCTTCGGCTTCGACCCGAAGCAGCATCCCGCCTACCTGACGATGGGACTGGGCGCAGGCTCGACCACGCCGCTGCAGATGGCGGCTGCCTACTCGATCTTTGCCAACGGCGGCTACCGCGTGGCGCCCTATCTCATCACCAGGATCACCGATGCCAAGGGCAATGTGTTGTCGGAGGCCACGCCCACGGTCGCCGGCGACAATGCCGAGCGCGCCATCGACCCCCGCAACGCCTTCGTCATGACCACGCTCCTGCGGGACGTCGTTGCCTTCGGTACCGGCGCGCGGGCGATGCAGCTGGGGCGGCGCGACCTGGCCGGCAAGACCGGCACCACCAACGACAACATCGACGCGTGGTTCTGCGGCTACAACGCGTCGCAGGTAGGCGTCGCGTGGATCGGGTTCGATCAGCCAAAGTCACTGGGCACCAACGAAACCGGCGGCGTGGCGGCGCTGCCCATCTGGATGAGCTACATGCAGCGCGTGCTGAAGGGCGTTCCTGAAAAGGCGCTGACGCCGCCGGATGGCCTGATTTCGGTGCGCATCAACGCCGAAACCGGGCTGCGGGACGAATCGAGCAGCATCAGCGAGTATTTTTTCGCCGAATTCCCGCCGCGCGGCGGTGGCGAGGGACTGGCGCCGGCGACCGTGCCAGGGCGCGCACCGCAGGACGTGCGCGACCAGCTCTTCTGAACGCGAAATTCCAATGGGCCGCCGTAGCGAACGTATCCTGGCTGCCAACCCGGCCTTGGCCGACCGCGCCGCGCAAAACCGCGCTCGCATCGCGCAGTCCGCGGCGCGCTTCGTCGCCGAGCACGGTGTCACGGACTGGACGCTGGCCAAGCGAAAGGCGGCGCGCCTGCTGGGCCTCTCCGAGCGCGAGGCACTACCCGCGGACCATGAAATCGAGTCGGCGCTGGTTGAGTACCACGCGCTGTTTGGCGGCGCCGCCCACGCGGCATCGCTGCGCGACCAGCGACAGGAAGCGCTGCGCTGGATGCGCAATCTCCAGGCCTTCGCGCCGGAACTGGTGGGGGGTGTCGCGGCAGGGTGGGCCACCGCGCATTCGGATATCCGGCTGGAACTGGTCGCGCCCGATGGGAAGGACGTCGAATTCGCGCTGCTCAACGCCAACGTCACCTATCGGACCATGCATGGAGACCGCGATGGCGCCGCCGAACTCTACATCGACGGTCCTGTGGCGGGCGTGCGGCTTTCGATCCGCTCCCCCGCCGCAGCCCGGCAACGACCGCAGCGCGACCGCAATGGCAATGCGCCGGTGCGCCTCGATGCCGCAGCGCTGGCGACGCTGCTCGGCGCGTGACCGCGGATCAGTCCCGCAACCACCGCGCGGCATCGAGCGCGAAGTAGGTGAGGATCGCATCCGCTCCGGCGCGCTTCATCCCGGTCAGCGCTTCCAGTACGCACGCGCGCTCGTCGAGCCAGCCTGCGGCCCCGGCCGCCTTCAACATCGCGTATTCGCCCGACACCTGGTAGACCGCCGTCGGCAGGCCGAACGTGTCCTTCACGCGCCGCACGACGTCGAGATAGGGCATTCCGGGTTTGATCATCACCATGTCGGCGCCCTCCTCGATGTCGTAGGAGACTTCCCACAACGCCTCGTTGCTGTTGGCCGGGTCCATCTGGTAGGTGTACTTGTCGCCGCCCTTGATGTTGGCGGATGAGCCGACCGCATCGCGAAATGGCCCGTAGAACGCAGAAGCGTATTTGGCGGAGTACGCAAGGATGCGGGTGAGTTCGCGGCCGGCACCGTCGAGGGCGGCACGCACCGCCCCGATGCGTCCGTCCATCATGTCGGAGGGTGCGACCATGTCCGCACCCGCTTCAGCGTGACACAGCGCCTGCCTGACCAGAGCCGCGACCGTGGCCTCATTCAATACGTAACCCGTGGCGTCGATGAGGCCGTCCTGCCCATGGATCGTGTACGGATCGAGCGCAACGTCGGTGATGATGCCGAGATCGGGAAAGCGATCCTTGAGGGCCCTGACGGCGCGCGGGACAAGGCCCGTGCGATCCCACGCCGCCGCTGCGTCCAGCGATTTCTGATCCTGCGGTATCACCGGAAACAAGGCCAGCGCAGGGATGCCAAGCTCGACGCACGACGCGGCCTCGCGCAGCAACAGGTCGATGCTCCGGCGCGATACGCCGGGCATCGAAGGCACCGGTTCCTCGCGTCCGGTCCCGTCCAGCACGAACACCGGATAGATGAAATCCGCCGGAGCGAGTCTCACCTCCCGCATCATCCGGCGGGAAAAATCGTCACGCCGCATGCGTCGCGGCCGCCTTGCGGGGAAACCCCCGGTAAACGAAAAGCTCATGGTGCAACCCTTCCGATAGGGACGGCCATCCTAATGCCCGGCGGAGCGGCCCGCAATGTGAACCTCGATCAGTCGGCGCCGGCCAGCCAGCGGTGCTGGCGTGAAACCCGTGCCAGTGCGGCGAAATCGACCCGCATGGTTGGTTCCGCGCGCGCCCGGAGGTGCAACAGCAATTCGGCGGTCGCCAACGCGTCCGCCGCCGCATTGTGCCGGGCGGCCACTTCGATACCGGCGGCGGCAAGCCAGCCGTCGAGGTCGCGGCAACCATCGCGATACCGCTGTGAATCGAGCGCCGCTGCCAGCTGGGCCACGTCCATCCAGCGCCATGGCGGCAACTCGATGCCGGCCCGACGGCCAGCATTGACGAGTACCGCCTGATCAAACGCGCAATGGAAACCCACACAAGGCGCGTCGGCGACGTAGTCCTTCATGGCCTCCAGCGCCTGCGGCAACGGCAACCCCGCGCTCTGCTCGTCGTAACCGATGCCATGCACGACGATGTTGTCGCGACCGCCGGCGCGGTCATTGCGCAGCACCACTTCGAAGCTGTCGCCGACGCATATGCCATCCGGACTGACCGCCACGGCGCCGATGGACAACAGGAGATCGCGCGCAGGATCGAGCCCGCTGGTCTCGGTGTCGAGCACCACCCAGCGCCGGGCCGAAATGGCGCTTCCGGCGCGCCAGGTTCGCCAGCGATCGGCAAGCGCGTCCGCGAGCGTCACGGATAATCGAGCTGCAGTCGCTGCTGAAGCTTCCGGACCTGGCGCAGGGCTTCTTTCAGCACGCGACGATCGAGCTCGGAGAGACTCGAGATCGGCACGAAGTTCGGTACGTCCGAGGGTGGAATATCGCCGGCGGCGCGCCGATGCTGCGTGCGCAGGCGCAGCATCTGCAGGTAGTCGAAGGCCTCGCACCAACTCGTGAGGTCCGCTGCCGGGATCCCGAGGTGCGCGCCCGCCTGCATCAGTCGGTCGACCGTGCCCGTGACCGTCACGCCGGTGGCCAGCGCCAGGATGCGCGCCGCATCGGTGATCGGCATGCTGCCCACACGCTTGATGTCGATGCCCTCGACACCGCTGGTATCCGCCGTCGCATCGAGCGTTCCACGCCAGGAAAGAGGCGGGCGATTGGTCAGCGCGTTGTCACTCATCTGCTTCAGGAACCGGGGATTGGCCGCAGCCATTCGGGCAATGTTCTCGCGCAATTCCTGCGCGAGCCGCGCCTCGCCCCACAGCGATCTGAAGTCGAAGAAAATGGATGCTGCAAGCAGACTCTGCGGATCCCCCCGATCGATCCACTGGCTGAACGTCGCCTGCCATGCCGATACCGGCTGGCACCACTGCGGATTCATCGCCATGACCCCGCCGCTGCACAGCGGATAGCCGCAGCGGGCCAGCGCTTCGTTGACCGATCGCGCGAATTCGAGCAAGCGCAGGCGCGCTGCGGCGCTGGCCTCCGCATTGCCCGTAGTGACGAAGACAAGCCCGTTGTCCTGGTCGGTGGCAATGGTCTGTTCGCCGCGCCCTTCCGAACCCATGCCGATCCAGCACGGTGAATGCGCCGCGACATCGAAGCGTGGCGCCTCGAGGTCCAGGATGCGCATGGTCAACAAGTCGTTGAGGCTCGAGATCATGTGGGTCAGTTGCCGGCTGCCTACCCCTTGCGCGACCAGCGCAAGCGATAGCGCGCGAATGTCCACCGCGCACACTTCCAGAATCTCCACCGAAGGAGCGCGCCGGATGGCCGACGACAATTCGCGCACCGACAACCGGTGCAGACTGAATAGATCGCGCTCAGACACCACGCCAGCAACCTTGTCGGTGCCGTCGGTGACGATCACGTGGCGGATGCCTCTTTGCGCCATCAGCATCGCCGCGTCACCCGCCGTGGCGGTACCGACAAGTACGATGGCGGGCGCGGACATCACCTCCGCGATCGGGGAAGTCAGCGGGGTTCGGGGCAGCACGATGCGTCCGATCACATCCTGACGCGTGAAGATCCCCAGTGGGTGGCCGTCGCCATCGACGACGGGGAGCGAGCCGATGCGCCGCGCTTCGAGCAATGACAATGCATCCGCAAGCGGCATGGTGGGCGGAACGGTGACAGGTTGGTCACGGACCAGCGCGGCAAGTGGCGTGGCCATGCCGCGGCGGGACGTGATGTCGGATGCGTAGTCGGACTGGACTTGCGCGCGGACGCTGTCCAGCAGAAACGCGAGCCGCCGGGTGCAGAAGTCGCGGAACACCACCGAACCGGCGACGAGGGTATCGAAACTGGTCGCCGGCACCATGAGGCAGAAGGTGTCGCCGGCGGCGCGGTAGATACTGGTAACGCCGCGATTCGACAAGAGCGCCCCCAGTGGAAACATCTCGCCCTCCGAGAGCTCCCAGGCAGGGGCGAAGCCGCCGCCGGCTACCGGACGTTCGCCCTGTACCGCACCACGGGTGATGATCCAGCAGGCTGACGGGCGCGGCACCTCGGGCGCGAGGATCGTCTCGCCTTGTGAGTAATACTGCAGCCGCGCCGAGGCAATGGCGCGCGTGAGGTCATGCTCGGGCATGCCCGAGAACGGCGCGTGCGCCCGCAGCGTTTGCAGGAGACTGGCGAGGATGGCAGGCGCAGGACGCATGTACGTGGGTTGTGGCGAGGGTGGTTGGACAAAACAGGCCGGATCGCAGGCCACGGAACTTGGTTCGTCGACTCCAGTCTATCGAACAGACGGTTATCGTCTCCCGCGACCTCCCTGAGCGGGTGCCCACCACGACTGCATGGCCGTGGAGGGTGTTTCAAGGCCCCGCGTCATTCCCCTTGATCGCGGGGCCTTTCTTTGCCCGTTGCGTCCGGATTATCCATGTGCCGGCACTCCGGCTACTTGCGCGAAATCAAGGCTCCGTGTCGTCCGGCGGCAACCAGCGTGCGATGGCGCGCTCCGCTTCGGGCACGCCCAACCGGGAAGCGGCAGAAAACAACTGGACCTCAACGTTGCCGGACGCGGACGGAAATGCGTGCTTCACCTGCGCCTCGATGTCCTTCAGCGAGCGTCGCTGCTCCGTCATGGTGAGTTTGTCGGCCTTGGTCGCGAGGATCAGGACCGGCCGCCCGGAAGGCACGTATCCTCGCAGCAGGTCGAGGTCGGAGTCCTTCAGTCCATGCCGCGAGTCCACGACCAGCACCAGCGCGATCAGCGTCGAGCGCGTCGTTGTGTAGTGCCAGAGGAAGTCCTGCCAGACCGCTTTGATGTGCTTCGCCACTGCCGCATAGCCATAACCTGGCAGGTCCGCGATCAGCGCACCGGATCGCAGCGCAAAGAGATTGATCTGCTGGGTTCGGCCCGGCGTCCGGCTGGCGAAGGCAAGCCGGGTGCGCAACGCGAGCGCATTGATCGCGCTTGATTTTCCCGCGTTGGAGCGCCCGGCGAAGGCAATCTCGGGCGCGCCTTCCAGCGGCAATTGGGCCGGGGCGGCGGCCCCGATCACGAACTCGGCGCCACGCAACGGATGTGGACCGCTGTCATCAATCATGGGGGGCCCGGCTTTCGCCGGTCGGGGTGAGTCCGTTACAATGGTGCGTTTGGTCATGACGACCCCTTTAAGCCTGCGGCAAATCCGGAAATGCCGCGGCAAGGCGTTCCGTCACCGGCCCCGTGCAATGGCTGCCCGTGGCACCCGAGGAGTTACCTGGAATGATTCGCAAGACGCCGCTCTTAGTTGTCCTGTCGACCGTCGCAATGGCGCTGGCGGCCTCGCCGGCAGCCGCGCAGGCACCCGCAAAACCGGATCTGGCCAAGGCCAGGGAAATCGCGCAGAACGTCTGCGCAGCCTGCCATGGCGCCGACGGCAACAGCGCCGCATCCATCAATCCCAACCTGGCCGGACAGGGAGCGGACTATATCACCCGCCAATTGCAGCATTTCAAGTCCGGCGTGCGCGCCAATGCAATCATGCAGGGGATGTCGGCCTCACTCACGCCGGCCGACATGGTCGCGCTTGGCATCTACTATTCGCAGCAGCAGCCCAAATTGCTGACGGCTCGCGATCCGGCACTCGCCAAGGCGGGCCAGACGCTCTATCGCGCCGGCGACGCGGCCACGGCGCTGCCCGCCTGTTCCGCCTGTCACCTTCCAAACGGTGTGGGCGTAGCAAAGAATTTCCCGCGTGTGGCCGGACAGCATGCCGACTACACCTATGCGCAACTCAAGGCCTTCAAGGCCGGCGAGCGCGGCAACGACAAGGGCGGCGTCGACGTGAACGGCAAGATCATGCGCGCGATCGCCGCACGCATGGACGACGCGCAGATGAAGGCGCTGGCGGACTACACGGCAGGTCTGCGGTAGGCGCATCCGCATCGCCGCCGCACATGGCGCCAGCAGTGTTCGCAGCGAATCGATGAGCGACGTCCGCGTCGCCTCGCTGCACGTCTATCCCATCAAGGGTTGTCGCGGGCTTGCGCCGCCGGTGGCGCAGGTGACGGCTACCGGACTTTCCACCCAGGGCGCAGCCGATCGCGAATGGATGGTCGTCGACCCCACCGGGCGCTTCGTCACGCAGCGCGAGTTGCCGCAGCTTGCGCTGGTGGCCGTTGCCGCCGATGCCGCGGGACTCACGCTGCACGTGCCTGGCGCCGCTGCGTTGACGGTGCCCTATGCGGCTGCAGGCAGCGCCATGGAGGTGGAAGTCTGGCGCCACCAGGGTCGGGGGCTCGATGCGGGCGAAGCCGCGGCGTCCTGGCTTTCCACCTGGCTTGGCACCCCGGTGCGGCTGGTGCGCTTCGACCGCGCGACGCCACGCGCGTGCAGTCCCGAGTACGTGGGGGCCACCAGTGCCCACACGCTGTTTGCGGATGGCTATCCGTTACTTGTGCTTGGGACTGCCTCGTTGACCGACCTCAATGCCCGCCTGGCCGCACGCGGTATCGGCGCGCTGCCTATGAACCGATTTCGACCCAACGTGGTGCTCGAAGGCCTGCCCGCCTATGCCGAGGACCACCTCGAAACGATCACGATCGGCGACGTCACGTTGCGTTGCGTCAAGCCATGCACCCGGTGCAGCGTGACCACCACCGACCAGACCACCACGCAGGTCGGACTGGAGCCGCTGCGCACGCTGGGCGAATACCGGATGGACGAGCGCCTGGGCGGCGTGACGTTCGGGATGAACGCCGTAGTCGCCCGAGGCGCCGGTCACGACATCGCGTGCGGCGCCAACGTCAGCGTCGACTACCGCTTCTGACGCATCGCGCTAGGGCGCGACGGCACACATCACCGGGAAGTAAGGTCCGGGGCCGTAGCCCTCTGCCACCCAACCGGAGCTGGAGGCAAGCGTATCGCGCATCGTCAGTTCCGCGGTATACCGATGGTTGGTCGTATTCACGTTGAAAAATCGATAGACAGGCGTGGTAGCGGCGGGGCACTCGCCGGTGATCGTGTTGGGCAGGTACGCGTAGAACACGTTGGGACTTTCGTAGATCCAGTCGACCGGATGAGCCGCTGCGGTTTCCGCACACTCGGCTGGACTGGCCGAATAGAAATGCGAGTCGCCATAGGCCGGTGCCCGATAGAACCGGCACACCGGATTGGCGCCGGCAGTGGGGGCGTTGAAGGCGAGAAAGCGCAGGCCGGTGCGATCCCAACCCACGGTCCTGCCCGAGTCGAGGTTGTCGATTTCCGCAGGATTGCTGGACAGGAAATAGTGATCGAGCGTCCTGTTGTAGAACTCGGTCGCCGCCACCTGGCCGCCCGGTGACGCATTGTCGGGAGTGAGGTACTGCCGCAACAGGGGCAGGCCCGCATCGAGTTGCGAGTACTGGTCAACGCCGGCAAGGTTGGTGCAGGAGGCGGCCCCACCGAAGAGGCCGCCCCGGACTTCAAAATAGCCGCCGGACGCAAGAAAAGTCAGCAATGGAGCACCACTGGAACCCCCTTCGGTGGTGCCTTCCAGCCACGTGACATCGCTGAAATTGCCGCGCGCTTCATCATAATCGACGTAGGTGTTGGCCTTGAACAGGCCCCGCGACCACTTCTTGACGTCGCCATTCGGATGGTGAATGGTGGTGACCGCGTTGCCCACCGTCAGTGGCTCGGCGCGCCAGCCGGCGAAATAGGCGTTGGCGGGGGGCGCCTGGTTCAGACGCAGCAATGCCCAATCACGATCCTGGCTGCGACCGAGCAGCGTGGCGCCACCCGTGAGTTGCACGCTTGGCGCCTGGGCCGGGTTGCCGCAGGTGGCGATCTCGAAGAACCAGTACGTGTTGAGGGTGCGCGCCGTCCGTGCACTGTTGATGCAGTGATTGGCGGCAAACAGGTACGGGGTGAACGACTGCACCGAGTCGTTGAGCAGCGTGGCGGTGCAGACATAGCTGCCGCCGTCATCCTGCACAAAGCCGATCTTGACCACCGCGCGCGTCATGCTGGTGAAGGCCGCGGTGACCGGGGCCACGCACGCCACGTCGATATTGCAGCTGCCCGACGTTGCCTTGGTGGCCTTGGTGTTGAACGGATTGAGATCGGCGCCATCAACCACCAGGTGCGAGACGCGCGGCACGATGAGCTGCAGGTCAGCGACATCGGCACCGGCGGCTGCGCGGATGCCAACACTCAGCACATCGCCTGTCACTGTGGGCGACCAGAACAGTTCTTCCGCGGCGATCGACTTGCCGGACGTGGCAAAGGCACCGTTGCCCTGGCCGACCCCGGCAAAGTCAAATGCAAGACCGGCAGGCGAAGCATTGAGCCGGAGCGCCACGCGCATCGCCTTGGCGCCGGGTGACGCGAGATTGATCCGGGCGTATCGATTGCCGTCGGCATCGGCCTGCCAATCGAGACGGGCGAGCGGAATCGTGCGCTGTGCGGCACCGAGTTCACGGCCGAAGCCGATGGCCAGCGGCCGTCCCTTTTCGGCAAGCGCGCCCGCCGGCTCATTGGCGGCGCGCAGCGACCGCTCTTCCGCGGCGGTGGCCGGCGCGAGATCGATGCGAAGGGCGCGGACGTCCGGTGCAGGGGACGCGATCGCGGTCTTGGCCAGCATCGGCGTGCTGCCGCGGTACTCCGCCGGCGGGACTGCGGTGACCAAGGCTGCCATGGCGGCCGGTGCCGCCGCGAACGCAAGCAAGAGGGTAGTGCACACCATCGGGAAAAGGGACGATCTCAAAACGTCTCCAGCGCAAAGGGTTGGTCAACGGCCTCACGACACGACCGCCCGCGTTGGAGCAACGAATCGACCGCAAGGTTCATGCTAACTTGATGCGGTTTGCTACCGGCCGTCGGCCAGACAAGCGGCCAGACTGTCCTGCCACGCGGGCAGTCCGAATCCGAAGGTTGCGGCGAACAGCGAAGTATCAAGCACGCCGTAGGCCGGGCGCCGCGCCGGCGTGGGGAAATCGGCAGTGGTGATGGGCGTCACGATCGGCGCAGCCACGTTGCCCACGATGGCGCTGGCAAACCCATGCCATGTCGTGGCGCCGGTGGCGCTGAAGTGATAGAGACCGGCACGCGCCTTGAGCGCAGGCAGTCCGAGTGCCACCAGGGCGGCGGTGGCCGTTGCCAGCGCGACCGCCCAGTTGGGCGTACCCGCCTGGTCGGCGACGATCCGCAACTCCGGACGTTGCGCCGCGAGCCGCCGAATGGTCACCAGGAAGTTGCGGCCACGCAAACCGTAGACCCAGCTGGTGCGCAGCGTCAAGGCGTGCGCGCCAGTCGCCGCGATCGCCTGCTCGCCTGCCAGCTTGCTCGCACCGTAGACGTTGAGCGGTCCGACCGGGGCATCTTCGCGATAGGGCATGCGGGCCGAGCCGTCGAAGACATAGTCGGTCGAGTAGTGGATGAGCAGCGCGCCGCGGCGCCGCGCCTCTTCGGCCAGGATCTGCGGCGCGAGTGCATTCACGGCAAAGGCGGCATCGCGTTGCGTCTCCGCCAGGTCGACCGCTGTGTAGGCGCCGGCGTTGATGATGAGATCGGGCGACGCCGCCCGCACGGCAGCGACGATCGCGTCCGGCGCACCAAGGTCGAGCCCCGCGCGGTCCAGCGCAATGACATCCCCGTGCGCCGGCAGCAGCCGCGCGAGCTCGAAGCCGACCTGCCCCTGTGCGCCGGTGACAAGGATGCGCGGTCGCGTCGGGTTCATCGATGGAGGCGCCGCGCCAGACTACGCAAACGTATCGGCCGCGGCGAGCGGCCGTCCGGCAGCATCCTTGGCCGCAAGCGTGGGCGCGGCGGCATCCGCCGGCCAGGGGATATTCAACGCCGGGTCGTTCCAGAGCAGCGTGCGTTCATGCTCGGGAAACCAGTAGTCGGTGGTCTTGTAGGCGAACTCGGCAACCTCGGACAGCACGAGAAAGCCGTGAGCGAATCCCGGCGGGATCCACAACATCCGCTTGTTGGATGCAGAGAGCACGCAGTGCATCGACTGCCCGAAGGTCGGCGAGGACCGGCGCAGGTCGACGGCCACGTCGAATACCTCTCCGACGATTGCCCGGACGAGCTTGCCCTGCGCGTGCGCGATCTGATAGTGCAACCCGCGAAGAACACCACGGTGCGACCGCGAATGATTGTCCTGCACGAAGGCCATCGGAAGGCCCGCTGCGGCAAATGCCCGTTCGTTCCAGCTCTCGAAGAAGAAGCCGCGATCGTCGCCGAAGACACGCGGCTCGATCAGCAGGACGTCGGGCAGTGCAGTCGGCGTGACGTTCACGGGGCAGGCCTGTCAGCGTTGCAGCGGGTCGCGCAACAAGGCCAGCAGGTATTGCCCGTAGCCGTTCTTCGCCAAGGCGCTGCCTTGCGCCTCGAGTGCGGCGTCATCGATGTAACCAAGGCGCCACGCAATCTCCTCGGGACAGGCGATCTTGAGGCCCTGCCGGCGCTCGATGGTCGCGATGTACTGCGACGCCTCCAGCAACGATTCATGCGTGCCGGTGTCGAGCCAGGCCATCCCGCGGCCCATCACTTCACAGGTGAGGTCCTGCAGCGCCAGATAGGCCCGGTTGACGTCGGTGATTTCCAGCTCGCCACGCGCCGAGGGCTTGAGATCGCGGGCAATGTCCAGCACGCGCTGGTCGTAGAAGTAGAGCCCCGTGACGGCAAAGCGCGACCGCGGCTTGGCTGGCTTTTCCTCCAGCGACAACACGCGCCCGTCGTCGTCGATCTCCGCCACGCCATAGCGCTCCGGGTCGGCGACCGTGTACGCGAACACGGTGGCTCCTTGCGGCCGCGCATTGGCGCGCAACAGCTGGGACTGCAGGTCGTGACCGTAGAAGATGTTGTCGCCCAGCACCAGTGCCGACGGGTCGGAACCGACGAAATCGCGGCCGATGATGAAGGCCTGCGCGAGCCCGTCGGGAGACGGCTGCACGGCGTACGACAGATTGAGACCCCAGCGCGTGCCATCGCCCAGAAGCTGCGCGAAGCGCGGCGTGTCCTCGGGCGTGGAGATGAGCAGGATGTCGCGGATGCCCGCCAGCATCAACGTGCACAGCGGGTAGTAGATCATCGGCTTGTCGTAGACAGGCAGGAGCTGCTTCGAAACGACCTGCGTGACCGGATAGAGACGCGTGCCCGAGCCTCCCGCCAGAATGATGCCCTTGCGTGTCATGGGTGAATTCCTAGGTGGCCGCGTACTGAAGCGAAATCCACTTCTGGTAGTCCTTGCTGGCCACGCCGTCCAGCCATGCCGTGTTTGCAAGGTACCAGCGAATCGTGCGCCGCATGCCGGTGGCAAACGTTTCCGCCGGATGCCATCCCAGTTCACGCTCGATCTTGGAGGCATCGATCGCGTAACGGCGGTCGTGCCCGGGACGATCGGTGACATAGGTGATCTGTCCCGCAAAGTCGCGGCCGGGGCGTTCGTCCGCGAGCATCGTGCAGATCGACTGCACGACGTCGAGGTTGGTCATCTCGGCATTGCCGCCGACGTTGTAGGTTTCGCCAGGTCGTCCGCCCTTCAACACCGCGCGGATGGCGGAGCAGTGGTCGCCGACATAAAGCCAGTCGCGCACGTTCCTGCCGTCACCGTAGACAGGCAACGGCTTGCCTGCGAGCGCATTGACGATCATCAGCGGGATCAGTTTTTCCGGGAACTGGCGCGGCCCATAGTTGTTTGAGCAGTTGGTGGTGAGCGTGGGCAGGCCGAACGTGTGATGGTAGGCACGCAGCAGGTGGTCGGAGGCCGCCTTGGTCGCGCTGTATGGACTGTTCGGCGCATACGGCGTCGTCTCGGTGAACGCGGGATCGGAAGCACCCAGCGAACCATAGACCTCGTCGGTGGATACATGCAGGAAACGGAAGGCATCGCGCTCGCCGGCGGGCAGCGCCGACCACCAGGCGCGCACCGATTCAAGCAGGTTGAACGTGCCGACGACGTTGGTCTCAACGAATGCGGCAGGGCCATGGATCGACCGGTCCACATGCGACTCCGCGGCGAAATTGACGATCGCGCGTGGGCGATGTTCGGCCAGCAATCCGGCCAGCAACGCCCGGTCGCCGATGTCTCCGCGCACGAAGGTGTGCCGCGGATCGTTGGCCAGCGCGGACAAGTTGGCGAGATTGCCGGCGTAAGTCAGCTTGTCGAGATTGAGGACGGGTTCGCCGTCCGCTGCCAGCCAGTCCAGCACGAAGTTGGCGCCGATGAACCCGGCGCCGCCGGTGACGAGAATCATGTCGAGGTCGCTCGCTGTCACGGGCCGCACGACGCAGCCCGCAGGGGAAGGATTCGATTTTACCAGCGCGGGAACCGGCCCCGGCGATCACTGCCCAAAATAGGAGCGGTACCACGCGACGAAGTGCCGCAGGCCGGTTTCCAGCGGGGTGCGTGGAGCGAAGCCGGTCAGCGCATGCAGCCGGGCCACCGACGCGTAGGTATCGACCATGTCGCCCGGCTGCATCGGCTGGAGGTCGCGGATCGCCGAACGGCCAAGCAGACGTTCGATCGTCGCGATGAATGCCGTCAGCTCGACCGCGTTGCCGTTGCCGATGTTGTAGATGGCGGCCGGCACCGCTCCGGAGGCGGCCGCCTGCGGCGGATGCGCCAGCACGCGGGTCACGCCTTCGACGATGTCGTCGATGTAGGTGAAGTCGCGGCGCATGCGGCCCTCGTTGAACACGCGGATCGGTTCGCCGGCGAGGATCGCGCGGGTGAACAGCATCGGCGACATGTCCGGGCGGCCCCAGGGACCGTACACCGTGAAGAAACGAAGGCCCGTGACCGGCAGTCCGAAGAGGTGCGCATAACTGTGGGCCATCAGTTCGTTGGCCGCCTTGGTGGCGGCATAGAGGCTCACCGGCTGATCGACGCGCTGGTCTTCCGAAAACGGCAGCGTGTGGCTGGTGCCGTACACCGACGAGCTGGACGCATAGACGAGGTGCGCCACCTTGCCGTGACGGCACCCCTCGAGCACGCAACCGAATGCGTCGACATTGTTGCGCAGGTAGGCGTGCGGGTGCGTCAGCGAATGGCGCACTCCCGCCTGTGCTGCCAGATGCACGACGTGCGTGAAGCGGCCGGTCCGGAACAATTCCGCCGTCACGGCGATCTCGGCCAGGTCGGCCTCGATGAACGTGAATCCGGGCGCAGGCGCAATGGTGGCGAGCCGCGCCCGCTTCAGTGCAACGTCGTAATAAGGATCGAAATTGTCGACACCGATCACCTCCGCGCCCTGGGCGAGCAGCGCGCGTGCCGCATGCATGCCGATGAAGCCGGCAACTCCGGTGACCAGCACCCGCGTGCCGTTGCTCATCGTGGTTCGCCCCGGGCCTGCCCGGTGAGCGCACGCAGCTTCGTGTATTTGAGAAAGCTGGCGAAGGCACCGATGGCAATGTGGGCAAAGCCGGCGACACCATCCAGAAAGCCGGCCTTGAGCACGTAGAAGCGGAGGAAGCGGGCCAGCGGCGAGACCACGATGCGCCAGGCACCGGCGCGCTCGCCTCGCGCATGCATGCCCTCCGCCTGCAGGGTCGTGTAGCGATTCTGCTTGTCGATGTAAGCCGCAATCGACTCCGCGGACGCGTGCTCGAGGTCACCCGCCAGGCGGACGGCGGGCTGGTCGCCCACGACATGCTCATGCACCGGATCGAGCGTCCAACGCGCGCGGCGCCGATCGAACAGGCGCACGTTCCAGTCGGGGTAACCTTCCCCGTGGGCCAGCCAGCGGCCGAGAAAGCGATTGCGCCGCGGCAGCGCGTAAGCGGTCGCGGCGGGCGGCCCGGCCGCGAACAGCGCGACGATGGTTGCCGCCAGCTGCGGGGTGACGCGTTCGTCGGCATCGAGGCAAAGCACCCAATCGTGCCGGGCCTGCGCCACCGCAAAGGACTTCTGCGGCCCGAAGCCTTTCCACGGATGCTCGATCACGCGCGCGCCAGCGCGCCGTGCCAGCGCTACGGTATCATCGCCGCTGCCGGAGTCAACGACCACGATCTCGTCCACGAACGATGTCGACGCGAAGCATGCCGGGAGTTCGGCAGCGGCATCGCGGGTGATCAGGACAAGCGACAGGGGAAGCGGCGCGGACATGGGCATGACGGCGGCCGACTATTTTGCAGGCAACGAGCGGCCACCCGTGACAATGCTGCGGATTCTACGTGGTTTGCATCCGGACACTCATGCCTGACGCGCCCACCCCATCGGAATATGGCGTAAGTGGACCCGCCGGCGGGATCCTCATCGTGCGGCCTTCATCGCTGGGCGACATCGTCTACGCGATGGCCGTCGTCGCCGACCTCGCGGCGCACGCCCCGGACCTGCCCATTGACTGGGTCGCAGAGGAGGCCTTTGCGCCGTTGGTCAGGCTGGACCCGCGCATCCGCCACGTCATATCTCTCGGTTTGCGTCGCTGGCGCCACGCACCGTTGGCCGCAGCCACCTGGCGCGATGCCAACGCCTTCCGGCAGGCATTGCGACGCGAACGGTACGTGGCCATCGTCGACCTGCAGGAGCAAATGAAGGGCGCGCTGATCAGCCGCGTTGCCCACGGCACTCGCCACGGGCTGGACCGCGCGAACATCCGGGAGCCGATCGCGACCTGGCTGCACGACGTGAGCCATCGGATCGACCGCCAGCAGCACTTCCTCGACAAGTGCCGCGCGCTGACCGCTGCGGCCGTGGGTTTTCGCGTGGAGGGGCCGGCGCGATGGCAGTTCGTGCCACCCGCGGTCGCCGACGTCATGCCTTCCGGGCGCTACGCCATCGTCTTCCATGCCACCAGTCGCCACGACAAGCTGTGGCCGGAGGACTGCTGGCGCGCACTACTCGCGCAGCTTGCCGCGGCCGGGATCACCATACTGCTGCCCTGGGGCAATGTGGACGAGGAAGCCCGCAGCAAGCGCCTGGCGGCGGGCGCTGCAATGGCTGTGGTCCCGCCCAGGCAGACGCTGCCGCAGCTTGCCGCATTGATTCGCAACGCGGAAATCGTGGTCGGCGTCGATACCGGCCTAACCCATCTGGCCGCCGCCATGGGCACGGCGACGGTGGCGGTGTTCACGACCACCGACCCCATCCTTGCCGGCGTGGCGCGCACCGGTCCGCATGCGATCGATGTCGGTGGACACGGACACGTACCTGCCCTGGCCGAAGTCCTGGCCGCCGTGAGCCGGCAGCTGCAGACGACGCCGCGATGCTGACGCGAGGCCTGTACACATTGGTATGGTGGCTCGCCCTGCCTTTGCTGCCGCTGCGTCTGTGGTGGCGCGGACGCCGCGAGCCGGGCTATCGCGCCCATATCGGCGAGCGGTTTGGCCGATATGCGGGGTCCCCCGCCCTGCCACCGGGTGACGTGTTCTGGGTTCATGCGGTCTCGCTGGGGGAAACCCGCGCGGCGACCCCGCTCATCGAACGGCTACGCCGCGACCACCCAGGCGCCACGATCCTGCTGACGCACATGACGGCGACGGGGCGCGATGCCGGCCGCGCGCTGCACGGCGACACCATCATCCAGGCGTGGCTCCCCTACGACATGCCCTTTGCAGTCGACGCGTTTCTCGACCATTTCAAGCCGCGCGCGGGGATGTTGATGGAAACCGAAATCTGGCCGAACCTCGTCGCTGCGTGCGCCGCTCGACGGCTGCCGCTGATGCTCGTCAACGCGCGGTTGTCGGAGCGCTCGCTGCATGGTTACCTCAGGTTCGCCGCGCTGACCCGTCCCATGTTCGCCGCATTGGCGGGCGTTGCCGCGCAAACCGGGGCCGATGCAGCCCGCCTGATGGCGGCAGGTGCCCGCGACGTCGAGGTCACGGGCAACCTCAAGTTCGACGTCGTGGTGCCGGAAACGGCGCTTGCGCTGGGCCGGGAATTGCGCACGCGGTTCGGCGAGCAACGATCGGTCTGGCTTGCCGCATCCACCCGCGAGGGGGAGGAAGCGAAAATTCTCGATGCGCTGGCACGTGTCGGGATGCCCCCCGGCACCTTGACGGTGATCGTGCCGAGCCACCCGCAACGCTTCGCAGCGGTCGCCGACCTGCTCGACACGCGGGGCATTCCATTCATCCGTCGCAGCGACAATCGCGACGTGCCCGCGGACGTGAACGTGGTCCTCGGTGACTCGATCGGCGAATTGCTGGCCTATTTCGCGGCCGCCGACATCGCGTTTGTCGGTGGCAGTCTGGAACCGCTGGGGGGTCACAACCTGATCGAGCCGATTGCGATGGGCACGCCGACACTGGTCGGCCCGCACACGTTCAACTTTGCCGAAGCGACCGCACGTGCCGTGGAGGCGGGGGCCGCATTACGCGTGGCGGATGCCGATGCGTTGGTGCTGCAGGTCTCGGCACTGTTGCAGGATCCCGCGCAGCGCGCACAACTGCGCGCGGCGGCCCTGGCATTTCGCGCCGCGCACCGTGGCGCGGTCGATCGACTTGCCGCATGGCTTGCCAGGCGGCTGCCTGGCGCTTAGTGGACTGCTGCTTCGTCCGCGGGCACGAAACGGGATGCCTTCCGGTCCACGGACATCACGTCAGCCATTGAGCGCGCGGTTCAATTCCTCGAGATCGATCTCGGTAAGAGTTCCGGTGGCGGCCTTGAGGCGCAGTGTTGCCAGCAGATAGACGAAGTATGCGTTGGCAACGTCACGACGCGCCTGGAAGACGTTCTGCCGTACATTGAGCACGTCGAGGTTGGTACGGATGCCGACCTCCTGACCAAGAATGTTGGACTGGAGGGCAACGTCCGCCGAGATAACGGCCTGTTCAAAGGCACGGACGCTCGCCACCGCATTGTTGACGCCCGAAAAGCCGTCCTGGGCGTTGGTGATTGCGGCGCGGCGCGTGGTTTCGAGATCGGCGCGCGAACGGTCAAGCAATGCGATCGCCTCGCGCACGCGCGAGTTCACGAACCCGCCTTGGTACAGCGGCACGTTCAACTGGAGCCCGAGCAGCGCCGACCGGGAGTCACTGCTGTAGCTCGACGCACTGGAGCCCGAAGTGGCCTGAGCCCCATAGCTGCCGACAAGATCGAGCGTGGGCAGATGTCCCGCGCGGGCGCGCTCGACTTCAAGCGTTGCGATCTCGACGTTGGCCTCCTGGAAGCGCACGGGGAGATTGGCCTTGACGGCAATGTCCACCCAGTACTCGAGCGAGTTGGGGCTGGGCGGCTTGGGGTCGAAGCCCTTGCCGATACGCTTCAGACTGGTCGGAAAGCGCCCGATGATGGCGCGCAACGCCGTGCGGCGACGGTCGAGTTCGTTGATGAAGGTGATTTCCGACGCGTTGATCTGGTCAAAGCGCGCCTGCGCTTCGTTGGTATCCGTGATCGTGGCAGTGCCGACCTCGAAGTTCCGCTTGGCCTGCGCCAGCGTCTCCAGCGTCGCGATCTTCTGCTGCTGGACCAGTTCGATATTGAATTCGGCCAGCAGCACGTCGAAATACGCGACGGCGGTGCGCAGGATCAGGTCCTGTTGCGCGATCGCCAGCGTGTAGTCGGCCTGCGTGACCTGCTCTTTTGCCTGCCCCAGAAGGACCATGTTCGCCGGCCGATACAACGGCTGCGACGCAGAGAACGTGAGCCCGCCTTGGCTGAAGGAGCGGTTGCTGTTGACGCCGGGGTCACTGCGGATATTGACGTCGACGTTATTGATGTTGGCGGAGCCGGACAGCGCGGTGTTCGGCAGCAACCCGGCCCGAGCCTGCGGCACCCGCTCCTGCGTGACCTCCCAGCCCGCGCGCGCGGCGGCAAGCGCCGGATCGCTCTTCTGGGCTTCGCGGTAGATCTGCAGCAGATCCTCGCCGAAGGCCGGGCCCGCGCCGGCGGCAGCCACGAGACAGGCCGCAAGTATCATGCTGCGGAAAAAGGGCGGGGACTTTGTGATCATCGAAAGATCCGTAGCGCGGCGCAGCGGTGCTGCGCGCAAAGGTGGGGTTTCCGTAGGCTCAATAGCGCGGCATCGACGGGTCGACTTCGAGCGACCATGCCTCGACGCCACCACGAAGGTTATAGACACGATCAAAACCGTTTCGAGCCAGGAACATTGCCGCATGCTGGCTGCGGCTGCCATGATGACACACGAGAACGAGATCCTGCGCCGACGGCAGCTCGGACAACCGCGCCGGCAGTTGCGACAACGGCATGCTGATGGCGCCGTCGATCCGGCAGTGGGCGAATTCCCACGGCTCGCGCACATCGACCACCACCGGCGCCGGACGCGCGTGGTCGGCGCGCCAGCCGGCAACCTCGGCGGGGGCAAGCTGCGGAATCAAAACCGGAATCGCGACGGCGTGGTCGCGTGCTTGAGGGGCGCCACCACGGTTTCGAACAAGTCCGTCGTGAGGTACGCATCGGGTCCCGACCATTGCACCAGCCGCGCCGTCATCATCGGCAAATCCCCGACGATCGCGAAGACACGGCCCCCCGGCTTCAGTTGCTGGACGAAGGCTGGTGGCAGGAGCGGCGTCGAACCGGTAAGAACGATGGCATCGAAGTAATCCCTGCCCCAGCCTCGGGCGCCGTCGCCGACCTCGCCGCGGACATTGGCGAATCCATGGCGGGCGTGACGCGCACGCGCGTCCGCAGCCAGAGCCGGGTCGATTTCCACGGTCAGCACGTCCGCCGCGCGACTGGCCAGGAGTGCGCTGAAGTAGCCACTGCCGGTGCCGATTTCCAGCACGGACTCGCGACCCGTCAACGCCAGCGCCTGCAGCACCCGGGCCTCGACCTTTGGCGCCCACATCCGCTCGCCGCCTGGCAGCGGCAGCTCGACGTCCGCAAAGGCCAGCGAACGATAGGCCGGCGGCACGAAATCCTCGCGCCGAACGGTGAACAGGAGGTCAAGCACCTGCGGGTCCAGGACCTCCCAGGTGCGGATCTGCTGCTCGACCATGTTGAAGCGGGCTTGTTCGATGTCCATGACCAAACTTGATAGGGCAATCATTAACTGACTCGCGGTCACTTATTATGCCGCGACGCCCGGGCGGGCGTCAACGGGCAGACCTGAACATGGCTGGCGGACCCCCGCTATTCCCCGGCGGAACCGGGCGCGCCGGCCACCGGGCCCGCCGTGGCCACGTCCGCGCCGCCGCCGCGCCCGGCCCGGCGTCGCTCGGACCAGCCGTCGAGATAGGAATAGAGCACCGGCACCACGACTAACGTGAGCAGCGTCGACGTGATCACGCCGCCGATGATCGCGCGGCCCATCGGCGCCTGCGTTTCGCCGCCTTCGCCCAGCCCTAGCGCCAGCGGCAGCATCCCGCCGATCATTGCCCCCGTGGTCATCAGGATCGGCCGCAGGCGTACCTGCCCCGCCTGCAGCATCGAGTCGTGCAGGCTGGCCCCGGCGCGGCGGGCGCGATTGGCGAAGTCGACCAGAAGGATCGCGTTCTTCGTGACGAGACCCATCAGCATGATGAAGCCGATCATCGAGAAGATGTTGAGCGTAGTCCCGGTGAGCAGCAATGCCAGGAACACGCCGATCAGCGACAGCGGCAGCGACACCATGATGGCCACCGGCTGCAGGTAACTGGCGAACTGCGAGGCGAGGATCAGGTAGATGAAGATCACGGCCAAGCCCAGCGCCGCCATCGCGGCCTTGAACGAGTCCTGCATCTGCTCCTGCTGCCCCCGCACCGAGAACCGGTAACCGGGCGGCAGCGTGAAGTCCTTGACGATGGCGTTGACATCGCTGCCCACGTCGCCGGCCGGGCGCCCCTCGGCATTGGCGAAAAGCGTCACGCGGCGCTGCAACTCCTCGCGGCGGATGGTCTGCGGGCTGGTGGTCTCGACGATCTCGGCCACCTGGCGCAGCGGCACCATCCGCGGCTCGCCATCCGGCCCACGCTTGTTGGTGGTGAGGTAGAGGCTCAACAGGTCGGTGGCGAGCTGGCGGCGGTCCTTCGGCAGGCGCACGTTGACCTCGTAGTTCTGCCCGTCGGGCGCCAGCCAGTAGGTGACTGTGTCGCCGGTGAGGAGCGGTCGCAGTGTTGCGCCCACCTGCTGCACGGTGATGCCGAGCTCCGCGGCGGCGTCATTGTTGAGACGCACGGACAGCGCGGGGCTGGGTGTTTTTTCCGACAGCTCGACATCCGTGATGCCCGGCACCTTGACGACGCGCGCCTTGAAATCGTTGATGAGCCGGTTGAGCGTTTCCGGGTCCGGGCCCAGGATGTTGACGAAGATCGGCCGATTGAATCCAACAGTGAGTTCGATGCCGGCAATGGGCTGCAACACCTTGCGGATGGCTTTTTCCAGCTCCGCCTGGGACAGCGCGCGCCGGTTGCGATCCACCAGCTTCAGGTTGATGCGGGCATAGTTGCGGCCCTCGTCGGTGCCCACCGTGGTCATCGCCAATTCGATCTCGGGGAATTGCTTCAACGCGGCCTCGACCTGCTGGACCTTGCCGTCCGTGTAGTCGAGGCTCGATCCGACCGGCGAATTGAGCCGCAGCGAAATGAGGCTGCGATCCGATTGCGGCACGAACTCGGTGCCGATCAGCGGCACCAGCGCGAAACTGGAAACCAACGCCACCAGCGAAATCGCGAGCACGGACTTGCGATGCGTGAGCGCCCACTCGAGTATCTCGCCGTAGCGCTCGTGCACCCACTCGATGCCTGCCTCCACGCGGTCCATGAAGCGGCCGAGCCAGGGCACCCGCTTGAAGCGCGTGCCCGGCGGATCGTGCCAGACGGCCGACAGCATCGGATCGAGCGTGAAGCTCACGAACAGCGAGACCAGCACGGCGACGGCGACGGTGACGCCGAACTGGAAGAAGAAGCGGCCGATGATCCCACTCATGAAGGCGATGGGCACGAACACGGCGACGATCGCGAACGTGGTGGCCATCACTGCCAGCCCGATCTCCTCGGTGCCCTCGCGGGCGGCGGTCTTGTGGTCCTTGCCCATCCCGAGGTGCCGCACGATGTTTTCGCGCACCACGATCGCATCATCGATCAGGAGGCCGATGCACAGGGACAGCGCCATCAGTGTCAGGAAATTGAGCGAGAAGCTGAACGCGTAAAGCGCGATGAACGTGGCGATCACGGAGAGCGGCAGCGTGAGGCCGGTGATCACCGTGCTGCGCCAGCTGTGCAGGAACAGGAACACGATCAGCACCGTCAGCGCAGCACCTTCGAGGATGGTGCTCTTGACGCGATTGACGCTTTTCTCGACGGATTCGGCGGAGTTGAAGACCACGGACAGATCGACGTCCTTGGGCAGGCGCTTCTTGAGTGCGTCGACCGCCGCGACGATGCCCCGGCCCGTCTCGACGATGTTGGCGTCCTGTGCCTTGTACACGTCGATGGTGATCGAGCGCTGGCCGTTGATGCGTGCCAGCGAGGTTTCTTCCTTCTCGCCGTCGATCACTTCCGCAACCTGCGACAGGTAGACGGGACCCGCGCCCTGCTGGGCGACGATGATCCGGCCGAACTGCGCCGGATCCTTGATCTTGCCCTCGATGCGCACGATGGTGTCGCTTTGCCCGCGCGAGATGCGGCCGGCCGGCAGGTCCTGGTTGGCCTGGCGGATGGCATTCATCACCTGGTCGATGCCGAGGCCCAGCGCATTGAGCGCATTGGGCTTCATCTGGATCAATATCTGCCGCGTGACCTTGCCGTTGACGTCGATCCGCGCGACACCGGGCACGTTCTCCAGGCCCTTGACGATCGTCTGGTCGGTGATGGACGTGAGCTCGCGCAGCGACGTCTCCTTCGCCATGACGGCGAGCGACACGACTGCTTCCTGATTGTCGTTGTCGGCGCGCAGGATGAGCGGGTCCTTGGCATCACGCGGAAACGTCGGGCGCACCAGCGACACCTTGTCGCGCACGTCCTGCATGGCGCGCGTCATGTCGGTGTCGAGGCGGAATTCGACGAACACCGAGGACAGTCCCTCCAGCGACAGCGAGCGGACGAGCTTGACGCCTGACGCGCCGTTGACGGCATTCTCGATGGGCTTGGTGAGGTCCGCCTCGATCTGCTCGGGCGACGCGCCGGGATAACTCGTCTGGATGATCAGGAACGGCAGGTTGACCTCGGGCATCTGCTCGACGGGCAGCCGCGCATACGAAAACATGCCGAGCACGCAGATCGCCACCATCACCATCGTGGCAAAGACCGGGTTGTTGATCGCTACACGCGTCATCCACATGGCGATCAGCCTTGCCGGGGTGCGGGGGACACCGCGGACTTGACCAGCGCCGGCGCGCCTTCCTTCAGGTTCTCGAAGCGTGCCGCCAGCACCTTCACCGTGGCAGGCAGCGCCGACTTCAACTCGACGCGACCCGACTCCTCGTCGCGGCGGCCGATCGCCACCGATCGCTTGACCAGCTTGCCGTCGTCGATGGTCCACACGAAGGTCTGCCCGCCTTCATTGCGGATCGCCGACGCCGGCAGCGACGCCACGGCTTCGCCGGCGGACAAGGCGATGCGTCCGGTCGCGAACATCCCGCCGCGCAGCGCGGCGTCGGCGTTGGGGATGCCGACAAACACCAGGATGGCGCGCGTTCCGGATTCGGTGGACGGCGCAATGCGCTCGATCCGGCCGGTGAACTTGCGCTCGCCGAATCCGTCGACCGTGAGGCTGACCGTCATCCCGGTCTTGATCTCGGGGATGTCGACCGCGGGGATCAGTGCCTGCAGTTCCATGTCGCGCAGATCGACCACGGTGACGAGCGGCGCATCAAAGCCGACCTTTTCCCCCGGCTGCACATGTCGCTTGGCCACCACGCCGGAGAGCGGTGCCGTGACGACCGCGTCCTTCAGCGCGTTCTGGGCCAGGCGCACCTGCGCCTCCGCCGACTTGACGGTGCCCAGCGACACATTGAGGCTGGATTCGGAGTTGTCAAAGGCGTTCTGCGAGATGAAGCTCTGCTTCAGGAGCTTCTGATTGTTGCTGAGGTTCTTTTCCGCCATCGTGAGCTGGGCACGCGCGGACTCGAGCTGCCCCTGGCGCTCCAGGAGCTTTGCGTCGAGATCGGCCGTATCGACCCGGACCAGCATCTGCCCGGCCGTGACGGCCTCGCCCTCGCGCACGGTGATCTGCCGGATCTCGCCCGAGACCTTGGACTTGACGGTGGCCTGGCGCACCGGAAGCATCGTCCCCGACACGGCGAGCCAGCGACCGAGCGCGCGGCTTTCCACCGAAGCCAGGTCGCCGGGAGCGAATTCCAGTGCCACCGGAACCGCCTTTTCCTTCTCGCGCGCGGCCTCCGCCTTCTTGGCTATCCGGGACGCCACGGCGCCCGCAATGCCCGCCACCAGGACCAACGCTACCAGTGCGACGATCGTTCGCCGCCGCGTGAAACGAAACGCCATGACTTCTCCCCTAGTCAGCGCCGCCGGGACGATCGGCCCCGGAAGTGCCGTTGTTGCCGCCTTCACCCTGTTTGGATGCGTCTGGGCGGCGTGCTGGATTCGAATGCTTTACGTCAGGGTCCGCATTGTCCCAGCCGCACGGTCGTTCGGGCAACCTGAGAGCGACCAGGTGCTGCCGGCGGCGACAGAGTGCGGCCTGAGGGGGAGGTTTACGCTGTCCGACCTGGCAGGACCAGCTCGGATGGCATCGCCAAATTGACACCTCCGCCGGCCCGGGTAATAATATTCTGTTGCCCACACTCAACTCCCGATTTTACCCTTTTCGCTCCGGAGAGATATCAATGAATATGTCCAAAAAGCTCGGCCTTTCGCTCGTCGCGGCCGCGCTCGTCAGTTTTTATGGCTGCAGCAAGGAAGAGCCGAAGAAAGCCGAAGCCCCCAAGGCGCCCGCAGCGCCCGTCGAAGAAGTCGTCGTCGTCAAGATCGGCCACGCCGGCCCGCTGACGGGCGGCATCGCCCACCTCGGCAAGGACAACGAAAACGGCGTCCGCCTGGCGATCGATGAAGCCAATGCCAAGGGCATCAAGCTCGGCGGCAAGAAAATCAAGTTCGAGTTGATGGCCGAAGATGACCAGGCCGATCCGAAGCTTGGACCCACCATCGCGCAAAAGTTCGCCGATGCAAAGGTCGCCGGCGTCGTCGGCCACCTCAATTCCGGCGTTACGATCCCCGCGTCGGCCGTGTACAACCAGGCCGGCATCCCCGTGATCTCCGGTTCCGCCACCAACCCCAAGCTGACCGAACAGGGCTTCAAGGTCGTGTTCCGTACCGTGGGCCGTGACGACCAGCAGGGCCCCGCTGTCGCCCAGTACCTGAGTGGCATGAAGCTCAAGAAGGTCGCGATCGCCGACGATGCCACCGCCTACGGCGAAGGCCTGGCCAACGAGGTCGAGAAGACCCTGAAGGCCGCCGGCATCCAGATCGTCGCGCGCGAAAAGACCAACGACAAGGCCACCGACTTCAAGGCCATCCTGACCAAGATGAAGGGCAAGGCACCGGACGCCGTTTTCTACGGCGGCATGGACGCCACGGGCGGCCCGATGCTGAAGCAGGC
>JANNKR010000134.1:0-2058 GCA_031396395.1 Betaproteobacteria bacterium
GCGACGGTCCACGCCGCGATGAATGCCTGCCAGTGCGGCGCGGAGGATGCACCGATACGCTCGCGCACGAGTGCGATTTCCGTCGAATACTCACCCGCCGACAGTTCGCCGCGCATCAGGCGGAAGCGCTGATAGACGAGATACGTGTTGAGCACATCGCATTCGCAGTAGTTGCGCACGTCCGCCAGGTCGCCCCGCGCCACTGCGGCGGCCACTTCGCTGCCGTCCATGCCAAGCTTGCCGGGGAAGCCGCAAAGCCGCGCGATGGCGTCCAGACCCGCGCTGGCACGCGGCTGGAACATCGCCAGCACGTCCATCAGGTCAAGGTGACGCGTGTGGTAGCGGCCAAGGTAGCTGTTGAATTTGAAATCGCGGTCCTGGTCGCCCCAGTCCCAGTATTTTTCGGCAACGATGCCGTGGATCAACGCGCGGTGATTGAGCACCGGCAGGTCGAAGCCGCCGCCGTTCCAGGAGACGAGCTGCGGCGTGAAGCGGTCGATGCCGTCGAAAAAGCGACGGATCAGCTCCGGCTCCGGGTCATCCAGCTCGCCGATCGACCAGATCCTGAAATCCTGGGGCGTCCGCAATGCGCACCCGATGGAGACCACCTTCTGCAGGTACAGCGGCGCGAAGTCCGTGCCCGACGCCGCGCGCCGCTTCTGCGTGAACCACGCGTGCACGTCGGCATCACTCAGCGCCGCCGGCACGTCATTGATCCGCCGGATGCCTGCAATGTCCGGCACCGTCTCGATATCGAAAACCAGTATCGGCGGCATCAGGGAAACACGCCGGTGGAAAGGTAGCGGTCACCGCGATCGCAGACGATGAACACGATCGTCGCATCGCGCACCTCCCGCGCGATGCGCAGCGCGACCGCGCACGCGCCACCGGCCGAAATCCCGCAGAAGATGCCCTCCTCCCGCGCCAGCCGTCGCGTGGTTTCCTCGGCCTCCAGTTGCGTGACCGCTTCGATGCGGTCGACACGCTTGCCGTCGAAGATCTTCGGCAGATAGGCCTCGGGCCACTTGCGAATGCCGGGAATCGACGCGCCCTCCGCGGGTTGCGCGCCCACGATCGTGATCGCCGGATTCCTTTCCTTCAGGAATTGCGAGACGCCCATGATCGTGCCAGTGGTGCCCATCGCCGACACGAAGTGCGTGATGCGCCCGCCGGTATCGCGCCAGATTTCCGGCCCGGTGCCGCGGTAGTGCGAAAGTGGATTGTCGGGATTGGCAAACTGGTCAAGGATCCTGCCCTTGCCTTCGGCCTGCATGCGCTCGGCCAGGTCGCGTGCGCCTTCCATGCCCAATGCCTTGGTGACCAGGATCAACTCCGCGCCGAACGCCGTCATCGTCTGGCGTCGTTCCACCGACAGGTTGTCGGGCATGATCAGCACCATCCGGTAGCCCTTGATGGCGGCCGCCATCGCCAGCGCGATCCCGGTGTTGCCCGACGTTGCCTCGATCAGCGTGTCGCCTGGCTTGATCTCGCCTCGCGCCTGCGCCCCGACGATCATGGCCATCGCCGGGCGATCCTTGACCGACCCGGCTGGATTGTTGCCTTCGAGCTTGCCCAGGATCACATTGGTCGTGATGCCCGGCATGCGCTGCAGGCGCGCCATCGGCGTGTTGCCGATTGAGGCTTCGAGCGTCGGATAGGCGGGGATCCCGTCGGCGGGCGTTGCATTCATCGCTCGATTGTAGCCGCGTCGCCGACGCGCTCGGCGCGCGCCATGCAAACAGCGGCCCCTGCTGCCGCGGTGCGCAATGCACCGTGGCGCCAGGAGCCGCCTTGAACCGCTTGCTGCAGCGCTACTTCTTCGTACTCTCGGCCTTGTCCTTCGCAGCCTTATCGGCCTTATCCTTGGCCGCCTTGTCCGACTTGTCCTTGGCGATGGCTTCCTTGGACGGCTTTTCTTCCTTGGTCGCCTTCTTGTCGTCGGCTTTCATCGGTGCAGCAGCGGCGACAGGTGCAGCGGCCTTGCCGGCCTCGGCCTTGGGTGCTGCGGGCGGGGCGGCGGCAGGCGCGGGGGCGGGTGCGGCGGCCTTGGCCGGCGCC
>JANNKR010000193.1:0-13546 GCA_031396395.1 Betaproteobacteria bacterium
GCGATGCCGAGGATGAAAATCAGCAGGGTGAATACCCAGACGTTGAGGCCGACATGGAATGTCTTGGGGCCGTCGATCGTCGTGATCGTGAAATCGGTCTGCGGGTAGGACAGGATGAACAGGCAGATCCAGCTCACCCACAGCACCCACCATGTCAGCGCATGCGCGCCGAGCTTATCGGACATCCATCCGCCCATCGCGCGCAGCACGCCTCCCGGCAACGAAAAGCATGCTGCCAGCAGTGCCGCCGCGCGGATGTCCATGCCGTACTCGCCGACGTAGTACTGCACCATCCACAGGCTCAGCGCGACATAGCCTCCGAATACGATCGAATAGTACTGGCAGTATTTCCAGACCTTGGGATCCTTGAACGCCTCCATCTGCTCGCGCCACGTGATCTTCGAGTCGACCAGGTGGTGCGGATCGGAGTAGCTGAACATCCAGAACAGGACGGCCGTACCAAGCATGATCGCCGCATACACCTGCGGGACAAGGGCCCACCCGAACGCCACCAGCAACGCGGGTGCTACAAACTTGTTGACGGCGGCACCCGAGTTGCCGGCGCCGTAGATGCCCATCGCAAAACCCTGCTGTGTGCGCGGGAACCAGCGGGCGACGTACGGCGTGCCCACCGAAAACGAACCGCCGGCCACGCCGACGAAGAGTCCGAGCACCAGGAAGTGCCAGAACTCGGTGGCATAGGAAATGAGCCAGATCGGCACGACGCAGGACAGCATCAACAGGAACATGACGATGCGACCGCCGAACTTGTCGGTCCACATCCCGAGTGGTACCCGGATAAGCGATCCTGTCAGGACGGGTGTGGCCGTGAGCAGTCCGAACTGCGTGGAATTGAGGTCCAGCATCTTCTTGATCGGGATGCCGATCACGCCGAACATCATCCACACCATGAAACAAACGGTGAACGCCAGCGTGCTGACGATCAACACCGACAACCCCTGCCGCTTCTTGCTCATGATCTCGACCCTTTCCCGTTCATGCAGGTGAGTCTAGAGCGGGTCGCTGCGGTGCAATATCCTTCCGTCGGTGCATCGAATGCATGCAAAAGGAGGATGCCCGGGGTACCCGGCATCCTCCATTGGAACTACAGGGCCGCCCTTGACGGACGGCTTCCGGGATCAGGCCAGTCCGTGTGCGGTGGCGATCACCGCTGCCTGCACCCGCGAGGCGACGTCGAGCTTGCGCAGGACGTGCTGTACGTGGATCTTGACCGTGGTCTCCGCGATGCCAAGCTCGCGACCGATTTCCTTGTTGCTGGCTCCGCGCGCGATGCCGCGCAGGATCTCGTGCTCGCGCGGCGACAGCGACGCAAGCGGCGACGGCACTGCGGCGGCCGCCTCACTCGTCGACGCGCCTGAGGCGTCCCGAAATGCAGCGAACAGCTTCCCGGTCATCTCCTGCGCCACGACCGATTCGCCCTGCATCGCCCGCGCAATGGCCTGGACCAACGCCTCGCCCTCCATCGTCTTCAACAGATAGCCGCAGGCCCCGCCCCGCAGCGCAGCGGCCAGATCCTGTTCATCTTCGCTGACGGTCAGCATCAGGATGCGCGCGTGCGGCGCGGCGTCGCGCAATGCAGGCAGCGCATCCACGCCGTTGACCCCGGGCAGGTGGTTGTCCAGCAACACAAGATCGGGCTGCAACTCCTGCGTCCGGCGCAGCGCTTCGCCAGCGTCCGCTGCGTCACCGACCACATGCAATTGCGGATCGCGTGCCAACAGCGCGATCAGGCCACGTCGAAACAGCGTGTGATCGTCGACCACCAGGATCCGGATCGGCGTCGGCGATGGCACGGACATCGGAATCAATGCACCGCGATCACGCTTGCTGCCGGCGCGGCAGAGACCGTCAGATGGTCTTCGGTCACCGGCAGCGTCAACACCACGGACGTGCCGTGACCGGGTCTCGACAGGATGTCGAGCGTGGCGCCCAACTTCTCGGCACGCTCGGCCATGATGCGCAGTCCGACATGCATTTCTCCGGCATGGTCGCCGCCACCCGCAAAGCCGACGCCGTTGTCGCGGATCTCGAAGCGCCAGCGCGGCTGCTGGGCGACGTCCATCCATACCGTGGTCGCGTGCGCGTGCTTGCGGACATTGGATAAGGCCTCCTGCAGGATGTGCAGCACCTGGATCTGCAGGTCGGGGTCCAGTGGAATTCCGTGCCCCTGCATCTGCATGATTGCCTTCAATCCGCTCTGGTGCTCGAACTTGCGCAGCGTCGTCTGCAGAGCCGGCTCGATGTCCTCCGCGTTGGCCCGCGTACGGAAGTGGACCAGCAGCTCGCGCACGTCGCTGTAGCTCTCGCGTACGCCGACGTCGATCTCCGCCAGCGTGCGCTCGACCTGATCCGCGTCCCCGCTGTCAATGGCGTCGCGCATCAGCTGCACCTGGATCCTGAGGAAGGCCAGCGACTGCGCGATCGAATCGTGGAGTTCGCGTGCGAGGAACGTGCGCTCCTGCGCGACCGCGGCTTCCTTTTCAAGCGCGTTGAGCCGCAGATTCTCCATCGCACCGGCGAGATGCGCCGTCAATGCCTCCAGCAGCGACCGCTCCGCTGGGGATGGCGTGACCTGCGCATGAAAGAAGAGATCGACTTCGCCCATCACGCGCTGGTGCAGGCGTACCGGTATCGACACCAGCGTTTCAAACCCGGCATCGGCGCAGTGCGACATGCCCGATGGCGCCATCGTGCTGATCGGGATGACGCGCGCCCCGGGTGGGGGGCGCCGCACGCCGCAGTGGCAGGCGTCCGCATGCACGCACTGCTCGCCGTCGGCCATGGTGGCAGGCAGGCCCTCTGCCGCGAGCATCAGGTAGCGCTCGTTGGCCTCGTCGGACCAGCGCACGGCCACGCCATCGGCGCGCGCAACCCGACCCACGCGCTGGGCAAATCCGCCGGCGAGCTCCTTCAGCGTCGTGGCCTTGGCCACCAGCGCAGTGACGTCGTACAACGCCTCCAGCCGTTCCCGCTTTTCCTCGAGTTCCGCCGTCTTGGCCGCCACCTTGGCCTCGAGGTCGCCATACATCGACTGCAGATGCTCGGCCATCCCGTTGAAGCCGTCGGCCAAGGTGCCGAACTCGTCGGTGGTGACACGATCGACCCGTGCCGCGAGATCGCCGCGCTGGATGCGTTCGATCGCCTGCTTCAGGAGCCCGACCGGTTCCAGCACGAACAGGTACCCCATGTAGAGCAACAGCGCGGCGCCAACCACGGCAAACACCATCATCGCCATCTGTAGCAGGTGCAGCACCGTGGTCCAGGTGGACATGTGGTGCTCGATGGAGGCGACCAGGCCGTCGATGTTCGCGACAAAGGCTGCGGTATCGTCGCGCAATCCGGCATTGACAGCCGCGGGTCCCGTGGCCCATCGCTGCTTGAACCCCGTCCAGTCGCGCTCCACCACGGCAAAGCGTTCCCGCACGGCTTCGTCCCACGGCACGAACAACGGACGCTCAAGATCGCCATGGCGCAGCAGCGCAATGCTGCGGTCGAATTCCGCGACATGCCGAGGCAAAGGCTCTCGTTCGTTAGTCCCGATCGCCAGCGCCATGCGGTACGCCTGCATGCGCATGCGCCCGCCTTCGTTGACGGCCGCAGCGCCGCCGTCGAGTTGCCACGACACCCACAGTGTCAGCGCGATGGAAAGCAGCGCCAGCAACAGGAACGGCGTGCCGACCAGCATCAGCTTGGAGCCAAGGCTCCAGTGCTTGGGATTGCCCATCCCGCGAGTGTACCGCCTGCCGGCAGCGTGACCATTGACGCCGGTCAACTGGCTGGGACACCTTGCCAGTCACCTGGACCTTGCCGCGCGGCAGCCGCAATCCCGCGAAAGAACCGCGGTACCGCCCGCGCCGCGAGCGCAAACTCGCGTTCCTGCAGCGCGCCCTTGGCGCGCATCATCGCCACGAGCGCCGCGCGCTCCGGCCCGGCCCACTCCGCAAGATCGGTCAGTCCCGCCACCAGGGGCGCAAGCAAGTCGAATCCGCGCCGCTCGGCGACCGTCCAGCGGGTCAGGTCACGCACGTCGAGATCGCGCGCCACGCCTGCCCCGACCCGTTGCAGCGCCTCGCCGCGCGACCACGTGTCTTGCCGCGCCAGTTGGCGTGCCGCGATCGCCCCCGCGTGCGGGAGCAACGCTTCGTCGAAGTGGTCCGCAGGGTCGAAGCCCGGCAGGTCGAGGAAAAGGTCCCCGGTGGCCAGCGCGCGCAGCGTCTTCGTGTCGCTGCGATAGCGCCGGTCCGCGGCCATCCGTGCAGACTCACGCGCTGCGAGGCGGCGTGCCGCCGCACCGCTGGGACGAAACCCCAGTCGATAGTAGAACCAGAACGCGCCGCTCTGTATCGCCTCGGCGTTGCCTGCCCCGAACTGATAGGCGTTGATCACGAATCGATCGACGCCGAACAGCGTACGAAACGCCCGCAGCATCTGGGTCCACAGGAATGCTGCCTCGCTGCCGCGGTAGGGGTCGAAGATGTTGATACCGGTGTTGGCCTGGCGAAAAAGCGGGGTCACGCCGCCATAACCGATGGGAATGCCATTGGCGAATAGCAGAAATCCGGTATTCGTCTCGAGCGTCAACCGTTGGTCCGGCGCAATGCCGATCACCGCCAGCGCGGTGCCCTCCCCCAGGTCGCACCAGTAGACTTCGTCGACGTTGGGATAGGTCATCGCATTGACTTCACGCGTTCGCGCCGCCAGCGCTGCCCGCGCGACACTGATCAGGCGCCGGGCGCGGGGTCGCGGCAATCGTTCGATGGACGGCAGCGGACGCGCAACCTCCGCGATGGCGTCGGGTGGCGGGCGGCGCATGCCGGTGCGGCACGCCAGCGAGGGCATCCTCAGGGCATTGTGCGTGGCGCACCAGCGCGCATCGCGCAACTTCCACTCCAGCGGAACCTCCGCCCGGTCCCACTCCGCCTCCAGCCAGTGCGCCACCCCCGGCGTTGCGGCGCCTCCTGCGGCCAGCCACTCGAGGTCGGTGCGCGCGTGGCCGGGCCGGGCGAGGCGGATCCAGTCGCGGGTGCCGAATTCGCCGCTTTCGAAGCCTTCGCGCTCGGCATCGCGCAGCAGGAGTCCCACCAGCGGGTCGAGGCGGGATGGATCGTCGAACGTCCGCCAGTCGATTTCCACGTCGGACGGCACGGCTCGCGTGAGCCAGCGCAGCAGCGGATACGGAAACACATGACGTGTCGTCGACCCCGCCATGCCGGAATCATCGGCCTGCTGGCGCTGCACCTTCGGCAGGCGCTGCAGTCGCGCCGCTGTTTCCGCCAGCATGCGACGCGCCAGAAGGCGCGCGGGTCGCGTCCCGGGGAACGCGCAAATGAAGAGCAGGTCCTCGTGCAACGCGAGCGCCTGCGCATGCGTGGTCAGGCGTGTGGCACGCAACTCCAGCATCAGCGCCCGCTTGTTGCGTTCGGCCGATGGGCCAAACACGTTGCGAAGACGGCGCAGGCGCTGGAGTGCGGTTGACGCTGAGGACATGCGGGTACTTTCCGTGGGGGATGGGCCGACGCCGACGCCGCCCTTGCGCGGGCGCAACGTTTCCAACGCGCTGCACGACTAGAATACCCGGGACATGACTGATGATGCCATCACTGGACGCTTGCCCTTGCGGCCGTTCACAGGGCCCTGTTTGCGTACGCCGCCAGGTGTCGAGGGCCCGCCGGGCGCGGCTGCACGCGGCGAATTGCTCGCACGCCTCGCGCAGGACTTGGCACAATAGTCCTCTGCCATGTCCGCTATCCGCATCTCCCGCCCTGTCATCGCCGTGATCGCGCTGGCGCTTCTTGCTGCCGTGGCGCTGGCATTTGCGCTCACGCGTCCCACGCCCGTCGACGTTGCGCGCGTCGAGAAAACGCGGATCACCCAGTCGGTCGTGGTCAGCGGCCGGGTGCTGGCGCCGGCCAAGTCCGACATCGGTGCCGCGATCACCGGCCGCGTACAGCGCGTGGCCGCCGATGAAGGCGACCACGTGAAGGCCGGCGCGTTGCTAATCGAACTCGAGCAGGCCGAGTTGGCCGCCGCGCTGGCCCAGGCCCGGGCCGCCGAAGCGGCGGCGCTGACCCGTATCCAGCAATGGAGCGAGATGGCGGCGCCCAATGCCGGACAGTTGCTGGCCCAGGCGGAAGCCACCCATCGTGTCGCGGAGCGCGACGCAGCACGGCAGGAACAACTATACAAGCAGGGCTTCATCGGCGAGGCGCGCGTGGACGAGTCGCGCCGCGCGCTGGCCATCGCCAGGAGCCAACTCGAGTCCGCGCGCGCCACCGCTGGCGGCAACAGTGCCACCGGCGTCGAGCGCCGGCGGCTCGACGACCAGTTGCTGCAGGCGCGAGCGGTCCGCGACGCCGCGGCCGCAAAGCTTGGCCAGACGCGCATCCTGGCGCCGGGTGACGGCACCATTCTTGATCGCACGGTCGAGCCGGGCGACATCGTGCAGCCAGGCAAGCGCCTGATGATCGTGGCGCAGGACGGACCCACTCGCCTGACGGCGCTCATCGACGAAAAGAACCTGTCCCTGGTCAAGCTTGGCCAGACCGCGATCGCCGCTGCGGATGCCTTCCCGGGACAGCGCTTCCCCGCCACGCTCGAATACCTGTCCCCGGGTATCGATGCCCAGCGCGGCACGGTCGAAGCCAAGTTCGGCGTAGCCGCGCCACCAGCGTTCCTGCGCGCCGACATGACCGTGTCGATCGATGTCGCCGTTGCCGACAAGGCCGACGCCACGGTCGTCCCCGCCGGCGCGGTCCGGGACGCCGGACTGCCCGAGCCGTGGGTCCTCGTGCTGCGCAGCGGCCGGGCCGAGCGCATTGCCATTCGCCTGGGTGCGCGCACGCCAGCGCGCACGGAGATCGTCAGCGGCATCGCGGCCGGCGACGAGGTTATCCTCACGCCGGGCATCGAACCCGGCCAGCGCGTCCGCGCGCGATAACTGCGGACACCGGCGCCATGCCCTTCGAATGGGTGGTTGCCCTGCGCTTCCTGCGCGAGGGCCGATTCCAGACGGCGCTGATCGTCGGCGGCGTCGCGGCCGGTGTCGCCGTCTTCATCTTTATCACCGCGCTGGTGAATGGCCTGCAGGCCAACACGATCCGCCGCACGCTGGGCACACAGGCCCACATCGTGGTGCGACCGACGGAGGAAATGGCGCAGGTGCAACGGCCGACACCGCCCGGCAACACCGCGATGCCCAAGGTCGAGGCACGCGCGCAGCGGCTGCGCTCGATCGATCAATGGGAGCCGCTCGAGGCCGAACTTGCGCGCACGCCCGGCGTCGTGGACGTGTCGCCGATGGTGAGCGGGCCAGGCTTTGCCGTGCGCGGGGATGCCAGCAAGTCGATTGCGATCATCGGGATCGATCCCATACGCTACAACCGCATCGTCTCGATCGGCGACAAGCTCGTCGGCGGCGAATTTCGCGTCCAGCCGGGCGAAGCCGTGCTGGGCCGCGACCTCGCGTTGGATCTCGGCATCGGCGTCGGCGATCGCGTTCGTCTCATCACCGCGAATGACGAAGTCGTCACCGGCGATACCTTCACGGTCACCGGCATTGTCGACCTGGGCGTACGCGACATGAACCGGCGCACCGTATACGTGGGTTTGCGCACGGGCCAGAGCCTGCTGCAACTCCCCGGCGGCGTGTCACAACTCGACCTGACCGTCACCGACCTCTTTGACGCCGAGTCGATCGCCAAGCAACTGGCGGCCAAGACCGGCCTGACCGTCGAGTCGTGGATGCAGACCAACGCCCAGCTGCTGGCCGCGATCAACGCGCAGACGATCACCACGCGCATGATCCGGCTCTTCGTCGTCGTCATCGTCGTGCTCGGCATCGCCAGCGTGCTGGTGGTGTCCGTGGTGCAGAAGCGCCGCGAGATCGGCATCCTCCGGGCCATGGGCGCGCCGCGGGCCAAGGTGCGCCGGGTCTTCCTGCTGCAGGGCGCGATGGTCGCGCTTTTCGGCTCGCTGCTCGGCTGCGCCCTGGCGGCAACCATGATTGCCGTGTTTCTCAAGCTGGCGCGCAATGCCGACGGTACGCCGCTGTTCGACCTCGTGATCGGGCCCGAGCTCTTCGTCATCGCCACCGTTGGCGCCATCGTGTGCGGCGTGCTCGCCGCCGTCGCGCCCGCGCAGCGCGCCGCGGCGCTCGACCCCGCCCAGGCCATCCGGATGTGACCATGGGCACGCCACTGATTGAACTCGCCGGCATTCGCAAGAGCTATGGCGTGGGGACCGAGGTCGAGGTCGAGGTGCTGCATGGCATCGACCTCGTCCTGCACGCCGGGGAATTCGCCGCCCTGATCGGGCCTTCAGGATCGGGCAAGTCCACGCTGTTGAACCTGATCGGGCTGCTGGAGCCGCCGACAGACGGGTCGTACACGATCACCGGCCAGTCGACCGGCGCGCTCGCCGATGACGAGCTCACGGCGCTGCGCGGCAACGCCATCGGCTTCGTGTTCCAGTTCCATCATTTGTTGCCGGCGTTCACCGCCACCGAGAACGTGCTGTTGCCACGACTCATCGCCGTCGGTCCGCCCACCCCGGCGCAGCGCGAAGGCGCGCGTGACCTGCTGCGCGATGTCGGTCTGGGCGATCGCCTCGACTATCTGCCGCGCAAGCTCTCCGGCGGCCAGCAGCAGCGCGTTGCCATTGCGCGTGCGCTTGCGCTTGGCTCGCCGCTGGTCCTGGCCGACGAGCCTACGGGCAATCTCGACACCCACGCTGCCGACGACATATTTGCATTGATGCGCAAGTTCAATCGCGAGCGCGGCACCGCGTTCCTGATCGTCACCCACGACCCGCGGCTGGCGCAGCGTTGCGATCGCATCATCGATCTCGTCGATGGCCGGATCGCCAGTGATCGGGCGAACGTGGCGGCAGTCGTTGCCGCCGAGGCCCGCCCACCCGGGTGACGCCACCCCATGGCGTCCTTAGTGTTGACTTCGGTCAAGACGTCCCGCCGCGAAACAGCGGATGATGAAGTCCCAAGGAGGGAATTGTCATGAGCACCCACCTCACGCTCGCCCAACGCGCGTTGCTGACTTCCGAACTGGAGCAACGTCAGGTCGATCTCGAACGCCAGATCGCTGCCGAACTAGGCGGCAGCACCCGCGTGGAGCATGCCCGCGAAGTGCTGCTGCAGGACGGCGACGACGCACCCGCGCGCGATGCGGACCGCGAAGTGGACCTGGCGCGCAGCGACCAGGACATGAACGAACTCCGCGCGGTCAAGGAAGCGCTGCTGCGCCTGCAAGGCGGGAAGTACGGCCTGTGCGCCGATTGCGGTGAGGAAATTCCCTTCGCGCGCCTGCAGCACAGTCCGGAGGCAACGCGTTGCGTCGCCTGTCAGACCGCGTTTGAATCTTCACGTGGACCCGCCCACCGCCCGTCCATCTGACCGGCCGAATCAGGTTTGCCCGGCTCGCCCAACAGACCATCACTCAACTTCAAGAAACGGCATCCATGACCCCACTCCACGCAGTTGTTCGCATCGATCACAAAAACGCGACCATCGTCCACTTCGACGCCGAGCACGTGCAGACGCAGACAATCAAGGCCCAGGTGCATTACACGCGGCAGCACGGCAGCAACGTGCGCAGCGAGCATGAGTTCTATGGCGGCGTCGCGGACGCGCTGGCCGGCGTGTCCGAAGTGCTGGTCGTCGGTTCCGGACAGGCGCATGCAGAGTTCAAGCGCTACTGCGACAAGCATCGCCCGGAAGTCGGACGCCATATCGTCGGCACCGAGGTAGTCGACCACCCGACGGATCCGCAGCTCGTGGCGATGGCCCGCAAGTACTTCCTGCGTCACGACCAGATGACGGGGACGGCGCCGCTGCCGACCTGACGCGCCACGTCCGCAGGATGCGGCGGCGAAGGTCGCCGATGCTTGGGCGCCATGCGCGATCTTTGCCGGCAAGCAGGTAAATGCCAAGGGCTGGTGCAGCGCGCGGGTCAGGAAGGCCTGACAAGCCCAGCGGCATCGCCCTCCCCGACGCGCCGCGCGATCGTTGGCGTGAACACGCGTGGGCGACCCTGACAAGGGACGAATGCCCCCTGCCTTCGCCCGAAGCGCGGGCAGCGTGCTGTCGCATTTTTTGCCGACCGGTTGTCACGCATGGTAATTTGCGGCACTTGGATCGCGCGTGAAGCCCGCTCTGCCATGCGATCGCCCCCCCATCGACAAGGTCCGTGAGCGGCTGATGCCGGAATTGCAGAAACTGAAGGGGCCGCGGCGAAAGACCAGGGCCAAGCCGCGCGGCGCCCCGTCCAATGCTGCGGCTGCAGAGGCAGCCGGGCTTGCCGCCATCGGCGAGCACGCGCGAGCCATCGACGTGGCCACCAAAGCCCTCGCGGCCAAGGGACTCCCGGTTGCCGCCCGCCTCGACCTGCTCGATGCGCGGGCCGAAAGTTTCGATATCCTGGGCGACCTGGCGGCCGCCGAAGCCGACGCGAAGGTGATGGTGGCGGCCGCTCGACGCAGTCGGAATGCCGGTTTACTTGCGCAGGCACTCAATCGCCGCTCGGTGGTCGAGAGTCAAACGGGCGAATCGCGACTCGCGCTGGCGACGGCCGAAGAGGCACTCAAGGCCGCCCGGCAAAGTCGACGGCCAGCGCTTGAGGCCGTGAGCCTGTTGCGCCTCGCCCAGGCACAGCAACGCCATCGAGAGCATGGCAAGTCTGCGCAAACGGCGGCACTAGCAGTGCGCTCGTTCAGGAAACTTGGCGACCCGCTTGGGGAAGGACGCGCATGGAACGTCGTTGCGTCAGGGCGCCGCGGACAAGGTCGCGCCGTTGAAGCCAGCGACGCGGCGCACAAGGCACTGGCGCTTGCCGAGCATTGCGGCGATCTCATCGGCATAGGCAACGCGTCGAACGTGCTGACCTTCGTCGAGCGGGATCTCGCAGTGACCATCCGCCTGCTGCAAAATGCCCGCGCCGCCTATACCGCCGCAGGATTCAAGCGCGGCCGGGCCAACATTGCGAACAATCTTGGCATCGCCTATATGCAACTCGGGCAGGATCGGCGTGCCCGGCGCGAACTCCAGCGTGCCCTCGACCTCAACCGCCAAAGCGGCGCGCTGTCGACCAGCGCGTCGGCCTACTGGAACCTGGCCGAAGTGGAAATGCGCCTGGGCAACCTGCCACAGGCAAGGCGCCATGCCGAATCGTCCTGCGCCCTGTGGGAGCAGGTCAACGATGCACTGCGGGATGCTATCAGTCCGAATATCTATGGTCAGATAGCCCTGTGGGAAGCAGATTTTGCGGCCGCGCAGCGGCTCCTGGAGCAAGCCCTGCGCGCGGTCCAAGGCAACGACGCTGACGGACCGGAAATCATGATACTGGTCTGCCTCGCGGAAGCGGAGCTCGGCCTCGGCCATGCCTCGGCAGCGCTGATGGCTACAGACCGAGCCACGACGATCCATCGCGAACACGATTTTGCTGTGATGGAGAATGTCGACGCCGTGCATCTGTGGTGGCTTCACTGGCAGACGCTGGCGGCCAACGGCAGTCCGGCAGCGGCGCGCAGGGCCCTGACCGTCGCCTACCGTTTAGTCGTCCAGCAGATTGTCGACGTCACCGACGAAGGTCTGCGTCGCAATTTTCTCAATAAAGTCGACGACAACTCGCGCGTCGTCGCTGCGTGGCTCGCGGATGCGCACAAGCGCAAGACGGGCCTCCCCAAGCGCATACCGCATCTGCAGGGCAAGTCGAACCTGCGGGAACCCTTCGAGCGGCTGGCCGATACCGGATTGCGCCTCAATGAGCTGCGCTATGCCGCGGAGTTGCACGAATTCCTGATCGACGAAGCCACCGAGTTAAGCGGCGCCGAGCGCGTCCTGCTGGTGCTGGAGACGCCGCACGGCCTGCAACTGGCCGGTTCGCTGGTGCCCAAGGGCGAGGATGCGGCAGCGCTGCTGGCTTCGCTCGCGCCCGACCTGCAACAGGCACACCGTACCCGCACCGCCCTCCTCGACTACACGCCGCCACGTGCCAAGGCACTCGACCAGCGCTCGCGGATCATCGCGCCGCTGATCGCGCAGCAGCGGCTGCTGGGCTACCTGTATCTCGACATTGACGGCATTTTCGGCCGCTTCCACGACACCGACCGCGACATGATGGCCATGCTCGCGAGCCAGGCGGCAGTGGCCCTGGACAATGCGCAGTGGTCGCAGGGGCTCGAGGCAAAGGTTGCACAGCGCACCGAGGAATTGCAGGTGTCCAATGCACAGACCGAAGCGCGCGCCGCCGAGCTGGCAGTGATCAACAGCATCCAGCAGGGTATGGCCGCCGCGATGACTTTCCAGGCCATCGTCGATCTGGTCGGCGACACGCTGCGCGAGGTCTTCGGGTCCCAGGATCTCAGCATCAACCTGAAGGATCCCCACGCTGACCTCATGCACCATGTGTACAGCTATGAGCATGGCAAAAGATTGCATCTGGGGCCCTGGTGGCCGAAGGCCGGCACGCCCATCCAACGCTTGTTTGACACCCTTGTCGCGGGCAAGCCTTTCGTCCAGAACAACCGTTCCGAGGGGGAAGCCTGGCAAATACCGACAGAGCCAGGCACCGATGAAGCGCTTTCCATTGTTTTCGTACCCATTGTCTGCGGGGACCGCTTTGTCGGGTCGATCCAACTGGAGGATCACCAGCGCGAAAATGCCTTCGGCGAGGCCGAAGTTCGATTGCTATCGACGATCGCGGCGAGCATGGGCGTGGCACTGGAGAACGCTCGCCTCTTCGACGAGACGCAGCGGCTGCTGAAGGAAACCGAGCAGCGCAACACCGAGTTGGCGGTGATCAGCAGCATCCAGCAAGGCATGGCGGCCGTGCTCGATTTCCAGGCCATCGTGAACGTGGTGGGCGACAAGCTGCGCGAGGTGTTCGGCTCGCCGGACATGTGCATCTGGTGGTGGGACGAAGCGTCCGACCACCTGCGCCTTGACTACGGATTTTACAATGGTGTGCACGGAACCCCCGGCATGATGCTGCCGGTGACTGAGGCAGGCCTGGCCATCCAGCGTGTGCTGCAAGAGCGCGCTGTGGTGGTGTCAGGCAACTGGGCCGAGCAGGAGGCCCAGGACGTGCTGTGCCTGCCCGGCACCAAACGTAGCCAATCGGTGGTGACGGTGCCGGTCATTGGTGGACAGCGCGTGCTTGGCTTTGTCGCAATCGAAGACCTGGAACGCGAGCATGCCTTCGACGACGCCGCCGTGCGCCTGCTCACCACGGTGGCCGCCTCCATGGGCGTGGCGCTGGAAAACGCCCGCCTCTTCGACGAGACGCAGCGGCTGCTGAAGGAAACCGAACAGCGCAATGCCGAACTCGCGGTGATCAACGCGGTCCAGCAGGCGCTGGCCGGCGAACTCGATATACAGGGCGTGTACGAAGCCGTCGGTGAAAAATTGCGCGAAGTCTTTCCGCGTTCCATGGAGGGCATTCGCGTCGTCGATCGGGCGTCCGGTCAGATGCTTTATCCCTACGGTGTAGCTGACGGCAAGCGCGTGTATCCATCGCCC
>JANNKR010000197.1:0-2613 GCA_031396395.1 Betaproteobacteria bacterium
GTCGGTTAGGCCGGGCTGCACCTTGCTCTGCTGGTACTGCACGCGAAAGCGGCTGAACTCCGACGGGGTGTAATCCAGCATCACGGCGGCGCGTTGCGGATTGAATGACGTGTCGGCGAGGAACGCGCCGTTCACGCCGTAGTCGACGCTTCCCGGATTCAGCCAGTCGTAGCGCGCCCCCACGCGCCAGTACGGCATGAATTGGTACACGCCCTGTGCGTAGAAGCCGCTTTGGGTCGACCGGTAATCGCCGACCTGGGTGAGGGCGAGCGCGCCATCGGCATCATAGGTGAGATCCCCACGCTCACGCCGCCAGAAATATTCCCCCTGCAGCTTCAGATTGCGTTGCTGTGCGTTGCCGTTGGGCGCCCACTTCCAGACCAGATCGGCGATGGCCACCTGGCTCCTGCCGGTGAAGCTGACCTGGGTGTCGTTGCCGGACAGGTCCTGCTGCGTGTAATCGCGATCCTTGGCGGCGGTCTGCAGGTACGACAGCCCTGCGCGCCAGCTGTTGCTCGCCCCGACATCGCCACCTGCGTGTGCATAGACGACGCCATTGCCGATGCCGTTCTTGTTGCGCGAATTGCCCGGATAGCCATCGCCACTGCCCAACTCGCCGCCCAACTCGATGTAAGTGTCGGTCGGCGCGACCCATTTCACCTGCACGCCGTTGTTGGTGTACTGGCCGCCAAGGAACGCCTGATAAACCAGCGGTGCGTCGTAGAAGTCCCAGACGTGCTGGTGCTGCTCGTTCTGGTACCCGAGGCCCGAGAAGAATCGTCCGAACTTCGGCGTGATGCCGTAGGGCAACCCCGTCGCCACGCCGTACGCCTCCTCTACTGCCACCGAATCGTCCGGCTCCAGAGAAAACGTCAGAGCGCCGGCGAACTGGTCGTCGACGCTGGCCCTTAGTGTCAGCTCCGATTCGGCAATGCTGAAGCTTCGCGGTCCGGGCCCGATGTCGCCGCTGGGCGCGAAACCCCTCAGCGCGTATTGGTCCGGGTCCTGCGACAGGTTGATGTACGCGCCCTGCAATACTGCCGAGATCGCAGGATTGAACGCGTTGATACCCGACGCCTTGGCCGCGGCCGGCGCCGGCGCCGCCGCGACGGATGTTGCGGTCGGCGCCCCTGCCGGGCCTGCGGCCACCGGCGCGGCGCTGGTCGTCGCCTGTGCCGTGGCGGCCTCGGCCGTCGTCAGCCGTTGTTCGAGCGCGCGGATGCGGGCCTCGTAGACTTCCTTCATCTGACGGATTTCGTCGCGGATGGCGGCGAGATCGGCGTCGCTGGCGGCATGGACTTCGCCCGCGAGGCAGAACGCGAGCAGCAAAGCGCTGCCCGCCAGGGATCGAATGGACATGGAAAATCTCCTCGTTGCATACCGGAAAATCGCCGCAAGAGTGCGGCGAAGCTTCAAGTGGTGCTAAACGAGGACGGGCGGGGCGCGACTCCTGAACCAGGCGGGGCGATCGGCCGCTCGCGCCTGCAACCAACGCGATGCAACTTCGGCAACGACGCCGACTGGCGGCACCGGCGCGGCTTGCGCGTGGACGGCATTGAAACCGCCGGCCAGCAAGGCACATTCCACGCAGTCCACATTGGCCTGGGGTGTGGAAAGCGTTGTGTCCTGGTGGTGCTGCGCCACCCGCGCGAAGTGTTCGATCGGGTGCACGTGGCCCTGCCACTGCATCGACACCAGCAGCAGCGAAAGCAGGGCAAAGCGGATGGCACGACGCATGGCAGGCAATATAACCTTGAATTTCCGGACGGCGCCATTAGACCAAAGGCCGAGGGTACAGCAGATCAGCGCGGCCGCTCCAGCTGATAGCGAAGATGGTGGCGCACCGCCGGCCACTCGTTGTCGATGATACTGAACACAACCGTATCGCGTTTCACGCCGTCCGGACCCAGTTGATGATTGCGCAGCACCGCGTCCTGCTTGGCACCCAGTCGCGCGATGGCATTGCGCGACGCGTGATTGAACCAGTGGGTGCGAAATTCAACGGCGATGCAACCCAGCGTTTCAAACGCATGGCCCAGCAGCAGCAGCTTGCACTCGGTGTTGAGCGCCGTGCGCTGCACGCGCCTGGCGTACCAGGTATGGCCAATTTCCAGCCGCCGATTTTTTGCATCCACATTGAAGTAGCGCGTGCAGCCGACAATGTCGCCGCTGGCGTTGTCGCGCACGACGAAGGGCATCGCGTCGAGGCGCTCGCGGATATCGAGCGCCGTGGCAACGTACTCGTGCATCCTGTCCGGCGCGGCAATGGCCGTGTACCAGAGCCGCCACAGCTCGCCGTCCTGCGCCGCGGCAGCCAGCGCCGGCGCATGCTCCGCCGCCAGCGGCTCCAGCGAGGCAATGTTGCCGCACAGCGTTATGGGTTCGATGAATCGCGTCATGGCAATATTTTCACGATTGGCCTGTAGGCGCGGCTTCAGCCGCGCGCGGCGGCTGCTACAGGCACCTTAGCGTCCCGCCCGCGCCAGGAACGCCACGCGCTCGAACAGGTGCACATCCTGCTCGTTCTTCAGCAGCGCGCCGTGCAGCGGCGGGATGAACGCCTTCTTGTCCTGGCTGCGCAATGCCTCCGGTGAAATGTCCTCGGCCAGCAAC
>JANNKR010000250.1:0-5865 GCA_031396395.1 Betaproteobacteria bacterium
GCCTCTTGGAAAATTCCGCGGGCCTGCAATTGATGCAGCAGCTCCGTACGTTGAACTAGCAATACCCGACGCCACACACAACCCCCGCGCCATTTTCCAGAAGGCAGTCGTTATGGCGACGAATCTCGCTCGACCAGAATGGTTTCTAGCAAACGGCAAATTGGTCAACGGAACGAAGCCCGCAATAAGCTTCATTCAGATGCCAGGCACAATGCGGGAAGAAGTGTTGTCTAGGTTAGCAAAAATGGGGATTTCGCCACGCACGATCTACGGCGGCGAGGATGGAATTGGGCGAGATCTCGAACAGCGATTTTTTGACCCTGGCTACGATGCCAAGTAATGACTTAGAAATGGGCAATGAGCATCTGAGTTCGTAGGGCGTTCGCCGGTGAAAAGCTTTACGCAGAGCTGGCACGCCACTACGTGATCTTCGACGGAGAACGCCGGGATGGTATGGTGTGTTTCGAGACGTTTCCCAACGCCATTGTGTGCGCGCTTGCCGGAAAAGTAGTCCCGGCCGAGCCCAAGTCGCGGGTGCGCCGCGGCGTGTTAAGAGGGCTGGGTTACGACGACAGCCCCCTCCCCAGCATTGACTTCGTCGACGCCGCCCTTTGCGCCGTGCCTGCCGAGCGGTTCCGAAGAGGAAGGACCGTCGCCGTTGGTGGTCGGGAAGGGGGAATCATAGTATTGCCGGCTGCGCCTGGGCATCAACATCGAGCGCATCAAGCCCGGCCATCCGCAGCAAAACGGTCGCCACGAGCGCATGCACCTGACCCTGAAAAAGGAAGCCACTCGCCCGCCAGGCATGAACAGCCTGCAGCAGCAGGCCCGCTTCGATGCGTTCGTGCAGGAGTTCAATACCGAGCGGCCCCACGAGGCCTTGGCCATGAAGACGCCGGCCGAAATGTACTCGGCCTCGCCAACACCTTAGCGTGGTCTGCCCGTACTCACCTACCCGCTGCACGATCGGGACGTGCTCGTCACCGCCTGCGGCCGCATCTGCATGCACCGCAAGCGCATCAGCATCTCACACGTCCTGGCGGGTCAACGCGTCGGAATCAAGGAAGTCGACGAGGGCATTTGGATCGTCAGCTTCATGCAGTACGATCTCGGCTACATCGACTTGGAGCAGAAAACCCTGCAACCTCTCGACAACCCGTTCGGCACACGGGTGTCACCCATGTCTTAGGTACGGCATGTCACCCATGCCTCAGGGTCGGACATGCTGATTGTTGGCGGAGTGGACGGGACTCGAACCCGCGACCCCCGGCGTGACAGGCCGGTATTCTAACCAACTGAACTACCACTCCTCGTGCATCTGAAACCGGTACGCGCGAACCGCCGGCGCACCGAAAAGCTGGTGGGTGCTGAGAGGCTCGAACTCCCGACATTCGCCTTGTAAGGGCGACGCTCTACCAACTGAGCTAAGCACCCCTGGTCATCGGTCGGCACCACGGGACATACGAATCCCGTGAACCGTGCCCAAGCGAAACCTCAGGGCACCCGGGATCGATGTGCGAAGTCTGCTAGTTTAACGCATCTTTCAGCGCTTTTCCAGCCCGGAACTTGGGCACTTTGGCGGCGCGGATCTTGATGGTGGCACCGGTGCGCGGGTTGCGACCCGCACGCGCGGTGCGCTTGCCGACATAGAACGAGCCGAAGCCCACCAGCGTGACCATCTGGCCTTTTTTCAGCGACCCGCGGATCGCGGTCACCGTAGCATCGAGCGCGCGCCCCGCCGCTGCCTTCGAAATGTCAGCGTGCTTGGCGATCGCATCGATCAGTTCGGATTTGTTCACAAACGTCCCCTCATGGCTGTCTTGCGTTCGATAGTTCGATCAGGGATCGAGGATTTTGGTGGTGCGCAGAACGACGCACCGGGATGCTTCTTATAGCGCTCGCGATTTCACCGTGTCAAGACATTAACCGGATTGGTGTCACGCACAAGCGAGCGCAAGTGCCGACGGGATTCGCGTGGTGTGCGAGGAAGTGGGCGCACGTGATTGAAGCAACGCAATTGATGCTGCGCAGCGCCCGATATCGGTGCGCAGACCAGGATGCAACAGGAAAAACGCAGGCAGTTTCCGTGCCCGCGTTTCCTGGCTCGACTAGTGGCGCACACCACCGGATGCCGCGCCGCGCGCCACATCCTGCAGCGTGCGTGTGGTCAATGCTTCAGGACCGCGGACTTGTCGTCCGTGCCGGCGATGGGCGCCACCGGCGGCACGTCAGCCTTGGGCACGTCGTCGCCCAGCGGCATCGGATGCCGTTCCAGTGCGGCCTCCAGTACCTGCTCGATCCAGCGTACCGGAATGATATCCAGGCGATTCTTGATCTCGTCGGGAATCTCGGCCAGGTCTTTGACGTTCTCCTCCGGGATCAGCACCGTCTTGATGCCACCGCGGCCGGCTGCCAGCAACTTCTCCTTCAGGCCGCCGATGGGCAGCACTTCGCCGCGCAGCGTGATCTCGCCCGTCATCGCCACATCACAGCGCACCGGAATGCCCGTGAGGATGGACACGATAGCCGTGACGATCGCTCCGCCCGCCGATGGGCCGTCCTTGGGTGTGGCGCCCTCCGGCAGGTGGATATGCAGGTCGGTCTTCGTGTAGAAGTCGGCCGCGATGCCGAGCTGCTTCGAGCGATGCCGCACCACCGACAACGCGGCTGCGATCGACTCGTTCATCACGTCGCCTAGCTTGCCGGTACTGGTGGTCTTGCCCTTGCCCGGCAACGCCACGGCTTCGATGGTGAGGAGATCGCCCCCCACTTCCGTCCACGCAAGGCCGGTGACCTGGCCCACCTGGTTCTGCTTTTCGGCAATGCCATACGTGAAGCGGCGCACGCCCAGGTACTTGTCGAGGTTCTTCGAGTTGATCTCGACCGGGCTCTTGGCGCGGCGCACCTTGCCTTCGGACTCCTTCAGCAGGAGCGCCTTGACCACCTTGCGGCAGATCTTGGAAATGTCGCGCTCGAGGCTGCGTACGCCGGCCTCGCGCGTGTAGTAACGCACGATGTCGCGCAGCGCGCTCTCGGCGATATGCAGTTCGTCGACCTTGATGCCGTTGGCCTTCATCTGCTTCGGCGCGAGGTACTGCTTGGCAATGGCGATCTTTTCGTCTTCCGTGTAGCCCGACAGGCGAATCACTTCCATCCGGTCGAGCAGCGGTGCCGGGATATTCATCGAGTTGGCCGTGGCCACGAACATCACGTCGGACAGGTCGTATTCGACCTCGATGTAGTGATCGACGAACGTGTCGTTCTGCTCCGGATCCAGCACTTCGAGCAGCGCCGACGACGGGTCGCCGCGGAAGTCCTGCCCCATCTTGTCGACTTCATCGAGCAGGAACAGCGGATTGCGCACGCCGACCTTGGTCATGTTCTGCAGGATCTTGCCGGGCATCGACCCGATGTACGTGCGGCGATGGCCGCGAATCTCGGCTTCGTCGCGCACGCCGCCCAGGCTCATCCGGACGAACTTGCGCCCGGTGGCCTTGGCCACCGATTGGCCGAGCGAGGTCTTGCCCACGCCGGGCGGGCCGACGAGGCACAGGATGGGCGCCTTCAACTTGTCGACGCGCTGCTGCACGGCGAGGTACTCGACGATGCGCTCCTTGACCTTTTCGAGGCCGTAGTGATCGGCGTCGAGGATCTTGACCGCCGCCGCCAGGTCCTTGCTGATCTTGGTCTTCTTGCGCCACGGCAACTGCGTCAACGTGTCGATGAACGTGCGCACGACCGTGGCTTCAGCCGACATCGGCGACATCATCTTGAGCTTTTTAAGCTCCGTCATCGCCTTGGCCTCGGCCTCCTTCGACATGCGGGCAGTCTTGATCTTCTTTTCCATTTCCTCGAGATCGGCGTTTTCGTCGCCCTCCCCGAGTTCCTTCTGGATCGCCTTGACCTGTTCGTTCAGGTAATACTCGCGCTGGCTCTTCTCCATCTGGCGCTTGACGCGGCCACGGATGCGCTTTTCCACCTGCAGGATGTCGACCTCGCCTTCCAGCACACCAAGCAGGTGCTCGAGACGCTTGCCCACCTCGCCCATCTCGAGGATCTGCTGCTTTTGCTCGAGCTTCAACGGCAGGTGCGCGGCAATGGCGTCGGCCAGCCGGCCACCATCATCGATGCCGGACATCGACGTCAGGATCTCCGGTGGAATCTTCTTGTTCAATTTGACGAACTGATCGAACTGCGCGAGCAGCGCCCGGCGCATCGCCTCGACTTCGTTCGCGCTGCCGGCGTCGGGCGCCAGCGGCACCGCTTCGGCGACCAGGTAATCGCCGCGATCCTCCACGCTGGCGATGCGGGCGCGCTGCGTGCCTTCCACCAACACCTTCACGGTGCCGTCGGGCAGCTTCAACATCTGCAGCACGGTGGCAATGCTGCCGATCTCGTACAGGTCGGTGCCGGCGGGATCATCCTTGGCCGCCTGGCGTTGCGCGGCCAGCAGGATGTGCTTGCCGGTATCCATGGCGACGTCCAGCGCCTTGATGGACTTGGGGCGCCCGACGAAGAGCGGAATCACCATGTGCGGGAACACGACCACATCGCGCAGAGGCAGGAGCGGCAGCGCGGACAGGTCGGCGGGGGAGACTGGGCGTGGAAGACATGGCGGCTCTCAAGTGGGGTACTAAAGGGGAAAATGGGGGTCACCGGGCCGGCTGTCAAGCCGTCCCTCGTGTGACACCATCAGAATCCCTTGTAAAGCAGAGGGTTAGGATTGCGACGCCGCCATTTTCGGCGGGTCGGCAAACATCAGCAGCGGCTTGCCGTCATTGGCGATCGTGGACTCGTCGACGACCACCCGGGACAGGTTGGTCATTGACGGCAGGTCGTACATGACGTCCAGGAGCACCTGCTCCAGGATCGAGCGCAGACCCCGGGCGCCGGTCTTGCGCGCCAGCGCCTTGCGGGCGATGGCACGCAGCGCGGCCTCGCGAATCTCGAGTTCCACGCCTTCCATGCGGAACATCTTCTGGTACTGCTTGAGCAGCGCGTTCTTGGGCTCGACCAGGATCTGGATCAATGCGGCCTCGTCCAGCTCGTCCAGCGTGGCCGCCACGGGCAGCCGGCCGACGAATTCCGGGATCAGGCCGAACTTGATCAGGTCCTCGGGTTCGGTGTTGCGCAACAGCATCGATACGTTCTTGCGGTCTTCCGGACTGGAAACCTCCGCACCAAAGCCAATGCCGGTCTTGGCCGTGCGCTGGCGAATGATCTTTTCCAGGCCGTCGAACGCACCGCCACAGATGAACAGGATGTTGGTGGTGTCGACCTGGACGAATTCCTGGTTGGGATGCTTGCGCCCGCCCTGCGGCGGCACGGAGGCGATGGTGCCCTCGATCAGTTTCAGCAGCGCCTGCTGCACGCCCTCGCCGGAAACGTCGCGGGTGATCGACGGGTTGTCGCTCTTGCGCGAAATCTTGTCGATTTCGTCGATATAGACGATGCCGCGCTGCGCCTTCTCGGTGTCGTAGTCGCACTTCTGCAGCAGCTTCTGGATGATGTTCTCGACATCCTCGCCGACGTAACCCGCCTCGGTCAGCGTGGTGGCGTCAGCAATGACGAAGGGCACGTCCAGCAGCCGCGCGAGCGTCTGCGCGAGCAGCGTCTTGCCGGAGCCGGTGGGACCGATCAGCAGGATATTGGACTTGGCGAGTTCGACCTCGTCGTCCTTGCTGCCGGCCTCGAGCCGCTTATAGTGGTTGTAGACCGCCACCGACAGGATCTTCTTGGCGGGCTCCTGGCCGATCACATACTGGTCGAGGCTCTGGCGGATTTCGTGCGGCGTCGGGAGCTTGTTGCGATCGGTACGTGCGGCTTCGGTGCCCGACCCCTCCTCGCGGATGATGTCGTTGCACA
>JANNKR010000265.1:0-4039 GCA_031396395.1 Betaproteobacteria bacterium
GTCTCGCGTAGCTTGGTCTGAAAATCAGACCACCCGTCCGCGGCCCGCGACGACGCCGGATCGCGCGCCGCGCGCGACGACGCGCCCGCACCCGGTTGAATCCACCCGTTCCTGCCTCATGGAGTCTCGTTGAAAGACCTGAAGACCTATCCCGAAGGCACGCCCTTCACCGGCAGGATCGGCCGCACCGCCGCCACCTCCGAGGCCGCATGGCCGCTGCCGCAACGCGCGCGCAGCGGCGCCCCCAATGTGCTGGTATTCCTGCTGGACGACGTCGGCTTCGCGCAGCTTGGCTGCTACGGCTCGGACATCCGCACGCCCAACTTCGACCGGCTGGCGGCGGGTGGCGTGCGTTACCGCGACTTCCATACCACGGCCATCTGTTCGCCCACGCGCGCGTGCCTGCTCACGGGGCGCAACCACCACTCCAACGGCGTGGGCATCATCCAGGAGATGGCCACCGGCTTTCCCGGCTACAACGGCATGGTGCCGAAGGAAAACGGCTTCCTGTCCGAGATGCTGCTGGCGCAGGGCTATGCCACGCTCGGCATCGGCAAGTGGCACCTCACACTGGCCAGCGAGTACGCGTCCGGTGCTTCCAAGGCGCGCTGGCCGCTGTCGCGCGGCTTCGAGCGCTTCTACGGGTTCATCGGCGGCAAGACCAACCAGTGGGCACCCACGCTGGTGCACGACAGCCACTACATCAATCCACCGAAGTCGCCGGACGAGGGCTATCACCTCAACGCCGACCTGGCCGATCACGCGATCGAGTATCTGACCGACCTGCGCACCATCGCGCCGGACAAGCCGTTCTTCATGTACTACTGCCTGGGCGCCGGACACGCGCCGCATCATGTCGAGCCCGAGTGGATCGAAAAGTATCGTGGCAAGTTCGATCACGGCTGGGACCGGTGGCGCGAAGAGGTGTTTGCACGGCAACTGAAGATCGGCATCGTGCCGCCGGGGACGAAGTTGTCGCCGCGACCGCAATGGGTGAAGGCGTGGGACTCGTTGAGCGCCGACGCCAGGAAGCTCTATGCGCGGCAGATGGAGGTCTACGCCGCGTTCCTCGAGCAGACCGACCACCATGTCGGGCGGGTGATCAGCTTCCTCGAGCGCCTGGGTGAACTCGACAACACGCTGATCATGCTGGCCTCCGACAACGGTGCCTCCGCCGAAGGCGGCGAGCACGGCTCGTTCAACGAAAACCAGTTCGCCAACCGCGTCGAGCCCTCGATCGAGGAGAACTTGAAGCACCTCGACGAATGGGGCAGCGTCCAATCGTTTCCCAACTATTCGTGGGGCTGGGCATGGGCCGGCAACACGCCGCTGCGCCGCTGGAAGCGCTACCTGCACCAGGGCGGGATGAGCGACCCGCTGATCGTGCATTGGCCGAAGGGGATCAAGGCTCGCGGCGAGGTGCGCGACCAGTACGTGCATGTGGTCGACGTCACACCCACCATTCTCGAAGCGCTGGGCCTGACACCGCCGCCGCAGCTCAATGGCGTGCCGCAGCGCCCGCTGGAAGGCGTCAGCTTCGCGCACAGCTTCAACGACGCCACGGCCGCCACGAAGAAGGAAGCGCAGTACTACGAGATGATCGCCTCGCGCGCGCTGTGGGCCGATGGCTGGAAAGCGGTGGTGGAGCAGCCGCAGGGCGACCCGCTGACCGACGAGATCCTGGCCGGACAGAAATGGGAGCTGTATCACGTGGCCAGCGATTTCTCCGAGTGCGATAACCTGGCCGACAAGCACCCGCAGAGACTGGCCGAGCTGGTCGAGCGCTGGTGGATCGAGGCCGGCAAGTACAACGTGCTGCCGCTCGACTCGCGGATGCAGTTGCGGATGGGCGAGCGCAAGCCAAGCACCGTGGCCTCCGGTACCCGCTTCGTGTACTACCCGGGCGGCGCGCCCCAGTTCGAGTACACCGCGGTCAACGTCAAGAACCGGTCGCACACGATCACGGCGGAGGTGGACATCCCCGTTGGTGGCGCCGAGGGCGTGCTGCTGGCGCACGGCAGCTGGTTTGCCGGCTACGCGCTGTACGTGAAGGATCGCCACCTCGTCTACGTGCACAACCACATGGGGCTCGCCGAGTACCGCATCACGTCCACGGAAGCGCTGCCCACCGGCAGGATGACGCTCAAGTTTCACTTCACGCGCACCGGCGAGCACCAGGGGGATGGCACGCTGTTCGTCAACGACCGGCAGATCGGCAGCGGTCACCTTCCGCATACCGTGCCGCACGTCATCGAAACCTCCGGCGAGGGCCTTTGCTGCGGCTACGACAGCGGCCTGCCCGTCACCGTCGACTATCGCGCGCCGTTTCGCTTCACCGGGCATATCGAGCAGGTGGTCGTCGATATCGGCGACGCCCCCGCCGCCGATGCCGAAGCGATGCTACGCACGGCAATGACGGACCATTGAACATGGCGCTTCCCGAGTATTTCTGTAGGCGAGGCTTCAGCCTCGTGCGTTCGGCGCATCCATTGATCCTGCGAGGCTGAAGCCTCGCCTACGGAGCAATCGACCCATCCATGTTTCGGAGAACGACGATGAAAAAGATTCTTTCCGCGCTGGTGCTGGCCACCGTGGCGACGATCGGGGCCGCGCCCGCGCTCGCGCAACCGTATCCGTCGAAGCCGATCAAGCTGATCGTGCCCTACCCACCCGGCGGCAACACCGACATCGTTGCGCGCATCTACAGCCAGAAGCTCGCGGAACGACTTGGGCAGCCCGTGGTGGTGGACAACCGAGGCGGCGCGGCGGGCGCCTTGGGCATGGCCGTCGCGGCGAAGTCGCCGAACGACGGCTATACGCTGGTGATCGGTGACCTGGGCACCATGGTGATCGCGCCAATCGCCAATCCCAACGCCGGCTACACGCAGAAGGACCTGGCGCCGATCAGCCATGTTTCTTCGGTATCGATCGTGGCCACCGCCAACCCCAAGTCACCCGACAATTCCTTCGCCGAGTTCCTGGCCCGCGCCAAGGCGCAGCCGGGCAAGCTCACCTATGGGACCGGCGGCGTGGGCGGTCCCGCCCATCTCGCGATGGAGCAACTGCGCGCGATGACGGGAATCGACATCCTGCACGTGCCATTCAAGGGCGGCGCGCAGGCCGTCGCAGGACTGCTCGGCGAGCAGGTCGACATCGTGGTGGACGGCACTGCCATTGCGCAGGTCAAGGCCGGACGCCTGAAAGCCCTGGCCGTGACGGGCCCGCGCCTGCCCGCACTGCCGGACGTCCCCAGCATCGGCGAGACGGTCAATGGATTCAGCTTCACCAACTGGTGGGGCTTCCTGGCGCCGGCCGGATCGCCACCCGATGCCATCAAGCGCATCAACGAGGAATTGACCGCGATTGCCACGCTGCCGGAGGTGCGCGACAGGTTGCGTGATCTCGGCCTCGCGGCGCAGAGCAGCACGCCGCCGCAGTTCGGCGAGCTGATCCGCACCGAGACGGAGAAGGTCACGCGTATCGTCAAGGACGCGGGCATCAAGTTCGAGTAGAGGCTCCGCCGGCAGCGTGCCTGCGGGACGGCCAAGGCTCGTCGCGGCAGCTATTCGATCTTGGCGCCGGACACCTTCACCGCCTGGGCCCACTGCTCGCGTTCGCGCGTGAGGAATTTGTTGAATTCCGGCGCAGGAAGGAACGTGATCTCGGCGCCTTGGGCGGCCAGCTTTTCCCTGACCTCGGGCGTGGCGAGGATCTGCCCGATCTCCTGGGACAATCGCGCGACGATCTCCTTGGGCGTTGCGGCATGCGCTACGACGCCGAACCACGCCACCACGTCGAAGCCCGCGATGCCGAGCTCGCCCACGGTGGGCACATTCGGCAACGATGGCACCCGCTCCTTGGTGCTGGCTACGATGTACTTCAACTTGCCCGCGGCAACATGCTGCGAAACCTCGATGGGACTGGCGAACATGACACTGATGTGCCCGGCAACGAGGTCGGTGACGGCGGGCCCGCCACCCTTGTACGCAACGTGCGTGAAATCGGTGCCGGTGCGCATCTTGAACAGTTCGGTGGCCAG
>JANNKR010000276.1:0-1643 GCA_031396395.1 Betaproteobacteria bacterium
CCGGCTTACGCCACGCCCGGTTCGGCGGGGCTCGACCTGCGCGCCTGCATCGATGCGGCATTGACCATCGAGCCTGGCGCCACGCATCTCATTCCCACCGGCATCGCGATCCACATCGCCGACCCCGGCCTGGCCGCGATCATCCTGCCGCGCTCGGGCCTCGGCCACAAGCACGGGATCGTGCTGGGTAATCTCGTGGGCTTGATCGATTCGGATTACCAAGGGCCGCTGCTGGTCAGTTGCTGGAATCGCGGCGCCGACGCGTTCGTGCTGAACCCGCTGGATCGGCTGGCGCAGCTGGTGATCGTGCCGGTGGCGCGGGTGCGTTTTGACGTGGTATCGGACTTCGAAGCAAGCGCGCGGGGTGCAGGCGGTTTTGGCAGCAGCGGGCGGTAGCAGTCACGGTTGCCCAGGCGATGGCCCGCCCCCAGCAGAACCACTTGCACAGGCCATTGCAGCGCGTGGAAGCATGATCAAAAATGAACAAGCCCGCCAAAGGGCGGGCTTGTCTGTCGTCCCGTCGCAACAACCGGCGGGGCTGCTCTTGCTTATGCAGCGGTCAACGACACGAGGCAGGCATGTACTGCGGCGGAACCGACCCGGTGCAAGTCCAAGACTGGACGGCGTTCGAAACGATGGCGCCCGGCGTCAGGATGACGGTCGAGTTGGCTGCACCACCCAAGGCCGTTGCGCCGTTGGTGGTAATCGTGATGATACCAGTAAGGGGAGCGACTGCAGTAGTTGCCACATACTGGGTGGCGATGCTTTCGCAACCACCTGCTCCCGCCGGCGGGAACACGCCGTTGGCAGCCACATATTCGGCCACGGACGTCTTGCAAGCGCCGGCGGCCGCGATGGCTTCCGAGACTCGGGCGCGGATCGTGTAGTTCTGATACGCCGGCAGCGCGATGGCCGCCAGGATGCCGATGATCGCGACAACGATCATCAGTTCGATAAGCGTGAAGCCTTTTTGAACGCGTTTCATGGAGATGCTCCTTGGTTGGTGGACTGCTCTGAGATTGATTGTTAACCTGCGCACCCAGCGATGCTGGTCAATCAATCGCAAGTGGTGTGCCAGCACGCGCGGATCTTGGGCTTTGCACAAGCGTTCAAGTCAATTCATTGATTAAATGAAGTTTTTTAGCGGCGACCAGACAGGCGGTCGGCGCAAGACTTCGACGGGCGAACCGTGGGAAGTTGATCTGCCGTCGGGACTCGACGCTACGCGGAAGGCAGGTGACGCCAAGCGTCACTTGTTGGCGACGCGCCCGTGGATGGGCGTCCGCGCACACCCAGAATTGAACTTGCATGCAGGTGCGCGGCCGGTGGTGCACCCGTTCCACGCGGGGTCGGAGGCGTCCGGTCCGATCGGTGGCGGTCGCTATGACCCGACTGCCAGCTCCAGCCGTACGCCCGCCACCTCGAAGGTGTCGCCCGGATGCAGCGGCGACCCCTCGGCCCCCACCGGCGCACCATTGATCTTAGGCGGCTGGTCGCCTTCAACCGGGCAACGTGCCGCTCGAGTCCTGCGAGGACCCGCATGGCAAGCTTCGCAAGCTGGAAGCCGCCCGCACGCAGCTCGACACGTTCTTCCGTACCGGCGTGGTCTCCAACGACTGCGCTGCCGGCGTGTGCGACGAGTC
>JANNKR010000281.1:0-1657 GCA_031396395.1 Betaproteobacteria bacterium
TTGCGGCACGCCAACCCCCGCCACGATGCGCGTGGTGCAGATCGAGCCGGGACCGATGCCCACCTTGACCGCATCCACGCCATGATCGGCCAGCGCCTTGGCTCCGGCGGCCGTGGCGACGTTGCCGCCGATGATCTGCACGTCGGGATACCGGCGCTTGACCCATTGCACCCGTTCCAGCACGCCCTGCGAATGGCCGTGCGAGGTATCGACGACGATGACGTCGACGCCGGCGGCGACCAGCGCATCGACACGTTCTTCGGTATCGGCACCCGTGCCCACCGCAGCACCGGCGCGCAGCCGGCCCAGGTTGTCCTTGGATGCCAGCGGATGTTCAGTGGATTTGAGGATGTCCTTGACGGTGATGAGGCCGCGCAATTCCATCGCATCGTTCACCACCAGTACGCGTTCGAGGCGGTGGCGATGCATCAGCGCCTTGGCCACCTCGAGCTCGGTGCCCTCGGGCACCGTGACCAGGCGATCACCCTGCGTCATGATGTTGGACACCGGCTGGTCGAGATTGGTCTCGAAGCGCGTGTCGCGGTTGGTGACGATACCGATGACGCGCTTGCCGTCGACAACGGGCAGCCCGGAGATCCGGTGCCGCCTGGTGAGGGCCAGCACTTCGCGCACCGACATTGTGGGCGGCACCGTGATCGGGTCCTTGACCACGCCGCTTTCGAAGCGCTTGACCTTGGCCACTTCGGCCGCCTGCCGCGCCGGCGTCATGTTCTTGTGGATCACACCCATGCCGCCTTCCTGCGCGATGGCGATTGCCAGGCGGGCATCGGTGACGGTGTCCATCGCCGCGGCAATCAGCGGGATGTTGAGGCCGATCGAGGGCGTGAGGCGGGTGGCGAGCGAGACGTCGCGGGGAACGACGGTGGAATGCGCGGGGACCAGCAGCACGTCGTCGAAGGTCAGCGCTTTGCGGACAACACGCATTGAACTTTCTCCTATGCGCAAATATCGATTATACCCGCGTCGCCGCATCCCCCTTGTCCGGGCATTTGCGCAACGCCCGTGGCGCCGGAACCGGGCCCTTCGCGCCTCCGCATTGACCATGGGCACCGGCTGGAGTACCTTGACAACGTCATAATTCCGTGCGGCAGGCCGCTGGCCCCGCCCCTTGGACGGTTTGCATGAAGCTTTCCAGCAGTCCCCGTCACCTGTTTCCCGCCCTGGTGGCCACGCTTTTGCTGCTGGCCGCCGGACCCGCGACCGCCACGCTCTACAAGTGGACCGACGCCAACGGCCGGGTCGTGTATTCGGATCAACCCCCGTCGGGCAACATCAAGTCCGAAATCATGCAGGGTCCTCCCCCGCCGGCCAATCCGACCGCGGTAAAGGACCTGACGAGACAGGAAACCGATTTCAAGAAGCGCCAGCTCGATGCGGCCGAAAGCGCGAAGAAGTCCGACACGCTGCGTGCCGACCAGGTCAAGCGCAACGAGGCCTGCACGCGCGCGTTGGCCCAGGCCCGCATGCTGGCCGCCACGGAGGTGCCCATCATGCGGAGGAATGACAAGGGCGAGGACGTATTCATGGACGATGCCACCCGGCGCCGTGAGCGTACGGAGGTCGACATCTGGGTCAAGGGCAACTGCACGGCAGGGTAGTCGCCTGCGCGGCATGGGGACACGAAAAAACGGCGACC
>JANNKR010000283.1:0-14283 GCA_031396395.1 Betaproteobacteria bacterium
GGGCGATCTCCTGATTTCCCAGCCCGACACCGGCGAGCAGGGGCTCGAAATCACCGACATGCTGGTGCGCTCGGGCGGCGTGGACATCATCGTCATCGATTCGGTGGCGGCACTGGTGCCCAAGGCCGAAATCGAAGGCGAGATGGGCGACCAGTTGCCCGGCCTGCAGGCGCGCCTGATGAGCCAGGCGCTGCGCAAGCTTGCCGGCAACATCAAGCGTTCCAACACGCTGGTGATCTTCATCAACCAGATCCGGATGAAGATCGGCGTGATGTTCGGCAGCCCCGAAACCACCACCGGTGGCAACGCGCTCAAGTTCTACGCGTCCGTGCGACTCGATATCCGGCGCATCGGCGCGATCAAGCGCGGCGAAGAGGTCGTCGGCAACGAAACGCGCGTCAAGGTCGTCAAGAACAAGGTGTCGCCGCCGTTTCGCGAGGCGCTGTTCGACATCCTGTACGGCGAGGGCATCTCGCGCGAAGGTGAAATCGTCGAGCTTGGTGTCCTGCACAAGATCGTCGAAAAATCCGGCGCGTGGTACGCCTACAACGGCGACAAGATCGGCCAGGGCAAGGACAACGCCCGCGAATACCTGCGCGAGCACCCCGAACTGGCGCAGGAAATCGAAGCCAAGATCCGCACGGCGGTGGATGTGCCCACGCCGGGCCGCATCAATCCGGCGCCGTCCGCGGACGAGTGATCGGATTCCGGCGGGGGCGGGCGGCGACCGCAAGCGCCGGCCCGCCCCGTCGAGCTGCGGCACCCGCGCCGTCGCCCAAGGCGGTGGCGGTGCGGTATCTCGCGCGGCGCGACTACAGCCGCGCGGAACTGACGCAGCGCCTGGCGCAGCGCGGCATCGCCGCGGATGCCATCGAGACCGTCCTCGACCAGCTCACCGCCGCCGGATATCTGTCGGACGAGCGCTATGCCGCATCCGTCGTCGCGCAACGTGCCGGTCGCTATGGCAAGCGCGCCATCGCCTATGCCTTGAAGGAAAAAGGGGTTGCCGCCGACGCGGCGGCCGCCGCGCTGGCGCCGCTTGCCGCGGCGGACGAGTTGGCCGATGCGATGGCGCTCTGGCGGACGCGCTTCGGCACGCCGCCGGCCAATGATCGGGAGAAAGCGCGGCAAGTGCGCTTTCTGCAGGCACGGGGCTATCCGCTGTCGGTGGTGCTGAAGGTGCTGCGCGCTGCGGGCGCCGGCGACCTGGAGGAAACCTGAACGTCCAGACGCAGCGGCCCCCGCATTGACGCGGGCGTGCTGCCCAGGGTGCGGGCGGTCGGGCGCTACAGGCTACAATTGACGCTTTTCCAAGCGGGGCTTGCCGGTCCCGCAGCAAGCCACGAAAGCGCGCCATGCAAGTCGCCGACATCCGCAGCCGGTTCATCGACTATTTCGTCTCCACGGGGCACACGCAGGTGCCCAGTTCGTCGCTGGTGCCGGGCAACGACCCGACACTGCTGTTCGTCAACTCGGGCATGGTCCAGTTCAAGGACGTGTTCCTGGGTGTCGACAAGCGGCCGTACAGGCGCGCGACCTCGTCGCAGCGCTGCGTGCGCGCCGGCGGCAAGCACAACGACCTGGAAAATGTCGGCTACACCGCGCGGCATCACACGTTCTTCGAGATGCTGGGCAACTTCAGCTTCGGTGAATATTTCAAGCACGATGCGATCCGCTTCGCGTGGGAGTTACTGACCCAGGTCTACCAGCTGCCGGCTGACAGGCTCTGGGCCACCGTCTACATCGACGACGACGAGGCCTACGACATCTGGACCAAGGAAATCGGCGTCCCGCCCGAGCGCGTGGTGCGCATCGGCGACACCAATGGCGCCAAGTACGCCAGTGACAATTTCTGGCAGATGGCGGACACCGGGCCCTGCGGGCCGTGCTCGGAAATCTTCTACGACCACGGCGCCGATGTTTGGGGCGGGCCGCCCGGTTCGACGGATGCCGAAGGCGACCGTTACATCGAGATCTGGAATCTCGTGTTCATGCAATACGACCGGCAGAAGGGCGCCGATGGCGAGTTCACGATGACGCCGCTGCCGGCGCCGTGCGTGGACACCGGCATGGGCCTCGAGCGCCTGGCCGCGGTGCTGCAGCACGTGCACTCCAACTACGAGATCGACCTCTTCGCCGCCTTGATCAGGGCCGCCGCGCGCGAAACGCACACCAGGGATCTCGACAATCCGTCGCTCAAGGTGATCGCCGATCACATCCGCGCGTGCGCGTTCCTGATCGTCGACGGCGTGATCCCATCCAGCGATGGGCGCGGGTACGTGTTGCGCCGGATCGTCCGGCGCGCGATCCGTCACGGCTATCAGCTTGGCCAGAAGCAGCCGTTCTTCCACAAGCTGGTCGAGGACCTGAACCAGCAGATGGGTGCGGCGTATCCGGAACTGGCCAGGGACGCGACTCGCGTGGCACAGGTGCTGAAGGCAGAGGAGGAGCGCTTCGGCGAAACGCTGGAAAACGGGATGAAGATCCTGGGCGGCGCGCTGGCGACCCTTAAAAAAGCGGGAGGCAAGACGCTCGACGGCGCGACTGCGTTCACGCTGTACGACACCTTCGGCTTTCCGTTCGACCTCACCGCCGATATCGCGCGCGGTCTCGAATTGAGCGTCGACGAGGCGGGCTTCGACACTGCGATGAACGCGCAGCGCGATCGGGCGCGGGCGGCATCGACCTTCAAGATGGGCACGCAACTGGAGTACAGCGGCCCGAAAACCGCGTTTCGCGGTTACGACACGCTCGCTGACGAAGGCACGATCATCGCGCTCTACAAGGATGGCACCCGGGTCCCTGCGCTCGCGGCGGGCGATGCAGGTGTCGTCGTGCTCGACCGGACGCCGTTCTATGCCGAGTCAGGCGGCCAGGTGGGCGATCGTGGCGAGCTGACCTGCGGTGGCGCCTGTCTCACGCTCTTTGCGGTGGCCGATACGCAGAAGGTTCAGCCGGACGTGTTCGGGCACATGGGCGTGGTGAAGACGGGCGAGCTGAAGGAGGGCGACAAGGTCGCCGCCCGCGTGGATCACGACGCGCGCGGACGCACGATGCGCAACCACTCGGCCACGCACCTGTTGCACAAGGCGCTGCGCGAAGTGCTGGGTCCGCACGTGCAGCAGAAGGGCTCGCTGGTCGATGCGGACAAGACGCGCTTCGACTTTGCACACAACGCGCCGGTGACGGATGACGAGGTGCAGCGGATCGAGCGGATTGTCAATGACGAGATCCTGAGCAACGCAGCGACGCAGGCGCGGGTGATGGGCATCGAGGATGCGCAGAAGACCGGCGCGATGATGCTGTTCGGCGAAAAATATGGCGACGAGGTGCGGGTGCTGGATATCGGCTCGTCGCGCGAGCTTTGCGGTGGCACGCACGTCGCGCGCACCGGCGACATCGGCTTCTTCAAGGTCACCGGCGAGGCCGGCGTGGCGGCGGGCATCCGCCGGATCGAAGCCACCACCGGTCGCGGCGCGCTGGCAGTGGTGCAGGCACATGAGGCCACGCTCAACGCCGCCGCGGCAGCGTTGAAGTCGCCGGTCGCGGAACTCGAGGCACGCATCGCGCAGCTTATGGAATCGGCGCGTGCCGCAGAAAAGGAAGTGGCGAGACTGAAGTCGAAGGCGGCCGCCAGCGCCGGCGACGATCTTGCTGGTGGCGCCGTGGACGTCAAGGGTGCCAAGGTGCTGGCCGTGTCCCTCGACGGCGCCGACGTCAAGGCGCTGCGCGAGACGATGGACAAGCTGAAGGACAAGTTGAAGAGCGCGGCGATCGTGCTGGGCAGCGTGGCGGATGGCAAGGTCACGCTGATCGCGGGCGTCACCGCCGACCTGATGGGCAAGGTGAAGGCCGGCGAATTGGTCAATCACGTGGCGCAGCAGGTGGGTGGCAAAGGCGGCGGGCGGCCGGACATGGCGCAGGCCGGAGGCACCGATCCGGCCGGCCTGCCGGCGGCACTGAAGTCGGTGGCCGCCTTCGTCGATCAGCGGCTGTGATCCCGACCCCTTTTCTGCAGTTCGCCAGCGACAACAACGCCGGGATCTGTCCCGAGGCGCTGGCGGCCATCGTCGACGCCAATCGCGGCCATGCGCACGGGTATGGCGACGACGACTGGACGGCGGCGGCCGTGCAGTCGATCCGGCGTGTGTTCGAGAACGATTGCGATGTGTACTTCGTATTCAACGGCACGGCCGCCAATGCACTGGCGCTTTCCGCCATCTGCCGCAGCATGGACGCCATCGTGTGCCATTCGATTGCGCACATCAACGTCGACGAATGCGGCGCGCCCGAGTTCTTCAGCGGCGGCGCCAAGCTGCTGACAGCCGATACGCCGGACGCCAAGCTCACCGTGGAAGCGGTCGCCCGCGTGGCGATCACACCGCACGACGAGCACTCGTCGCGGCCGCGCGCGTTGTCGCTGACCCAGGCAACCGAACTGGGCACGCTCTACCAGCCGGATGAATTGCGCCTGTTGTGCGGCGATGCGCACGAGCGGCGCATGAAGGTCCACATGGACGGCGCGCGCTTTGCCAATGCCGTGGCCGCGCTGGGCTGCGCCCCTGCGGACATCACGTGGCGCGCCGGCGTGGATGTGCTGAGCCTGGGTGGCGCCAAGAATGGGCTGCCGTTGGGCGAGGCGCTGGTGTTCTTCGACCGCACGCTGGCCGACGAATTCGCGCGCCGCAGGAAGCAGGGCGGTCAACTGGCCTCGAAAATGCGCTTTCTCGCCGCGCCGTGGAGCGCCATGCTGGACGACGGCGCCTGGCTGCGGCACGCGGCGCACGCCAACGCGATGGCGCAGCGCCTGGCAGCAGCGCTGACGAAGGTGCCTGGAGCGCAGTTGCTGGCGCCGGTCGAAGCCAACGGCGTGTTCGTCGACCTGCCGCGGCCGGCCATCGAGGCGCTGTGGGCGCGCGGCTGGAAGTTCTACCTGTTTCTGGGCGACACCGGCGCCCGCTTCATGTGCGCGTGGGATACGCCGGCCACGCTGGTCGATGCGCTGGTCGCCGATGTCCGTGAACTGACGGCGCGCGCGGCGGACTAAGCCCTTGTCCATGTCACCCCTTCATCGAGGAGCTCCCATGATCCGACGCCGTTTCCTGCTGCTGGCCCTGGCCGCCGTGCCGATGCTTGCATTCGCCCACCATGGCTGGAGCGAATACGATTCGACGCAGCCATTGAAGCTCACCGGGACCATCGAAAGTGCCGGCTATGAGCATCCGCACGGTTTCGTCAGGCTCAAGACCGCCGACAAGACGTGGCTTGCCGTGCTGGCACCGCCGTCGCGGATGGAGTCCCGCGGCCTGTCCAGGGAATTGCTGGTTGCAGGAACCGTGGCGACCGTCGAGGGTTACCCCAACAAATCGAAGCCCGATGAGATGCGTTCCGAGCGCATCACCATCGTGGGGAAGACCGTCGAATTGCGGTGAGCACCGCGATTCACTCGCTGGAAGGTTCCGGCATCGGCCGGGTGATGCGCGAAGCATTGTGGGCGTTCCCGGCCGTCGAGACGCTGCACATCATCGGCCTGGCCACGCTGTTCGGCTCGGTGCTGATCGTCGACCTGCGGCTCACGGGCATCAGCCGCTCGCTGTCGGTGTCGCGCCTGGCGCAACTCGCGCTGCCGTGGACGGTGGGCGCGTTCGTGCTGGTGCTGCTGACCGGGCTCCTGATGTTCACCGCGCACGCGTCCGACCTGCTCGGGAATCCTGTCTTCATCCTCAAGATGGGTTTGATCGGCGCGGCCGGGTTGAACGCGGCACTGCTGCATGCCGGCGCGATGAGCAAGGTTTCGGCATGGGACGTGAATGCAATGCCGCCCATGCGCGTGCGCATCGCTGCGCTGTTGTCGATCGTGCTGTGGGTGGTCGTGATTGCCTGCGGCCGGCTGCTCGCCTATACCTGAGCGGCAAAGCGGTAGAGTCGAACCATGCCATTGCGCCCTGAAGTCACACTTCTGCATCTCAACCAGCGCGGTGTGGGGCGCCTTCCCGGTCTGATGGGCTTTCGCGTCACGTCGGTCGAGGAGGGCCTGCTTGCCGCGGAACTCGACATCCGGATCGACTTGCTTGCGCCGAACGGATTTCTGCACGCAGCCACGGTGGTGGCGCTGGCCGACACCGCATGCGGCTTCGGGTGCATTGCCCACCTGCCTGCGGGGGCCGAGAATTTCACCACCATCGAGCTCAAGGCCAATTTTTTCAGCACGGCGCGCGACGGCACCATCATGGTGGCGGCCCGGCCCGTGCACCTTGGCAACAGCACCCAGGTGTGGGATGCGGAAGTCACCCGCAAGCAGGACGGCAAGCCGATCGCACTCTTTCGCTGCACGCAGATGATTCTCTGGCCCCGAACGTAGTTTGGCGACGCAAGCGCGCGACGTGATCGCGTAGCAGCGATGCTGCGTTGCAATTGGTCGCGTCTAGGCCAAATGGCGGAACGCGGGTTCCCGCCCCGACATTGCAGACTCTCCGCTTGACGACAATGCCGCGCACGGGGCGCGACATTCGAGGCGTGGAGGAAATTCTTTCGTGGCGGCACTGATTGCCGGGGTCCTGTCGGGATTTGCCGTCGGCGTCGTGTGGCTGCAACGCGTGGCCGCTCTGCCAGGTTGGCCGTGGGCATGGCTTGCGCTGGTGGCGTTGGGTGCAGCGGCGCTCGCCTGGTGGTGCCGGCACAGAGCGGTACCGCCCGTTCCGCGCTGGATACTCGCCTCCGCGCTCGCTGTCGGCGCGGGCTTCGGCTACGCCGCGTGGCGCGCCGAGATACGCCTTGCCGATGACCTGCCGTCGGCATGGGAGGGCCGCGACATCCAGTTGACCGGGGTCATCGACGAATTGCCTACGCCGACCGCGCATGGCGTTCGCTTCGCGTTCGCTGTCGAGTCCGTCGCGACATCAGGCGCGGTGGTGCCGCGCCGATTGTCCCTGGCGTGGTCCGGCGCGTGGCCTGGCCGAGCCGGCGGCAGCGCCGCGCCGCCGGAGGTACATGCCGGCGAGCGCTGGCGGCTCACCGTGCGGCTGAAGCGGCCGCATGGCAACATCAATTCCGGCGGGTTCGACCTCGAGGCGTGGTTGCTGCAGCAAAACCTGCGGGCGACAGGTTCCGTGGCCGACCGGATGACCAACACGCGCATCGATGCGTTCGCCGGCCGGCCACGCGATCACCTGCAACGTACGCGCGAACGCATCCGCGAACGCATCCTGGCGGCGCTGCGCGATGCGCCCTATGCCGGCATCGTCGTGGCGCTTGCCATCGGCGACCAGCGCGCCGTTCCCGAGGCGCAATGGACGGTGCTGAACCGCACCGGCATCGGCCACCTCGTCAGCATTTCCGGATTGCATGTGACCGTGTTCGCCACCTTCATCGGAACCATGGCGTTTGCGCTGGTGCGCCGCACGGCGTGGTTGACCTCGCGCCGGCCCGCGCGACAGCCGGCGGCGGTGGTGGGCCTCCTCGCCGCCACGGGTTATGTGGCGCTGGCCGGCGCGGAGGTGCCGGCGTTGCGCACGCTGGCCATGCTGGCGGTGGCGGCCGCAGGCATCTGCATCGGGCGCGCGGGCAGCGCGATGCTGGTGTGGCTGTGGGCGCTAGCGGCGGTGCTGCTGTGGGACCCATGGTCCCCGCTCACGCCGGGTTTCTGGCTGTCGTTCGGCGCCGTGGGGATGCTGCTGTTCGCTGCGGCGGGCCGGTTGACGCCGGTGCGCGCACCAACGCGCGCCGCCCGGATGCTGTCATCGGTCCGCGAGGGCGCGCACGCGCAATGGGTCGTCACGCTGGGCCTCACGCCGCTGACGCTGATGCTGTTCGCGCAGATGTCGCTGATTGCGCCGATCGCCAACGCGGTGGCCATTCCCGTGGTCACGATCGTCGTGGTGCCGCTGGCGTTGCTCGGCATCTTCGTGCCATTCCAGTGGCTGTTCGTCGGTGCGCATGCGGTCCTGGCGCCGTTGATGCGCGGCATGGAATGGCTGGCGCAACTGCCCGATGCGGCATGGCAGCAGCATGCGCCGCCCCTGTGGGCCGTCGTGGCCGGGGTGGTCGGCATTGCGCTGCTTCTGGCGCCAAGGGGCGTGCCTGGACGCGCATGGGGATGGGCCTGGATGCTGCCGCTATTCCTGGCGCGACCACCACCGCTGCCGGAGGGCGCCTTCCGGATGACGGTGCTGGACGTGGGACAGGGCCTGTCCGCGGTGATCGAGACGCGCAGCTACACCCTGGTCTACGATACCGGCCCGCGGTTCACGGAAACGGCGGATGCGGGCAAGCGCATCATCGCGCCGTTCCTGCGCACGGCCGGCCTGCGCCGCGTCGATGGACTGGTGGTCAGTCACCAGGACCTCGACCATTCCGGCGGGGCGCGATCATTGGCGCTGGGCGTGCCGCTTGGCTGGTTCGCATCGTCGCTGTACGCCGAGCACGAACTGATCACTTCGCTGCCTCCTGGCGTGCCCACAATCGCCTGCCACGCGGGTCAGCGCTGGACCTGGAACGAAGTGCGCTTCACCGTGTTGCATCCAACCACCACCGAATACGCCGACATCCAGGCGAAGACCAATGACCGGTCCTGCGTGCTGCGGGTCGACTCGGCCCAGGGCAGCGCCTTGCTGACCGGCGATGTCGAGGCCATTTCGGAAATGCGTCTGGTCAAACGCGAGACGGATGGTTTGCGTGCCGACGTGCTGCTGGTTCCACACCATGGCTCCCGCACCTCTTCCATTCCGGCCTTCGTCCGGGCCGTGGCCCCCACGTATGCCGTCGTCACCAGCGGCTATCGCAATCGGTTTGGCCACCCGCGGGCGGAGATCGTCGCGCGGTATCGCGCGGTGGGCGCCAAGGTGCTGCGTACCGATCTCGACGGGGCGATCACATTCACGTTCGCGCCGGGCGTCCCGGTCGTGCCGGTGTCGGCGCGCCGGGACGCGATGCGGTACTGGCACGATCGACCGGACGCCGCGGCGGCGCCGCTTGATTGACGTGGCTGGCGCGGTCGCCAGAATCGCGCGCCGGTACTGCTACACTTTCGCTCGATGCGTCACTTCACTCTGCACGCCGGTCGCGGTGTCCGCCGGCTTTCGATCCTGGCGCTGCTGCCTTGTCTCGCGGTTGCGTCCGCATGGGCGCAGGACAAGGGCAAGACCGGCAACCTGCCGGAGCTTCGGCTCTCGACCGCGCAGGGGCCCGCGTTTCCTCTGGGCAAGGCGGCGGAACGCTGGGCGGCGCTGATCAACGAACCCGCGGGCCGCGCATTCGACGTCAAGGTCTTTCCTGGCGCCACGCTGGCCGGACGCGATCCAACGCGCGAGTTCGGCATTCTGAAGGATGGCCCGGCCGATCTCGCCGTGGGGTCCGCATTGGCATGGTCGGCGCAGTTCCCGGCCGCGGGCGCGTACGCGTTGCCGTGGCTTGCCCCCGAGGCCCACCAGCAGGAAGCGCTGGTGGCGAGCGCAGCCTTGCTCGATCTCGTCGTCAAGCGAGCGGCGACAGCGGAAGTCGTGGTCCTGGCAGTGGCAGCAGCGGGCGATCGCGTGTTGGCCACCATCAAGTTGCCGGTACGCACGCCGGTGGAGGCCAGCGGGTTGCGGGTGCGCGTCCCCGGCGTGGCGTTGACGATCGACACGTTCGCGGCGCTGTCCGCACAACCGCTGGCGCTCGACTTTGCCGCCGCGCAGGCTGCATTTGCTGCCGGTACGCTGGATGGGCAGGACGCGCTGCCCAGCGCCCTTGCAGCCCAGCGCATCACCGCGACCGGACAACGCATGGTCACGCGCTGGGGTGCCTTTGCCGACGCGATGATCTTCGCCGTCCGGCGCCCGGTGTGGAACGGCTGGACCGAGGCGCAGCGCGCGCACGTTCGCACTGCCGCGCAGACGGCGGCAAGCGAGGCGCAGGCCGTGACGCGCGAAGATGCGGCGCTGGCCGAACTGGTGAAGCAGGGCGTGACGGTGGTGCGGCTGGCACCCGCGCAGCGCGCCGTATTTCGCGCGGCGGTGCAGAACGTATGGACCAAGTGGACGCCGGCCATTGGTCCCGAACTTGTGGCAGCGGCGGAGGCAGCGGTCGCCGCGGCTGCTGCTGCGCCGACGGTGCCCGTCGCGGTGACGCCAGGTGCATCGTCCGCCGCTGGCGTGCCGGCGGCGGCACCCCCGACGGCACCTGCGGTGGCACCAACACCACGCCCAGCGCCATGAGCCACGCATCACCATTCCTCATTGCCGGCGGTGGCATCGGTGGCCTGGCGGCGGCGCTGGCGCTGGCGCAACAGGGTCGCCCAAGTCACGTGCTGGAGCAGGCTGCGGATTTCGGTGAAGTCGGCGCCGGCATCCAGCTTGGCCCCAACGTGTTCCGGATGTTCGAACGGCTGGGACTGACCGAAGCGGTCAGCGACCTCGCGTTCTTTCCCGAGTACCTGGCAATGCGCGACGGTCGCACCGGCGCGGAGATCACGCGGATGCCGGTCGGCGGCACGGCGTTCCGCGAGCGTTACCGGTATCCGTACGGCGTCATCTATCGCCGCGATCTGCTCGACGTGCTGGTCGCCGCGTGTCGCGCGTCGCCGCTGGTCACGCTGTCGACCGGCCACAAGGTCACCGGGTGCGTGGAGGAGAGCGACGTCGTACAGGCGCGGATGGCCGATGGCACGTCACTGGCAGGAACCGCGTTGATCGGCGCCGATGGGCTGTGGTCGAAGCTGCGCGAGGGCATCGTCGGCGATGGCAAGCCGCGGGTGTCGGGACACATCGCGTATCGCGCGGTGCTCCCGATCGAGGAGGTCGAGGAAGAACTGCGGCCGCAGGCGGTGGTGCTGTGGGCGGGTCCCAAGACGCATCTGGTTCACTACCCGCTGCGCGGCGGGAAGCTCTTCAATCTGGTGGCCGTCTTTCACAGCGATCGCTATGAAGAGGGCTGGAACGTGTTCGGCGACGCGGCCGAACTGCACGAGCGCTTCCGCGACGCACATCCAACGGTGCAAAGGCTGCTCGAGAAAATCAACGTCTGGAAGATGTGGGTGCTGTGCGACCGCGAGCCGGTGCGCAACTGGACGCGCGGTCGCGTCACGCTGTTGGGTGATGCCGCGCATCCGATGCTGCAGTACCTGGCGCAAGGCGCGTGCATGGCGATCGAGGATGCGGTAGTGCTGGCTCATTTGGTCGCCGCGGCCGGCGATGACATCGCGGGCGCCTTGCTGGCGTACAACGAAAGCCGTTACCTGCGCACCAGCCGCGTGCAGATCTATGCGCGCATGTACGGCGAGATCTACCACGCAGGTGGCGCCACGGCGGATGTGCGCAACGAACTCCTGAAGCCGGTGCCGGGCCAACCGCCCGGCCAGGCGATGGCGTGGCTCTACGACGGCATCGACGTCTAGAACTGCCGCCCTGGGCGGCTGTCGAAGCGCCTAACTGACGAAGCGCCCGATGCGCACCGCCGTCTCGCCCTTCCGGGGATTGCGCGTCGGCATGATCAGCACTGCGTTGTCGTAGGGCGTGGTGACGGCAGCCTCGCCGTCCTGCGCCAGGACCGTGCCACCGTTTGGCACCACGGCTAATCCTTCCACCGGTATCACGAAGCGAAACTGGTCGCTGGTGATCGTGATCACATCCGTCACCTCGATGGCGAGCTGCCGCGGCAGCGGCTGGGCATCGAGATGTGCATCCAGGAACGCAGGGTCCAGCATGCCGAAGTGCCGCAGGAAGCGCAGCGTCGACTGCCGCGCGACGTCCGGCGCGGCGCGTTCCCAGTGCTGTCCGCACTCGATCAGCAGCGCGTTGCGCTCGGCCTCCGGATCGTCGAAGTCTCCGTAGTCGCGCAGGCGCTTGCCGGCGGCATGCCCGGCGTCAATGATGATGTGGCGGGGCATGCCCACTGCCTGCGCCAGCTCGAGTCCCTTGCGCTGCCGTCCGGCCAGTGCCAGCGGGGGACAGGGATCGGTCATCGAATGCAGGTCGAGCAGGTAGTCGGTCTCGTCATACACGGGGCGCAATTGGCGCGCCCGCGCGAGGTCGCACGAATGCCGCGGTCCATCCAGCACGGCCGGCGACCAGAGTCGATTGAAGTCCTCGTCGACGCAGCGCGAAGCAAACGGGTCGGCGGCATTGAACCGCGCGTAGGCCTCGACGTTACCGAAGGAAACAGTGAGCGTGCCGCGCACCGGGCGCACCGCCTCGCGCAGCAGCCAATCGTTGGAGATCGCGCCACAGACCTCGTTGCCGTGGGTCAGCGCCTGGATGGTGACATTGGGACCCGGCCGCTTCGCCGCAAATCGCCAGACGTAGGGGATGCCGGTATTGCCTGCCGCCCAAGGCGCGAGGTCGGGGAAAGCGACGTCGATCGCGGGTATCGGCGCCTGCGCGTTCATGCGGTGACGCGATCGCAGAGGCGCTGCATGAACGTTTCGCATTGCGCGACCTGGTCGATGGTCACCCATTCGTTGGGCTGGTGCGCCTGCGCGATGTGGCCCGGACCGCAGATGATGGTGGGGATGTTGGCGAGGTGAAACAGCGAAGCCTCGGTGCCGAAGGACACCTTGGCCACGCCATGCGAGTGGTTGCAGGCGCGTCCGAACTCGGCGATGGGGCTGCCATCCTGCGTGTCGAAGCCCGGCATCGACGACAACACGTCGAACTCGATGAACGTGGCCGGATTAACCGCGTGCATCGCCGACAGGTAGCGCTGCGCGAAGGCTTCCACCTCGGCGAAAAATGCCTGCGGATCGTCGAAGGGCAGATGCCGGATCTCGAAATCGAACGTGCAGTCGCGCGGCACGATGTTGAGCGCGGTGCCGCCCCGGATGGTGCCGACGTGCACGGTGGAGTAGGGCACGTCATAGGCCGGATCCTGTCCTGCGCCATCGCGGAACGCCCGGGCGCGCTGCGCGATGAACGCGACGATCTCGCACGCGATCTGCACGGCATTGACGCCGAGCGGGGTCAGCGAGGAATGGGCTTCATGGCCGCGCACGCGGCAGCGCCAGCTTTGCTTGCCCTTGTGCGCAACCACCAGTTGCATGCCGGTTGGCTCGCCCACGATGCAGCCGGCGGGCGCGATGCCCCGCGCCGCGATGTCGCTGAGCAGCCGGCGCACGCCGATGCAGCCCACTTCCTCGTCATAGGATAGCGCGAAGTGAACCGGCTGGTTGAGGCCGCGGCGCACGAACTCCGGCACGAACGAGAGCCCAACCGCGGAAAAGCTCTTCATGTCGGTGACGCCACGGCCGTAGAGTCGGCCGTCATGCTCCGCCACGGTGAAGGGGTCGGTGTCCCAGGGTTGGCCATCGACCGGCACGACATCGGTGTGGCCCGAGAGCACGATGCCGTTGGCCACGGCGTTGCCGTCGCGCGCCGGAATCGTCGCGAACAGGTTGGCCTTGCGACCATCGTCGTCGAAGGTCAGCGTCGAGGCGACACCAAAGTCATCGAAATAGCCCCGGATCCAGTCGATCAGCGCGAGATTGGACTCGCGGCTGGTGGTGTCGAAGGCAACCAGCCGGCGGATGAGATCGAAGGAGCGCAGGTTTGCGGCACCGGTGGTCGAGGCCGGTGTGACAGCGGCCTGCGTGGCTGGAGCGTTCATGGGCACACCTTCCTGCACGCAAAGAAGGAGCATAGCATCGCGGATTGCCCATGCTTTGCCGAAGCCACGGGACGCGAATGGGCTTGCTCTGCGGCGGCCTCAGAGGTGCGCTGGGCTCAGACGGTGGCCGGTCCCTGACGTGAAGGCAAGGCGGGTCGTTGGCTCGGAACGACGCATGCGGTCATGCCGCATGCTGAGTGCGCGCCAGCGCGGACGCCGCCATGGACTGCTTCAGGCGCTCAGTTGTACCAGGACGTCGCTCTGAATGTTGCTGCCGGGACGAAGGGGCGCGGTACCACGACAAACCGTGGCGTAAAGACCGGTCGCGGCGCGAAGAACACGGGTCGCGGCGCGAAAAACACGGGCTGCGGCGCCACGAAGACGGGAGGCGAAACCCACGCCGGGCGGGCTACGACCACGGGGCGAAAGCCGATGGGTCGCACCAGGACGCGCGGCGCGAAAGGCCGCGCGATCGGATGGAAGCCGGGCCGGAAGCCCGGGCTGTATACGGGGCCGTACGCAGGCTGTCCCGCGCTCACGGCAAATCCGGGGCCGCCTACCGAGACGCTCCACGCGACATTGCTGGCGGCGGCCGGCAGCGCGGCGGCGGCCAGGCCGGCGATGGCGACGGTGAGGACACTGCGGCGAACGAGGTTCATGCGGTTCTCCTGTTGATCGGCGCCGTGGCCAGGGGATGTGGGCGCGTTC
>JANNKR010000338.1:0-1859 GCA_031396395.1 Betaproteobacteria bacterium
CTCCACGCGACATTGCTGGCGGCGGCCGGCAGCGCGGCGGCGGCCAGGCCGGCGATGGCGACGGTGAGGACACTGCGGCGAACGAGGTTCATGCGGTTCTCCTGTTGATCGGCGCCGTGGCCAGGGGATGTGGGCGCGTTCAATGGGGAAAGAACGCGGGCCCCGCGGTCCCGGTTGACCGGGGTGGGGCGAATGTCCCCATCGTTACAAATGGAAACGCGTTGCGCTATGCTTCGCGGGTTACGGCCGCACCCCCGTGGTGCGGCTTCATTTCAATGTCACCCTTTCCGAACGCCCGCGCAGGAGTCCTTCGAATGTCCATGTTCCGCATGCTCGTGGCCGCATTGGCGGCAGCAACGATGGCAGCAGTCTCGTTTGCCGCCAACCTCACCATCGGTCTCGGCACGGATATCACGTCCACCGACCCGCACTATCACAACCTCACGCCGAACAACAATATTGCGTCCCACCTCTACGGCTACCTCATCGAGCGCAATGAGAAGTCGCAGCCGATGCCGAGCCTTGCCACGGAATGGAAGGCGATCGATCCGACCACGTGGGAATTCAAATTGCGCAGGGGCGTGAAGTTCCACGATGGCAGCGAGTTCACCGCCGCCGATGTCGTGGCGTCGATCGAGCGGGTGCCGAAGGTGCCGAACAGCCCGTCGCCGTTCACTGCCTACACCAAGCAGATCACCAAGATCGACGTGATCGATCCGTACACGATCCGCTTCAAGACCGCGCTGCCGTATCCGCTGATGCCGTCGGACCTGACGCAGATCGCGATCATCAACAAGAAATTTGCAGGCGCCAGCACCGACGACTTCAATTCCGGCAAGGCGGCCATCGGTACCGGCCCCTACAAGCTGACCAAGTTCACCAAGGGCGACCGACTCGAATTTTCCCGCAACGACGCGTGGTGGGGCGGCAAGACGCCTTGGGACAACGTGACGATGCGCATCCTCACACAGGATGCATCGCGCGTGGCGGCGCTGCTGTCGGGCGACGTCCAGGTGATCGAGAACGTGCCTACCGCGGATGTATCCAGACTCAGGACCGACAAGAAGCTTGCCATCTATCGCGGCATTTCCGACCGGCTGATGTACGTGCACATGGACAGTGACCGCAATGTCACGCCCACCGTGACGGACAAGGATGGCAAGCCGTTGGACAAGAACCCGCTGAAAGACCCACGGGTGCGCAAGGCACTGTCGATGATGATCAACCGCCCGGCGATCGTCGAGCGGGTGATGGAAGGGGAGGCGATCCCGGCCGGGCAGATCGTTCCCGACTTCCTGTTCGGCGCCACCAAGAACCTCAAGGTCGAGCCCTTCAATCTCGAGGGCGGCAAGAAGCTGCTGGCCGAGGCCGGCTACCCGGACGGCTTCGGCATCACCCTGCATGCGACCAACAACCGCTACGTGAATGATGCCAAGATCGCGCAGGCCATCGCGCAGATGTGGACGCGCGGCGGCGTCCTCACCAAGGTCTCGGCGATGCCGTCGGCGACGTTTTTTCCGCAGGCCACTGAACTCAAGTTCAGCGCGCTGCAGGCGGGCTGGAGCACCGGTACCGGTGAGTCGTCATCATCCTTGAAGGCGCTCTTGATGACCTTCAACAAGGACAAGGGTTTCGGCACCGCCAATCGCGGGCGCTATTCCAACACCAAGGTCGACGCGCTGACCGAGGACGCATTGCAGATCGTCGACGACGTGAAGCGTGAAGCCTATCTGCAGCGTGCGACCGAACTGGCCATCGGCGACACCGGCCTCATCCCGCTCCACTTCCAGATCAGCCTGTGGGCCACCCGCGACGGCATCGTCTATGTGCCACGCGTCGACGAGCAGACGCTGGCCTGG
>JANNKR010000348.1:0-4790 GCA_031396395.1 Betaproteobacteria bacterium
AGTGATGGTCGCGGCTCATGGTCGAGCGAAGGGACCCCACGCGGGTTCGCGCACATCGGCCGCGGGTGCGACGAGCCGTTGCTTGACACGACCATCGCTGGAAACTGCAGCCAATATACCACGCCCCCCGACCTCGTTCGCGTAGAGGATCAGCTTGCCGTTGGGCGCAACGCTGGGGCTTTCGTCGCCGGGCCCCACGGTCAGGACCTGCACCTGCTTGGAGGCGTAATCCTGCGTGGCGATCTGGTACCGGCCACCATCGCGCCGCACGAACGCAAAACCCTTGCCGTCGGGAAACGGCCGCGGCGATACGTTGTAGCTGCCGTCGAACGTGAGGCGTTCCACCGCATTGCTGGCGAGATTCAGCCGATAGATCTGCGCACTGCCGCCGCGGTCCGACGTGAAGAGCAGCGCCCCGCCGTCCGGCGTGAACGAAGCCTCCGTGTCGATGGACGCCGATGTCATCACCCGCTGTGCGCCGCTGCCGTCCGCATTCATCACGAAGATCTGCGAGCCGCCATCGCGCGACAGCGTGACCGCAAGCTTGCGACCATCCGGCGACCATGCCGGTGAGCTGTTGCTGCCGCGGAAATTGGCCACCGCCGTGCGCGCGCCGGTGCCCAGGTTCTGCACGTAGACCACCGGCTTCTTGCTTTCGAAGGAAACGTAGGCAATGCGCGCGCCGTCGGGCGACCAGCGCGGCGACAGCAGCGGCTCGTTGGAGGTGACCACGGTCTGCGGATCGCTGCCGTCGGCGTCCGCCACCAGCAGCTGGAAGCGCGTGCCCGCCTTGGTGATGTAGGCAATGCGGGTGGAGAACACACCCGGGTCGCCCGTGAGCTTTTCGTAGATCACGTCGGCGATCTTGTGCGCCGTGGCGCGAAACTGCGCCGGCGTGACCAGGTAGCTCATGCCCACCAGCTTGACCTGCTTGACCACGTCGACCAGGTCGAAGCGCACATCGACGCGCCCATCGGCCATCGGCCGCATCGAGCCCACCACCACCGCGTCGGCATTGCGCGCCCGCCATGCGGGCGCCTGCACGTCCTCGGCCCGGAAAGGCGCAGGGCTGACCCCTGCCGGGTCCACCATCTTGAACACGCCCGAGCGTGTGAGATCCGCCGCCACCACGCCCGAGATACCAAGCGGGAAGGCCGACTCGCCCTGCATTGGCACCACCGCGATGGGGATGGCCGTGCCCGCGCCCCCCACGATCTCGATGGTCAGCTGCGCCCGCGTCGACGCGAAGGGGAGCAGCAACAACATTGTCAGCAGGAGTGGGCGAAGCGATCGAAGCATGCGCGGTGTTTGTTGTTTGAATGTGAAAACCATGCGCCGCCGAGAATGCGCGGGGCACGACGATTATAACGAAGGAGGATCAGGAAACGGGTTGACCGCGGATTGCGCGCAAGAGTTCAATGCGGCGCCACCGCCGCGGCGACGCCGAAGGCACCGGTGATGCGGTCGGCCGTGCGCTTTGCCTCGTCGCGATCCGGGAACGGGCCCACGTACACGCGATAGAGGCCGCCCGCCTCGCGGACCTTTGGTTCCACCTGCGCGGATGCGAGCTGGCCCTGGATGTGTGCCAGGAAGTTTTGCGCGTTGACGTAGTTCTGGAAAGCACCCAGCTGCACGTTGAAGGCCCCGGTCGCGTCGCGGCTGATCGGCACCGGTGCGTCGACGGGCCGCAGGGGCGTGGTTGCCGACGCGACGGCGGGGGCGGGACTTGCGGCCACCGGCGGCAACGGGGCTGCGGCCAGCATCGTGGTACTGCCCCCGGGGATGATCGACTCCACCTCCACCTCGCCGCTGCCCTTGGCGGCAGTCCCGATGCGATGCGCCGCCGCATAGGACAGGTCGATGATCCGCCCGTGCAGGAACGGCCCGCGGTCGTTGACCCGCACCACCACCGATTTGCCCGTGGCCACGTTGGTGACGCGCACGTACGACGGCAACGGCAGCGTGGGGTGCGCTGCCGTCATCGCGTACATGTCGTAGGTTTCGCCGTTGGATGTCTTCTGCCCGTGGAACTTGCGCCCGTACCACGAGGCGATGCCCCGCTCCTTGTAGGGACGCAGCGTGGTGGCCGGAACGTAATCACGACCCAGCACCGTGTACGGTCGATTGGAAAAGCGGCTGAGCGGCTCCAACCGCGGCACGGCATCCGCAATCTGGTCGAGATTGGCCGGCGGCGATCCGCCCGGGCCATCGTCCTTGTAGTATTTGGACGATACCGTCGGTGGCGGCGCGCCTGCAGTTGCGGACGCCGGGCCCGCCGCCGGTGCGTCCGGCTTGGGCGACGTGGAGTTGCACGCGGCGAGCAACAGACCCGCTGCGCCGAGCAGGGCGGCTTGCCGAAACAGGTGCGGTCGTAGCATGCTCAAGCCCGCAATTTACCATCACCGCGACCACCACTTCGCATGGCCACCTATCTGTTCGCATGGAATCCGTCGCTATGGAACTGGCCCGACATGGCCACCGACCGCCGCAAGCTGGCGCGCCGCGGGTATCTTGATACCGACTGGAATTCCGGCCGCGTACGCAACATCGATGTCGGCAGTCGCGCGTTCCTGGTGCGCGTGGGCGTCCCGCCCAAAGGCATCTTTGGCGCGGGTTACACGCTGACGGCAACGCACCCCGAGCCGCACTGGCAGCCCGAGCGCGCCGCCGCCGGCGCCATCATGCAGCGGCTGACGCTGCGCCTCGATACGCTGCTGGCGTTGCCCGCCGTCACCTATGACGATCTGGCGCAGCCGCCGTTCGCGCGGTTTCGCTGGGGCGTGCGTTCCTCCGGCGTGCACATACCGAGCGTGCTGGCCGATGCGCTGGAAACGCTGTGGGAAGCGCGCACCAAGCCGGGCTGAGCCGTCCTGCGCTGCCGTCCCGACCCAACGCGGTCAAAGGCGATCCAGCGGACTGACCACGCCACGCCCACCGCGATTCAACACATGCGTGTAGATCATTGTGGTGCTGACATCCGAGTGGCCCAGCAGCTCCTGCACCGTGCGAATGTCGTATCCCGCATCCAGCAGGTGCGTGGCGAACGAGTGCCGAAACGTATGCGGCGTGGCCGGTTTGGTCAGCCCCGCGTCGCGCACCGCCTGCCGCATGGCTCGCTGGAACGCCTGCTCGCTCAGATGGTGCCGGCGGACCATCCTGCTGCGCGGATCGCGCGACGTTGCCGATGCCGGAAATACATACTGCCATCCCCATTCGCGCGCCGCGTTGGGATACTTGCGCCCCAGCGCGTCCGGCAGGTAGACCTCGCCCCGGCCGGCCGCCAGATCGACGTTATGCAGCGCGCGCGTGTCAGCCATCTGTTGCTGCAGTGGCGCCGCAATGCGATCCGGCAACATGGCGACCCGATCCTTTTGCCCCTTGCCGTCACGCACCAGAATTTCGTGGCGCGTGAACTCGACGTCCTTCACCCGCAGCCGCATGCCTTCCATCAAGCGCATGCCGGTGCCGTACAGCAGGCGCCCGATCAGCTGGTGAACGCCTTCCAGGCGCTTCAGCACCGCTGCCACTTCGTCCTGCGTGAGCACCACAGGCAATCGCTGCGGCGTTTTGGCCCGCTCCACGTGGTCGAGCCACGGCAGCTCTGTGCCAAGCACCACCTTGTACATGAAGAGCAGCGCGCTCTTCGCCTGGTTTTGCGTACTGGCCGAGACGCCACGGTCAACCGCCAGGTGGGTGAGGAACACCTCTACCTCCGGCGCACCCAACTCGGCCGGGTGCCGCTTGCCGTGGAAAAGAATGAAGCGTTTAATCCAGTCGAGATACGCTTGTTCGGTGCGCAGGCTGTAGTGTTTCAGCCGGACTTTTTGTCGGCAGCGTTCGAGGAACGGGAGTGGTGGGAGGTCGGACATTCGACGGTGCTGTTTAGGCCGCCTCTAAATTGACTCTCCTGTTGATTTTCCGGTACTTTTTCTTGATTTCAAAGAGGCCTTTGGGATGATTGACGTACTACTTCCCGTCGTGGTTAGGCTGTCTATTTTTCGTTAGGCCGCACGCATGCAGTTGCGACGCATACTTCTTCTAGCCATCGGCGTCGGCGCTGTTGTTGCACTATTCGCGTCGATTTCGGTCAATATTCTGTTGCCATGGTCGGTCGAGGTAAGCGTTATCGACGCGCCACAAGAGCAAGTCGCTGGGCTTAGTCCGAATGAGCTCAACGACAAGCTATTGTCCGGTGCCATCCGCTTAAAGTCAGTGAGCGGAGCGGATAAGGCCCACTATCTGTTCACCCAGGCGCCGATGGTGCTTGCCCGCACATGGGCTTACTACTTTGTGGCAAGCTCGATCGCCGCCTTTGTTGTTGGGTTTCTTGCCATCGGCCGTCGTGCGGCCTAACCCGGCGCTCAACCGGACGGGCCGATACGCGCCTTCAACTTGGCGCGCACCGGCGCGGCCCGCCGGTTAGCTTGAACGTTAGGCCACTTATACGGAGGCCGCTATGAAGCATCACGTCGTCACCGCCTTACTTTTTCTACTTGCCATCGCGTTCTACTACTTTGGGCTAAATGGCTTCGGCCTGCTGGCACTTGCGCTTGGCGCGGCACTCGAACTATGGTTTTGGTTTCGCATTGCGCGGCAGTTTCGCGCAAAGTCTGCGCTGACCGACGGTCCCCGGTAGAGCGTTCGTGAGCCGCAGGGCGTGCCAGGTCCGTGAGCACCCGGGCATCGTAGTTGGCCAATGCCACGGTCGCGAGTTCGTCCATCAGCTTGTTGATGCTGATCGAGTTGGACCGCGCGAGGGCCTTCAGGCGTTCATGTTTGTCGTCGGGCAA
>JANNKR010000040.1:0-42659 GCA_031396395.1 Betaproteobacteria bacterium
AAGGCCTCGCCCATGTTGCGGACGATCACCTGGTTGAGGTCGGGATCGAACACCCATACCTTCTGGCCGTCGCCGACCAGCAATTGCTTGTAGGGCTTCTCGACGCTCCAGCGAAACCGCCCCGGGCGCGCGAGATCGAATTGCCCGCTGACGGTTTGCACGACGCGACCACTCTTGTCGGTCACGACCTGCGTGAACGGCGTGCGCGCGGTCTGCGTGTCGCGGACGAACTGCCGCAACCGCTCGATCGACGCGGCATCAGCGGCGGTTACCGCTGCCGCGAGGCCCAGTGTCAGTGCCAAGCACACGATGATCTTCAATTGTTGGCTCCGAATTCAGTCCCGGGAATATGCGCGAGGCAATTGCCGACGGCATCGAGGATCAAATACGTATGCAGCAGGCCACCCTTGTCCCGGCGCCCCCCGCGATCTTTGTACTGATGAACATAGACCCGCCACGAGTCGTATTCGTTCTCGACATCGTAGGTACAGCCCGAAACGAAGACCGACGGGCCGCAGAAATCCAGCGGCACCAGCGCGCGGGTGCGCACGACCGCTTCGGTGGCATCGATCCGCGCGGCATTGGCCGGCCGGTCGCGCGGACAAAACTCGGGACCGACGAGGTAAAGGTCCACGGGGCCGGCGCTTGCCACCGCCCACACCATCGAGAACGCCAACGCCGCGGCGCCCGCCAGCCCACGCCGCGTCATGCGTCGCCCTTGCCTGCCGGCACCAGCACGTCGCGTCATGCGTCGCCCTTGCCAGCCAGCAGCCCACGCCGCCTCATGCGTCGCCCTTGCCAGCCAGCAGCCCACGCCACGTCATGCGTCGCCCTTGCCTGCCGGCACCAGCACGTCGCGGTTGCCGTTGGTCTGCATCGGCGACACCAGTCCCGCGTTCTCCATCTGCTCGATCAGGCGCGCCGCGCGGTTGTAGCCGATGCGCAGGTGCCGTTGCACCAGCGATATCGATGGGCGCCGCGTTTTCAGCACCAGGGCCACGGCCTGGTCGTACATCGGGTCGGACTCGGCGTCGCCACCCTCGACGACCACGCCGCCTTCGCCATCGGCGGACGTGCCGCCTTCGAGCAGGCCCTCGATGTACTGCGGCTCGCCCAGCTGCTTCAGGTACTCGACGACACGATGCACTTCGCCGTCGGAAACGAACGCGCCATGGACGCGCAACGGATACCCGGTGCCCGGCGGCATGTAGAGCATGTCGCCCTGCCCCAGCAGCGCCTCCGCGCCCATCTGGTCGAGGATCGTGCGCGAGTCGATCTTGCTGGCGACCTGGAACGCGATGCGCGACGGGATATTGGCCTTGATGAGGCCGGTGATCACGTCCACCGAGGGCCGCTGCGTGGCCAGGATCAGGTGGATGCCGGCGGCGCGTGCCTTCTGTGCGATCCGCGCGATCAGCTCCTCGATCTTCTTGCCCGTCACCATCATGAGGTCGGCGAGCTCGTCGACCACGACGACGATCAGTGGCATCTCCTCCAGCGGTTCCGGCGCGTCGGGCGTCAGGGAGAACGGATTGGTCAGCGCCTTGCCCGCCTTCCTCGCCTCGTGCACCTTGCTGTTGTAGCCCGCGAGATTGCGCACGCCGAATTGCGACATCAACCGGTAGCGTCGCTCCATTTCCCCCACGCACCAGTTGAGCGCGTTCGGGGCCAATTTCATGTCGGTGACCACCGGCGCCAGCAGGTGCGGGATGCCTTCATACATCGACAGCTCCAGCATCTTGGGGTCGATCAGAATCAGGCGTACGTCCTTCGGTTCGGCCTTGTACAGGAGCGACAGGATCATCGCGTTGACCGCGACCGACTTGCCCGAACCCGTGGTGCCCGCGACCAGGAGGTGCGGCATCCGCGCGAGATCCGCCACGATGGGCTTGCCCGCGATGTCCTTGCCCAGCGCCAGCGTGAGCGCGCCCGCGGTGTCGTTGTAAGTGGCCGACGACAGGATCTCGACCAGCTTCACCACCTGCCGCCGGGGGTTGGGCAGCTCGAGCCCCATGCATGACTTGCCGGGAATGGTTTCGACCACGCGGATCGACACCACCGACAGTGCACGCGCGAGGTCCTTGATCAGGTTGACGATCTGCGCGCCCTTGACGCCCACCGCGGGCTCGATCTCGTAGCGCGTGATCACCGGCCCTGGATACGCGGCGAGCACCTTGGCGCTGACGCCGAAGTCCGCCAGCTTGCGTTCGATCAGCCGCGACGTGTACTCGAGCGTTTCATTGCTGACGGTTTCCTGCGCCGGCGGCGCTTCCTCCAGCAGATCGAGCGGCGGCAGCCTGGTGTCGGGCATGTCGGTGAAAAGCGGTCGCTGCCTTTCCTTCACCACCCGGTCGGACTTCTGCACCGTGACCACCGGCGCGACCACCAGCACCGGTTCGCGCTCGTGCTCGACTTCGCGCAGCTGCTCGACCACTTGCTCACGCTGGGCGGTCGCCTCCTCGCCCAGGCGGCGGTCAAGGGCGGCGGTCAAGGGCGGCTTCCCGGCGGCGGCGCACCCAGGCGATCAATGCTTCCGCGCCGGTGCCGATGCGCTCCATCACGCGCAGCCACGACACTCCAAAGAACAGCGAACACCCGATGGCGAACAGGGCCAGCAGCAACAGCGTGGCGCCGTTGAAGCCCAGCGCGCGCGCGAGTGCCTGGCCGATCGCATCACCCAGCATGCCGCCGGGGGCATGTGGCAGCGCGACCTTGAGGCTCCACAAACGCAGCGACTCCAGCGCCGCGCTGCCACAGAGCACCAGCGCGAAGCCCAGTGCGCCCAACGCATACGGCTGGTCGCCGGCGTGGTCGGGATTCACCACGCGGCGAAAGCCCGCCAGCACCAGCACCACGCCGCCGGCCACCCACCACCACGCGGACAGGCCGAAGAGGTAGAGCATGAGGTCGGCCAGCCACGCGCCGATGGCGCCGCCGCGATTGACGAGCGGCGCGCCGGTACCGGAAAAGGACCATCCGGGGTCGCTGCGGGCGTAAGAGCCGAGGATCAGCGCAAGGTAGACGAAGCCCACGACAACCAACAACCACCACGACTCGCGAACGAGCCGGGCCGCGCGTGGCGACAGCCCGTCGTCAGCCGCAGTCGGCCTTCGAACGTTGGTGTCCTTTTTCTTGAAAAACATTGGGTTGGCGCAAAGACTTGACAGGTCGCATTATACGCTGAGCCGGCCCATCGCCAAGGGCTTTTGGTGACCGCCGCGACGATGGCCGCGCCGGGCTTGGTCCCGGCCGGGGCATCCCCCACATGGGCTACACTCGACGTTTTTATTGCATTGCGAGAAACGCATGGCCACGAAGCACGCCCGCCTGCTGATCCTGGGTTCAGGACCCGCCGGCTACACCGCCGCAGTATACGCGGCACGCGCCAACCTCGCCCCGGTCCTCGTGACCGGTCTGGCCCAGGGTGGCCAACTGATGACCACGACCGATGTCGACAATTGGCCGGCCGATGCCGACGGCGTGCAGGGGCCCGAGTTGATGGCACGGTTCCAGAAGCACGCCGAGCGCTTCGCCACCGAGATCATCTTCGATCATGTCCATACCGTGCACCTGCAGGAGCGGCCGTTCCGGCTGGTGGGCGACAGCAGCGAGTACACCTGCGACGCGCTGATCATCGCCACCGGCGCCTCGGCCCGGTATCTCGGCCTGCCCTCCGAGGAGGCGTTCATGGGCAAGGGGGTGTCCGCGTGCGCCACCTGCGACGGCTTCTTCTACAAGGGCCAGGATGTCGCCGTGATCGGCGGCGGCAACACGGCCGTCGAGGAAGCGCTCTATCTGTCGAACATCGCGCGTACCGTCACCGTCGTGCACCGCCGCGACAGGTTTCGCGCCGAGGCCATCCTGATCGACCGGCTGATGGCCAAGACCGGCGCGGGCGGCAACATGCGCGTGCGCTGGAACCAGACGCTCGACGAGGTGCAGGGCGATGCCACCGGCGTGACCGGCGTACGGCTGCGCGGGACCAAGTCCAGCGCCACCGAGGAGTTGCCGGTGCACGGTGTCTTCATCGCCATCGGGCATACGCCCAATACGCAGATCTTCGAAGGGCAACTTGCGATGGCGGGTGGCTACATCAAGGTCAAGGGCGGCGCGGAAGGCAATGCCACCTTGACCTCGATCCCCGGTGTGTTTGCGGCCGGCGACGTGGCCGACCATGTCTACCGGCAGGCGGTCACATCGGCCGGCACCGGCTGCATGGCCGCCCTCGATGCGGAAGCGTGGCTCGAGAGCATCACCTAGGCGCGACCCGGCACTCGCCACAATTGCCCGGCCCGCGCGATGGCAAAACTCACCGATCTCAAGCGGCTGCTGACGCAAGCGCAAGCGACGAATTCGGCCCCTGCACCGGCACCGCTCGCGCCGGCGGCACGCCCGATCGCAGCTGCCAGCGCCAAGCGCACATTGTCGTCGGCCAAGCACGCCGACGGCGATGTCGATCTCGCTCGAGTGTTTGCCGATGTCGAGCGGCTGCCGCCGGGCAACCGCGCCACGCTGCCGCCCAATCGTCCCGCCCCGATCCCGCGGCACACGCTTGCCGACGAACGCGACGTGCTCGAAGCGTCGAAGTACGGGAACGATCCCGCGCCACAGTCCTGGGACATCGGGCAGGAGTTCGAGCACCAGCAGTCCTACGTGCGCGAAGGCATCGGCACCGATGTCGCCGGCAAGCTGCGCCGCGGCTTCTGGTCGGTGCAGGCCGAACTCGACCTCCACGGTTGCACCACGGACCAGGCGCACGATGCGCTGGCCGACTTCGTGCTTGACGCACGTACGCGGGGATTGCGCTGCGTGCGCGTGATCCACGGCAAGGGCCTGACGTCACCGGGCAAGGAACCGGTCTTGAAAGGCAAGGTGCGCCGCTGGCTTTCGCACTGGGACGAGGTGCTGGCCTACGCGGAAGCGCCGCAGCATGCCGGTGGCGGCGGCGCGGTGCTGGTGCTGCTGAAGGGCCGCTGACTCGGCCGCGGTGGGCCCGCCCGGTCCGGCACTTCCGCGCGAGGCGGGAGAATTCCCTGCGCAATCGATACGGGCCTGCGAATTCAGCGGATGGAACTCTCCGCGGCAGGCGCCGGCAGCGCCGTCAATTCGCGCACGCCAACGCGCTGCACCACGGGGTCGGACCATGCGCCGGTCACGCGATAGTCGTAGCTGAAGATCTTCTCGAGCGGATTGTCGAACAGCTGTTGCGCCAGAAAAGTGCCGGCCCCGACGGCCGCGCCCAGCAGCGGATTGGCCAGAAACAGCACCGCGGCACCTGCCGACACGCTGGTGGTGAGCGACGGCAGCACGCGCACGTTCAGTTGCTGGGTTTCCTTGGCCAGGTCGATGTCGCCGTTGATCCTGACCGAAGCGGCCGGCCCGGCCAGGCGCAGGTTGTCGGTGCGCATCTGCCCGCGCTGCACGACGAAATCGCCGGTGATGTCGTCGAACGCAAAACCCTCGCTGAAGACGTCGCGGAAGTCGAGCGTGATGCGCCGCGGCAGCGCCTGCAGCGAGAGCACGCCCAGCAGTTTGCCCATGCCGGGGTCGATCTTGGTGAACTGGCCGGCACCCGCGGCGAGGTTGAATTTCCCCGACAGCGTCGGGTAATCGAATTCGTTGGGTGCGCCCTTCCACGAAAGCTTGCCCGCGATGGTGGTGGGTGCGTTGAGCACGGCCACCGGATAACCCAGGCGCTGCAGGAAAGCACCGGCGTCATCTGCCGTGACACGGACGTCGATTTCGGTCATCTGCGTATCGCGCCCGATGCGCCACCAGCCGTTGGCTTCGATGCGTCCGGCCGGATTGATGAGCGTCATCGTCTCGATGCGCCAGTCCGGACCGGCTGGTTGCGCCTGCAGCTCGAAGCGCCCGAGATCGTGGCCGCGGGAAACAAAAGCGGTCGCAACGATATCGAGTTGCGGCCAGGTATTGCGCGCCTGCTCGTCCGGACTCGCCTCGCTGCGCAGCGGACGCAGCTCCTCGGCGCCGGGCGGCACGAAGCGGGACAGCCGCGCCGTCAGCTTCCCGTTGGGTGCCGCAGGCGTCGGTCCGCCCCAGACCGCGGTACCTTCCACCTCGCGGCCTTGCAGCCGCAAGCGCCAGTCCTCGCCTGCGCCGCGCAACGCCGAGACATTGAGGTCATGCAGCACGCGGCCAAAGATATCGAGCCGCTTCGTGTCGAGGTCGACGCCGCGCAGTGTTGGCACGGGTGCCGACGCGGCGCCAGTCGCCGTTGCCCCGTGGTGCTGCTTCTCCTTGCCATAGAGCGCCAGCCACTCGTCAAGATCGAGGTCTGCCACCTGCCCGCGTACCCAGATGCCGGGGCGATCCGCCGTGCCGCCGCGCGCCACCGCACCGCCCAGCAGCACCAGCGCGCGGTCAACCACGGCGGCATCCGCGCGCAGTGACCGCTGCATCAGCACCCGCAAGTCACCACGGTAGTCGACCGTCAGCAGGTCAACGTCGGTCCTGCCGGGCACGGGACGGCGCTCGATGCGCATCGGCGCCGCATCGGCGGCCACCTTGCCCATCGGCGCGGGCAGGTCGATCGTCGCCCCCCGCAAGGAAGACTCGATGCTCCACGTCGTGACGTTGGCGCGGGTACTCGATTGAAGGGCCCATTGGGCGTTGCCCGAGATGCGCTGCAACAGCGGCAGCTGCAGTTCCTTATCGAGCAATGCAAGCGCGGCCGTGCCGTTCGCGTTCACGCGCACATCGCCGTCGTCGCTCTGCAGGTCGATGCGCGCCGGGCCGCCGACGACGAACGCCGCCAGGTCGCGCGAACGAACCGAGTGCTCATTGAAGGCAAGCACTCCGGTCACATCGCTGAGGACGGGCAAGTCTGGCAGCGTCAATGCATTGCCCTTGAATTCGTATTCACCCGCGACCTTCACGCCGCCGTCCTTGCCGAGGGGAAGATCAAGCCGCAGCGCAAGCTTGCCGTCGCCCGTGGCGCGCGCGCCCGCAGTGCGGTGATCGATCCATTTCGCCACCGGACTCTGCTCGATGAAGCGCAGGAACTCGGTGGTGGGCCCCGCAGCATCGGCATGCAACGTCAGCAAGGGAAATTCCGCCCCGAGGTTCGGGATGTTGACCTTGACCGGCCCCACGGTGGCGCCGAGGATCCTGGCGCGCGGACCTTCGACCGACATACCCGCGCCGTCAAAGCGCACGATCGCCTCGATGCCCGACATGTCGGGCCAGCCGTCGGCGTAGTGGAGTGTCGCGTCGGCGACACGGAAGCTCGCCTGCAGCAGCCCCCGCTTGGCGTTGGCGAAGGGGAACGCCGCCAGGTCCCCTGCCAGTACCAGCTTGAGATCAGTGGCGGTGCCGGCCTTGATGCCCCGGCGCAGCCACTCGCCCAGCGTCGGATCGAGGGTAAGGGGCAGATAGCGGAAAATGTTCTGCGCCTCTGCGCGCGCAATGGCCGCCTTGAGGTCGATGATGCCCGGGCCGGCGCCCTGCGACCGCCAGGTGCCGCTGGCCGAGCCGGACGTGTACGGCGTGGCGAAGCGCAGATCGTCGACAGCGAATTGCCATTCGTTGCTCGCCCGCGTCCAGCGCACCCGCCCGGTGGCGGTGTCCAGCACCAGCGGCGCCGCGAACACCCGCGGCAGCATGACCCGGGTGTCGCGACTGTCGAGTTTCAGTTCACCGCCACCCTGTTCGAACGTGAAGTTGCCGGACACGCCCGACGCGCCGGGCACATCCGCGCTGGCGGCGATGCCGAATTGCGTGAAGGCGCCGCCGCCTGAGTACTCGCGGGGCGTCTCCAACGGGCCCTGCCACGCGAACCTGGCGTTGGAAACGCCGCCGCGCAGTGCCAGCACCGCAATGTCGCGGCGCCAGGCTTCGGGCAGGGGCAAGTGGATGGCCAGGGCCGCGAGCGGCTCCACTTCGAATCGGTCGGCGCTGAACCGGCCACCGCTGACATTGCCGTCCGGACCATCCGTCACCGCCAGTGTCAGGTCGGTGGGTCCCGACGCCTGGCCGACGCGCGTACGAATCGACAGCCCTCGCGCGCCGAGTTCGCGCGTGCCGGCGCCGTGCTTCCACAGCAACCGACCTTCAAGCGCTGCCAGCTCCAGCTGCGGCAGATCGCGCGCCAAGCGCGTACGCACATCGGACAGCTCCACATCGGCAACCATCTCGACCACCTGCCCTTGCGCAAAGTCGAGCCACAGGCGCACCGCGCCCTTCCCCGTTTCCATCCGCTGCATGGGCGCAATCCACGAATTCCACGGCGCGAGGTCGACATAGTCCACGCGGAGGTACAACCGGCCCCTGGCCGCCTTCCAGTCCTCCAGCGCTGCCGCCGTGAACTCACCCCGCAGGTCGATCGGCGATGCGATGTCGGCCGGCGGCGTGCCGACCAGCCCGAACTCGTGCCTGCCGAAGCGCTTCTCGATCCGTAGCGTGACGTGATCGAGCACCAGCGGCGGCGCCGTGCGCATTTCGTCCCGCCACGTCACTCCCGCATCGCGGACGATGATCTGGCGCTGCTCCAGCAGCCACCGGATCGGCGTGGCGTCGTTGCTGCTCGCCGCCATGTCCACTTCGATGCCGCCGACAAAGAGTCGCCCCGCGGCATTGCGGCGGATTTCGATCTGCGGCCGCTCGATCGCAAGCTCCTTCAGCCGCAGGTCAAGCGTGGGTATGGAGGTCCAGGCGACTACCGCGTCGAGGCGCGACAGCAGCAGGGCCGGGACGGCGCCCGGCGTGGCGGCGTCATGTACAGCGAAATTGGTGATCGCGAGTTTGGGATTCCACCCGTCCCAACCCGCCGAAATCTGCCCGATCGTCACCGGCTGGCCAAGCGCCGCCCCAAGGCGGGCCGCAATGCGGTCGCTGTGATCGTCGATGCCGGGAAAAACGATGAAACGCAACGCCAGCAGCAAGGCGCAAAACACGATCACCGTGGCGATGATCGCGGTGCCGGCGAAGCGGACAAGTCGAATGGCGCGCGTAGGGACCATGGTTATGAACGGGTGCGACCGTCCCGGAAGGCATAATGAATGGTCCGCTCGTCCAATTGTAGCCGATCGCCCACCCGCCTTCGTTCGCCCCGGCCCCGATCGCCGTGGCGTGGTGCTCCCCCATGACCGTCGACCTTCGTCCAGTCCTTGCCTTCAGCCAGTATGCGTCCAGGGCGTTGACCGCCGACCCGACCCTGGGTGCCTGGCTCGAAACCGCCGGGGCTCGCCCATTTTCGTGGTCCGAGGCCCTGCCCGAGGTTGCCCGCGCGGTGGATCCCGACCGCCTTGCGCCGGCCTTGCGGCGACTGCGGCGGCGCGCCTTCCTGCATACGATGGTGCGCGACCTCGCGGGCAGCGCACCGCTGGAGGAGGTGGGGGCCGCCATGACGCGGCTGGCGGAGGTGGCCCTGGAAGCCGCCGTGGACGTGCACGCACGGGCGCTCGCCGACAATCATGGCCTACCGCGCAGTCAGGATGACGGCACCGCCCTGTCCCTCATCACGGTCGGCATGGGCAAGTTGGGGGGCGGCGAGCTGAACGTCTCGTCCGACATTGACCTGGTGTTCATCTATCCCGAGGATGGCGACACCGACGGCGCGCGGCCGCTTTCTCACCGCGACTGGTTCGAACGCCTCGGCCGGCGCGTGATCGCCGCGCTGAACGACGCCACGGCCGACGGCTACGTCTTTCGCGTCGACATGCGCCTGCGCCCGTACGGGGACAGCGGTCCGCTGGCCGCATCGTTCGCCAGTCTCGAGAGCTATCTCGTCACGCAGGGGCGCGCATGGGAACGCTATGCGTGGCTCAAGGCAAGGTCACTGACCGGGGACCGCCACACTGAACTCGATGCGCTGATCGCGCCCTTTGTCTTTCGCAAGTATCTGGATTACGACGCGTACGAGGGACTGCGCGACATTCATCGGCAGATCCGCGAGCAGGGTGCGCAGCGGGACGCCATGGCCAACATCAAGCTCGGCGAAGGCGGCATTCGCGAGATCGAGTTCATCGCCCAGGCCATTCAGATCGTGCGGGGCGGACATGAGCCATCGCTGCGCGTCCGCGGCACCTTGCCTGCGCTGGCCGCGCTGGCTGCGCGTGGCCACCTTCCCGGCAACGCCGCGGCGGCGCTGCGCGATGCCTACGTCTTTCTCCGCCGGGTCGAGCATCGACTCCAGTATCGCGACGACCAGCAGACTCACCGCCTGCCCGCCGATACCGAGGAACGCGCGCGACTGGCCGCCGCGATGAATTTTCCTTCGCTGCAGGCATTCGATGCGGCGCTGGCCGCGCATCGTGCGCTGGTCGCCCGGACCTTTGCCGAAACGCTGGGCGATGGCAACGATCGGACCCCGGCCGCCGGTGACGCGCTGGTGACGCTGTGGGACGATCCGCAGTCGGCACCGGCCGCACTCGAGCGTTTGCGGGCAACGGGGTTCGACGAGCCTGCGGCAATCATCGAAATGCTCGCCCGGGTCCGCGCGTCGGGGCGCTATCTCCAGCTTCCCGCCAACTCACGACAGCGTTTTGACACGCTGGTGCCGCAGCTGCTGGCAGCCGCCGCCGCCCATCCGGGCCGCGCGGGGGCCAACGCCGTGTTCGAACGACTGTTGCACCTCCTCGAGTCGATCGCGCGCCGCAGTGCCTATCTCGCACTGGTGATCGAACATCCGCCGCTGCTGCCCCGCCTGGCCAACCTGATGGGCGCCTCGGCCTGGGCCGCCGACTACCTCACGCGCCACCCATTGCTGCTCGACGAGTTGCTCGACGCCAGGCTGCTGCTGGCGGAGCCCGACTGGGGTGCCTGGCGCGAGGAATTGCGACGCCTGCTCGCCGAATGCCGGGACGACGCCGAACGCCAGATGGACGTGTTGCGGCACTTCCAGCATGCCCAGAGCTTCCGTCTGCTGGCGCAGGATCTGGGCGGGCATCTGACGGTGGAGCGACTGGCCGACCACCTGTCCGCGCTGGCAGATATCGTGCTGGCCGCAACCCTCGATGCGTGCTGGGTCCATCTGGCCGGCGCCGACGCGCCGCCACCGCGCTTCGCGATCGTTGCCTACGGCAAGTTGGGAGGCAAGGAGCTGGGCTACGCGTCGGATCTCGATATCATCTTCCTGTTTGACGTAGCACCGGACGACCCGGATGCCGATGACCTGGTGCCACGCTACACGCGGCTCGCCCAGCGGATCAATTCGTGGCTGACCAGCACCACCGGCGCCGGCCAGCTGTACGACACCGACCTGCGGCTGCGCCCCGACGGCGCGGCGGGGCTGATGGTGTCGAGCCTGACCGCGTTCCGGAAATACCAGCAGCAGCAGGCGTGGACCTGGGAGCACCAGGCACTCACGCGCGCGCGCTTCGTTGCCGGCGATGCCGGTGTCGGTGCCGCATTCGAGGCGCTGCGCGAGGCGATCCTGTGCACGCCGCGAGACCGCGCCCCGCTCGCGGAGGAAGTGGTCGCGATGCGGCGCAAGATGCATGCGGGGCACCCCAATCCGACACCATTGTTCGACCTGAAGCACGATGCCGGCGGCATGGTCGACATCGAGTTCATCGTGCAGTTCCTGGTGCTGGCGCACGCGCACCGGCATCCCTCGCTGACGCGCAATGCCGGCAACATCGGCCTGCTGCTGGCGGCGGGGGACATGGAACTGGTCCCGCTGGAGCGCGCTGCCGCGGTGGCGGACGCCTATCGCGACTTCCGCCGCCTGCAGCACGCGGTACGCCTGACCGGCGCCACCCACGCTCGCGTGGACGCCGCACCCGAGGCATCACGGCGAGCCGCCGTCAGCGGTCTGTGGGTCGACGTGTTCCGGGCACCGTGGTCCGATCCGATCGCCGGTGCCGGAAGCCAGGGGGCCTGACGGGCGAAATCGGCTAAAATTGCCCTTCTGACGAAGCCAGGAGCGACCTGCAATGTCGATGTCCGACCGCGATGGATGGATCTGGTATGACGGCAAGATGGTGCCGTGGCGGGAGGCCACCACCCACGTGCTGACGCACACGCTGCACTACGGCATGGGCGTGTTCGAGGGCGTGCGCTGCTACAAGACGGCCACCGGACCCGCCATTTTCCGGCTGCGGGATCACACCGATCGCCTGTTCCGCTCCGCGCACATCTTCGGCATGAAGATTCCGTTCTCGAAGGAAGAAATCGATGCCGCGCAGCTCGCCTGCGTGCGCGACAACAAGCTCGAGTCCTGCTACCTGCGGCCCATCGCGTTCTACGGTTCCACCGCCATGGGTGTCGCCGCCAAGTCGAATCCAGTGCGCGTCGCGATCGCGGCGTGGCCGTGGGGCTCGTACCTGGGCGCGGAAGGCATGGAAAAGGGCATTCGCGTCAAGACCTCGTCGTTCACCCGCCATCACGTCAACATCCACATGACGGGAGCCAAGGCCTGCGCCAATTACCTCAACTCGATCCTGGCCAACCAGGACGCCACCCATGACGGTTACGACGAGGCGCTGCTGCTCGATCCGCAGGGCTATGTATCCGAAGGCTCGGGCGAGAACATCTTCCTGATCGAGGACGGCGAACTGCACACGCCCGACTTGTCCTCCGGCGCGCTGAAGGGCATCACCCGCGCCACGATCATGACGTTTGCGCGCGAGCTGGGCATCCCGGTCCACGAGCGGCGCATCACGCGCGACGAGGCGTATTGCGCCGACGAGGCATTCTTCACCGGCACGGCGGCCGAAGTGACGCCGATCCGCGAGCTCGACAACCGCGTGATCGGTGCCGGCACGCGCGGACCCATCACCACCCGGCTGCAGGCGCTCTTCTTCGACGCCGTCAACGGCCGCAGCGCCGCGCACCAGGCGTGGCTGGCGCACGTATGAGCGCCGCCGGGCCGTCCCAAGGCGCTTGCCCCCTGGGGGGGGCGGCGCAAAGCGCCGTTCGGGGGGAAACTATATGACGGACTCGGAGAAGATCGCAGCGCCGGTGGTGGTCAACCCCGCCGACCTGCCGGTGTTCTGCCCCAACCCGTCGATGCCGCTGTGGTCGTCGCATCCGCGCGTGTATCTCGATATCGCCGATACGGGCGAGGCGTTGTGCCCCTACTGCAGCACGCGCTATACGCTAGCGGGTGGACCGCGTCCAGGCGGCCACTGAGTGAACCCGCACTCGACGTTCCCTGACCCTTGTGGAGCGCCGAGTCCGGATCCGCGCGACCGGAAAGGCGGCGGCTGACCGTGTCGGGTGAACGCTATCTGGTCGTCGCGCCATCGTGGGTCGGCGACGCCATTCTGTCCGAGCCGCTGATCGCGCTGCTGCGCGAACCCTACGAAGATCCGATCGTCGATGTGCTGGCGCCACCTTGGTGCGCGCCGGTGTATGCCAGGATGCGCGGCATTCGCCGGATCATCGAGAACCCGCTGGGCCACGGCAAGCTCGACCTCGCGGGCCGCCGCCGCCTCGGTTCCGAGTTGCGCAAGGAAGGCTATACCCGGGCGTTCATCCTTCCGAATTCTTGGAAATCGGCGCTGGTGCCCTACTTCGCCGGCATCCCGAAGCGGATCGGGTATCGCGGCGAGGCCCGCTTCGGCCTCCTCACCGACGCGCGGCCTCTCTCCAAGAAGAACATGCCGCGCCTCGTCGACCGTTTCGCCGCGCTTGTCACGACGCGTGGCGGCCTGGTCCCGATGCCGACGTCACCGGTGCTGGTCCCCGACACCGCCAATCGCGCGGCGGCCATGCGCGCGCTGCACATCAGGACCGACCGCCCCGTGGTGGTGCTGTGTCCCGGGGCCGAATTCGGCGCGGCGAAGCGTTGGCCACCCAACCAATTCGCCGAACTCGCGGCGATGTTCCTGCAGGACGGCCTGCAGGTGTGGATCGTCGGCTCGCCGAACGATCGCATCGCCGCCGACGCGGTCCTCAACTCACTGGGCGAAAACGTCACCAAGGTGCGCGATCTCACGGCCCGCACCGACCTCGGCACCGCCATCGACATTCTGTCCGCGGCGTCCATCGTGATCAGCAACGATTCCGGCCTGATGCACGCCGCCGCCGCGGTGGGCGTGCCGCTGGTGGCGTTGTTCGGCTCGTCGTCGCCGATCTACACGCCCCCGCTATCCCCGCTGGCCACGATCGCCAAGATCGAAATCCCGTGCAGCCCGTGCTTCAAGCGTGAATGCCCGCTGGGCCATTTCAAGTGCATGCGCGAATTGAAGCCGCCGATGGTCTACAATCTGGCCCGCGCAGCCCTGCCCGCGCTCAATCCCCCGATCATCCGGCGCCACTAGCGCGCCTCCGCACCCATGGCCAAGGCCCGCACGCTCACCATCTACACGTCGCCGCAGGACGCCTCCGCCGCGTTCTACCAGGCGTTCGAGGCCCAGGACATCGACGCGATGATGGCGTGCTGGGCGGACGACGAGGACATCGTGTGCGTGCATCCGGGCGGCGCGCGCGTCGTCGGCTACGAGGCCGTGCGCACCACGTGGGAGCAACTCTTCGGCGGCGACACCAAGCTCGCCTTCCGGCTGGAACATGTGGTGATGATGGAAACGGTGGGGCTTGCGATGCAGTCGGCCATCGAGCATGTCGCCAGTGCCGACGGCACCGCGCGAGGCGCGGCCGCCGCCACCAACATCTTCCTGCGCACGCCGTCGGGCTGGCGCATGATGTGCCATCACGCGTCGCCGGTCACCGCCGTGGTGATGCCGACGCCGAGCGGGCCGCTGCATTAGCCGATCGGCCCAGGTACCACCAGGACGCAGTGCCCCAAATGGGGAGGCATATCCGCGAGGCTGAAGCCTCGTCTACGGGGGGCAAGCACGGCTACGACGCAGTACCCCCGATGGTCAGCCCGTCGATGCGCAACGTGGGCTGCCCGACGCCAACCGGCACGCTCTGCCCGTCCTTGCCGCAGGTGCCGACACCCGGATCGAGCGCCATGTTGTTGCCGATCATCGACACGCGGGTCAGCGCGTCGGGACCGTTGCCGATCAACGTGGCGCCCTTCACCGGGTACGTGAGCTTGCCGTCCTCGATCATCCACGCTTCGGCGGCGGAGAACACTAACTTGCCGCTGGTGATGTCGACCTGGCCGCCCCCGAAGTTGGCGGCATAGAGCCCCGACTTGACCGACGCGATGATCTCGTCGTGGTCATGCGTGCCCGCGAGCATGACCGTGTTGGTCATCCGCGGCATCGGCATGTGCGCAAAGGATTCGCGGCGGCCGTTGCCGGTGGGCGGGACGCGCATCAGGCCGGCATTCATCCGGTCCTGCAGGTAGCCTTGCAGGATGCCGTCCTCGATCAGCACCGTGCGCTGCGTGGGATTGCCCTCGTCGTCCATGTTGAGCGAGCCGCGGCGATCGGGCATCGTGCCGTCATCCACGACCGTGACGCCCTTCGCGGCCACGCGCTGCCCCACGCGGCCCGAGAAGGCGCTGGTGCCCTTGCGATTGAAGTCGCCTTCGAGGCCGTGGCCGATCGCCTCGTGCAGCAGGATGCCCGGCCAGCCGTTGCCCAGCACCACCGTCATGTTGCCGGCGGGCGCATCGCGGGCCGACAGGTTGAGCAGCGCCTGTGCCACGGCCTCGTCGACATAGCTGGCAAGCACAGCGTCCGAAAAATAGGCATAGTCAAAGCGGCCACCGCCGCCGGAATGGCCCTGCTCGCGCCGTCCGTTCTCCTCGACGATGACGCTGATCGAAACCCGCACGAGCGGCCGCGCATCGGCGGCCAACAGGCCATCACTGCGCGCAATCAGGATCGTCTCGTGTTCGCCGGCCAGCGATGCCATCACCTGCGTGATGCGGGGGTCCTTGCCGCGGGCCATCCGTTCCATCCGTTCCAGCAGGGCCACCTTGTCGGCCTCGCCCAGGCTGCCGACCGGATCGCCGATGCCGTAGAGCGTGCGCGCCGACGCGCGCTGGCCCAACGCAGCCACGGCGGATTGTCCCTGCCGGCCGATGGCACGCACCGCGCGCGCGGCCTCGTCCAGCGCGGCCAGCGAGATGTCGTCCGAGTAGGCGTAGGCCTGTTTGTCGCCGGTGACCGCGCGCACGCCAACACCGCGGTCGATGCTGAATGAACCGGACTTGACGATGCCTTCCTCGAGACTCCAGCCCTCGTACCGGGCGTGCTGGAAATAGAGATCGGCAAAATCGATGTCGTGCGCATGGATCGAGGCCAGCACGGCGGACAGGCGATCCTGGTCAAGGCCGGCGGGGGCCAGCAACAACTGCTCGGCATCCGCCAGGACCGCGGCGGCAACGGGAGGAACGGAGAGATCGGTCAAGGCAGGCCTTTGTCAGGGTCCGGGGCCGGCGGCACGTTGCCGCCCGGCAGGACTACCCTCTATTCTGGGGCCGAAGGGCGCGCTCTTCAATTGCCGGCGGCGGGTGTCGCAGCCCCCTGGCCCAGATAAGTGGCCATCACCTGCGGATTGGTGATCAGGTCGGCGCTGGGGCCTTCCAGCACCAGGTCGCCGGTTTCGAGCACGTAACCATAGTCCGCCACCTGCAGCGCCGCGCGCGCGTTCTGTTCGACCAGCAGGATCGATACGCCGGCGGCCTTCAGCGCCGTGACGATGCTGAAAATTTCGCGGACGACCAGCGGCGCGAGACCAAGGGACGGCTCGTCCAGCATCAGCAGTTTGGGCTTGGCCATCAGCGCGCGACCCAGTGCCAGCATCTGCCGCTCGCCACCGGAGAGTGTGCCGGCGGCCTGGCCGCGCCGCTCGGCCAGGCGCGGAAAGCGCGCATAGACCTCATCGAGCGTGCGCATGGCATCGCGCTCGCCGCGACGGACGCGCGCGAACGCGCCGAGTTCGAGGTTTTCGCTGACCTTCATCGTCGCGAACAAATCACGCTTCTCGGGCACCAGCACCAGCCCGGCCTCCACGCGCTCCTCCACTGTCAGGCGGCCCACGGCGGCGCCGCGATAGGTGATGTCGCCGTGTGCCGGAAGGATCCCCATGATCGCCGCCAGCAGCGTCGTCTTGCCGGCACCGTTGGGACCGATCACCGTCACGATCCGGCCCTCGGCCACGGCGATCGACACCTTATGTACGGCCTCGACCTTGCCATAGGCCACGCAGAGGTCGCGCACGGAGAGCAGTGGCGCCATGTCAGTCCACCCCGCCCAGATAGGCTTCCAGCACGCGTGGATCGCGCTGGATGGCCGCCGGCAGGCCCTCCGCCAGTTTTTCGCCGAAATCCATCACCACCAGGCGGTCGGTGAGACCCATGACGAAATCCATGTCGTGCTCCACCAGCAGGATCGTCATGCCCTCCTGCTTCAGCGAGCGCAGCAGCTTGGCCAGTTCCTGCTTTTCCAGAAACCGCAGCCCCGCGGCCGGCTCGTCCAGCAACAGCAGCACGGGGTCGGCCGCGAGTGCGCGGGCAATCTCGACGATGCGCTGCTTGCCCAGCGGCAGGCTGCCGGCGGCGTCGAACATATGCGCATCGAGTCCCGTGCGCCTGATGGCGCGCGCGGCCTCGGCCCGCGTGCGCGCCTCCTCCTCGCGGTCGAGGCGCAACGCGGCCTTGACCACGCCGGAACTGCCGCGCAGGTACGCGCCGAGCGCCACGTTGTCGAGGACGCTCATCGAGCCGATCAGCTTCACATGCTGGAAGGTACGTCCAAGTCCACGGCGCGCAATCACGTACGGCGCGCGGCTGCCGATACCCTCGCCGCGAAAGACAACAGATCCCGCGGTGAGCGGCAACGCGCCGGAAATGAGTGCGAAGGTGGTGCTCTTGCCGGCGCCGTTCGGCCCGATCAGCCCCAGGATTTCCCCTTGCCGGATCTCGAACGAAAGATCGTTGACGGCGACGAGGCCGCCGAATTCCTTGCGCGCCTTGTCGACCGTAAGCAGCGCTCCCGGTGTCGACACCCGATTCCGCGCAGGCAGCCGCGCGGCATCGGGCACCGGGGCCGGCTGCCGGCGTGGCAACAGGCGGCCGATCCACGGCCACAGGCCGTCGCGGGCGAACTGCAGCAACAGCACCATCATGATGCCGAAGACGACCAGTTCGAAATTGCCCGAGCGGCCAAGAAGCCCGGGCAGGATGTTCTGCAGCACCTGTTTCAACAGCGTGATGAGCGTTGCGCCCAGCACGGCACCCCACACACTGCCCGCGCCGCCGATCACGGCCATGAACAGGTACTCGATGCCCTGGTTGATGCCGAACGGGGTCGGATTCACGAAACGCTGCAGGTGTGCATAGAGCCACCCGGAGATGCATGCCAGCAAGGCGGCGTAGACGAACACGACGATCTTGAGGCGCGCCGCGTTGACGCCGAAGGCCTCGGCCATGTCGAGCCCGCCCTTCAGCGCGCGGATCGCGCGTCCGGGTCGCGAATCGAGCAGGTTGTGGGTGGACCACAGAACGGCCAGCGCCAGCGCCCAGATCAGGAAGAAGTAGCGTCGCTCGTCCTTCAGCTCAAAGCCGAACAGATCGAGCGGGGGTATGCCGGTCATCCCGGTGTGGCCGCCGAGCATCTCGAGATTGCCGAAGATGTAGAAGAGACTGATGCCCCATGCAATGGTCGCCAGCGGCAGGTAGTGCCCCTGCATCCGCAGGGTGATGAAGCCGAGGAAGAGTGCCAGCAACCCGGTGACGGCAAGGCCGATGAACAGCGTGAACCAGGGTGACGTGCCGTGGTTGATCGTGAGCCACGCCGTCGTGTACGCACCGATGCCGACGAACGCCGCCTGGCCGAAGGACGTCTGCCCGGCCACCCCGGTCAGCAGCACCAGCCCCAGCGCCACGATGCTGTAGAGCCCGATGTAGTTGCCGAGCGTGACCCAGAATGGCGGCGCGCCCAGCGCGACGAACGCCAGCAGGGCGATGAAGATCACGAGGCCCAGGCGCGGCAGGTGCTTCGTCATCGCGGCCCCCTCATTCCTCTTCCTCGTGGTGGTGGGTGTTGAGGCTGCGCCACAGCAGCACGGGGATGATCAGCGTGAACACGATCACTTCCTTGAACGCGCTGGCCCAGAACGACGAGAAGGACTCGATCAGGCCGACGAGCAGCGCGCCGGCCGCCGCGATCGGATAACTCGACAGTCCCCCGATGATCGCGCCGACGAAGCCCTTGAGGCTGACCAGGAAGCCGGAGTCGTAGTAGATCGTGGTGATCGGCCCGATCAGCACGCCGCAGAACGCGCACATCAATGCACCCAGGGCAAAGGTCAGCGCACCGGCAAAGTCGGGCGAGATACCGCACAGGCGCGCCCCGGCGCGATTGACGGCGGTGGCCCGTAACGCCTTGCCGTAGAGTGTCCGCCCGAAGAATGCCGCCAGCGCCACGATCAGGCCCGCACTGGTGCCGATGACCAACAGGCTCTGCACGCTGATGTTGACGCCGCCGACCACGAAGGTAACGGTGGAAAATGCCGGCGTGCGCGAACCCTCGGCCCCGAAGAACCAGAGGCCGAAGCCCAGCATCGCGAAGTGGACCGCCACCGAAACGATCAGCAGCACCAGGACACTAGCTTCGGCCACCGGCTGATAGGCAATCCGGTAGAGCAACGGGCCGATTGCCGTGACGGCGGCAAGCGTCAGCGCCACCTGCACGATGAGCGGCGGCTGCATTGGCGCCAGCCACCACAACAAGGCGGCAATGGCGACGGGGATGCCGGTCCACACGCCAAGGCGCCGTGGCAGCCGCTGCATCTCCCCGGCCCGCACGGCGCGCCATACTTCCATCGCACCTGCCAGCACGGCCATGCCAAGCAGCAGTCCGACGATGCCGGACGACTTGCCAAGCTGCAGTCCCGCGAGCGTCAACGTACCCCAGGCGACAAACTCGCCGGAGGGTACCCACACGATGCGGGTAACGGTGAAGACCAGTACCAGCGCCATGGCCAGCAGCGCATAGACGGCACCGTTGGTGATGCCATCCTGGGCCAGCAACGCGGCAATCGACAGGTCCATGCGGCTCCGGGACAGCGGTCAAGAAAACGCCGCCGGCGGACGCCGGCGGCGGAGTGGCAATGACTCAAAGGCCGCCCGCGCAATCATGCGCTAGCCACCCCCCAAACCTACTTTTGCAGTACCCACTTGCCATCCTGGATCCTGACGATGACCCGGGCACGATTGTCAAAGCCGTTGTGATCGTTGGCGTTCATCACGAACACGCCATGCACGCCGACGACATTGGACGATTCGAGTGCATCGCGCAGCGCGGTGCGAAATGCCGGCGTGCCGGGCTTGGCTTTCTTCATCGCTTCCGGAAGGGCCGCGCCGAGCAGCTGGTAGGCATCCCACAGGTGCCCGCCGAAGGTGGTGCGCTCGCCGAACTTCTGCTCGTACTTGGTCACGTATTCTGCAGACGATTTCTTCACCGGGTTGGAGTCGGGCAGCTGCTCGTACACCAGCATGGGGCCGACCGGCAACAGTGTGCCGTTGCCATCCTTGCCCACTACACGCAGGAAATCGGGATTGCCCACGCCGTGCGTCTGGTAGATCTTGCCCTTGTAGTTGCGCGCGACGAGTTCCTTTTGCGGGGTGGCGCCCGGCGTGCCGGCTGCGCCGATCAGGACGGCTTCCGGGTTGGCGGAAATCAGCTTCAGCACCTGTCCCGTGACCGACGGGTCGTTGCGGTTGTATTTCTCCTCGGCCACGATCTTGATGCCTGCGGTTTGCGCGGAGCGGCGGATTTCCGCCAGCCAGCCATCGCCATACGCATCAGCGAAGCCGATGTAGCCCAAAGTCTTGATGCCGGCGGCCTTCATGTTGACGGCGATCGCATCCGCCATCAGCGCATCGTTCTGCGGTGCCTTGAAGATCCAGCGGGTTCTCGGATCGGCCGGGTTGATGATCGCGGCCGAAGCGGCCAGCGAGATCATCGGCGTGCCGGAGTCCACGGCCACTTCACGCATCGCAAGCGAGTTGGGCGTCGTCGACGAACCGATGATCACGTCGACCTTGTCCTCGCTGACCAGCTTGCGGGCATTGGTGACCGCCTTGGTCGTGTCGGAAGCGTCGTCCAGCACCACCCACTTGATCTTTTCGCTGCCGATCGACGTCGGCAGCAGTTCGATCGTGTTCTTCTGCGGGATGCCAAGCGACGCGGCGGGCCCTGTGGCCGACAGGGTCACGCCGATCGTGATGTCGGCGTATGTCGGCATGGCGTACGCGAGTGCAAGCGCCGCGCCAACGGCGGTGATGGCTGAAGCAAATTTCATGGAAAACCTCCGGGTTGGGCCAGCGCAAGGAGCGCCGTCACGATTGCGCCCGCACTTTTCTGGCGTCAGTGCCGAGGCCGCATTACCCCGATTCTGGCAAACCCGGCCCCCCGGGTCAAATCACGATGGTCGCTGCCACCTGCAAGCCTCGCGGGAAGGCAAGACCCGGATGCGGTCGACGCGCGTCACACCCGCGCTTCCGGGGCTAGAGCGGGGAGCACATGGCAACGCCATCCGGACCATAGCCTTCTCGCACGAACCCCTTGGCCAGCATCTGATCCCGCAGCGCCTGATCGGCGACATAGCGATGATTGGAGTCAATGCGGGTGTTCCAGACGCGGTAGATCGGGATCGAAGCAGGTGGACATGCGCCGGTTACCGGATGCGGCAAATACATGTACATCGCGGCAGGTGATTCGAGCGTAAATGATGGAAACCGGGTCAGTACGTCCGCACACTCGATCGGACTTGCCGAAATGAAATGCGAGTCGCCGACCGCAGGCGGTATGTAGAACCGGCATACCGGACTCGAACCAGGCTGCGCCGTTGCAAATGCGCTGAATCGGCGCCCGGTGCGCTGCCAACCTTTGAACAAGCCGGAATCGAGGGCCGTGATGTCGGCCGCCAACGCGCTGATGAAGAAATGATCCAGTGTCGCGTGGTAGAACTCAATCACATCGGCAAGTGTCGTCCCTGCCGTGACACCGGTACCGGTCAGCGTTACTTGCACCGATCCTCCAGTACTGGCAATCGACAGGACGGCGTCGCTCTGCCCCAGACCAGACGGGACAAACACAAACGTCACCGTACATGTCTGTGTTCCGGCCAGCAGCGTGCCGACGATGCAGGTACCACCCCGCACGAACGCCGACGCACTGTCGCCACCCATCGTGAAGGCGCTGAACGCAATCGTGCCTCCTCCCTGATTCGACAACGTGAGCGTCTGGGTCACGCTGGCGGCGCCGATGTTCACCGGCCCGAACGATAGCGCCGAAGCGCTCGTCACCAGCGTCTGGGGGGGCGGCAGGGCCATCGCCGTTCCACTCAGGCCAATCGATGCATTTCCGCCATTCGAACTGATGCCGACCGTCGCGGTGCGGTTGCCCGCGGCGGAAGGCGTAAACGTGATGATCGCCGTGCAGCTTTGCGCCGGCGCAAGCGAAGTCGTGGGCGTACACGTTCCCGTGCGCGTGAAGTCCCCGGCATTCGCGCCGCTCACGGCAAGTGCCGACAGGATGAGCGTACCGGTACCCGTATTCGCGACGCTGACCACTTGCGCTGCGCTTGAACTGCCGACGTTTACGCTTCCGAAAGCGAGTGCGGCCGGTGTCGCCGTGAGCACTGGCATCGCGACAGGCGGGACCGCAACGCCGGTACCGGACAGCACCACCGAGGCGTTGCCTGTATTGCTTGCAAGCGTGAGGCTGGCACCGCGCAGCCCCGCGGCTGCCGGAAGGAAGCGCACCGTGATGACGCAGCTCTGAGTCGCAGCCAGCGTGGTCGTAGCGGTACAAGTGCCGCCCCGTACGAAGTCGCCCGGATTGGCGCCGCCGATAGCCAGCGCCGACAGCACCAGCGATCCGCCGCCGGCGTTGGCCACAGTTACCGTCTGGTCAGCGGTGGCGGAGCCGACATTGGCGTTGCCGAACGCAAGCGCGAGCGGTGCCACCTGCAACACGGGTTGCGGCGGCGTGGTCTCGGCAAACCGGTAGATGTCGCCGGTACCGAAATCGGCGAAGTAGAGTTCACCGGCCTCGTCTTCGCCGAAGGTGCTGAGGCTGAATGCCGTGTCCGCCAGCTCGACCGGCACCCATGCCGCGCCACTTTGCTGAGCCGCCCACAGCCGCCCGGTGCAAAAGTCGCCATAGACATACTTGCCGGACAGCGACGGCACCGCGGTTCCACGGTAGACGTAGCCCCCGGTGATCGACCCCCTGCAACTCGTCCCAATGTGGCCGTAGGTGATCACCGGTGCGATGAGCGTGGGATCGGTACACGTGACCGGGCCGGAGAGCCCCGTGCAGAATGTGCCTTCCAGGACCCGCCAGCCAAAATTGGCGCCCGCGCCGGTGCCCGCCGCGAGGCGATCAACCTCCTCCTGCATGCCCTGTCCGACATCGCCGATCCAGAAATCGCCGTTGCCACGGTCAAAGGAAATCTTCCACGGGTTGCGCAATCCCAGCGCAAAGATTTCCGCGCGGCCACCGACGCCGGTGGGCCACGGATTGCCCGGGGGAATCGTGTACAGCGGGCCCTGATTGACGTCGATCCTCAGTATCTTGCCGAGGAGCGAGGTCTTGTCCTGCGCGCGGGCCTCCGGATCATTGCCGCTTCCACCATCGCCCATGCCGATGTACAGAAAGCCGTCGGGTCCGAACCTGACGGCCCCGCCATTGTGGTTGGCGTAGGGCTGCGGGATGGTCAGCAGAACGACGGCCGAGGCAGGATCGGCAACGTCGGGATTGCCGGCGCTGACGTTGTATCGCGCGATGACCGTCGCGCCGTCGGAGGTGCGGGTGTAGTTGACGAAGAACCGACCATTGGCCGCGTACTGGGGATGAAAGGTGATGCCGAGCAGTCCCTGTTCCCCGCCCCCTGTCGTGAGCGCACCCAGATCAAGAAACGGCGTGGCTTGCAACGTCCCACTCTTAACCACGCGTATCCGGCCTGCCTGCTGCGCGATGAACAGGCGCTGCGACCCATCGCCCGCGTGAGCGATGTCGATCGTCCCCGACAGGCCGGTCAACACCCGATTCCAGGTGGCTGCCGCAGCGGCGTCGCGGGCGGCCGGAAGCAACGTTGCAATGGCGACGAGACCAAGGATGCCAAGCCAGGAGTACGAGCCGTTCACGCGTGGACGCACAGGGTGCCTCCTTCACTTCCGGATATGACATTAGCATACCACGGCTGAAAGCACGGCAAGCGCCCCTCCGACTGCCCGGCGCATCACTTCATCGGAACGTGACGCGCGTCGGCGTCGGCCGCATCAGCGACGCTGCTTCAGCGCTTGAGCAGGTCCTTGATTTCGCGCAGCAGCAGCACTTCCTCCGGCGTTGGCGCCGGCGCGGCAGGCACTGCATCCAATCGGGCCTTGGCGCGGCTGATCTGCTTGACCATCCAGAAGATGACGAAGGCGAGAATCAGGAAATTGAGGACGATGGTGATGAAGTTGCCGTAGGCGAGCATCGGGACGCCGGCTTTGGTCAACGCCTCATAGGTCATGGGGCCGCCATAACCCGCCGGAGGATTGCCCAGCAGTATGAAGTTGTTGGCAAAGTCGAGGCCGCCGAAGATCCTGCCGATCACGGGCATGATGATGTCCTTGACCAGTGAATCGACGATCTTGCCGAATGCAGCGCCGATGATGACGGCGACGGCAAGGTCGACCACGTTGCCCTTGACGGCGAAATCGCGAAACTCGCTCAGTAGCGACATGGATTGCCTCCGGTTCGTTGGGGTGCGCGCGGGCGTCGCCGCGCAGGAATCAGACGGCGGCTTCGCCGGATTCGCCGGTGCGGATGCGGATGACCTGATCCACGCTAGTGACAAAAATCTTGCCGTCGCCGATCTTGCCGGTGCGCGCTGCCTTGACGATGGACTCGATGGCGCGGTCCACCATCGCATCCGCAAGCACGACCTCGACCTTCACCTTGGGCAGGAAATCCACCACATACTCGGCACCGCGGTAAAGCTCGGTGTGGCCCTTCTGCCGGCCGAACCCCTTGACCTCGGTGACGGTGAGCCCCGTCACGCCGAGTTCGGACAACGCCTCCCGCACTTCGTCGAGCTTGAACGGCTTGACGATCGCTTCGATCTTCTTCATTGCTGCTGCTCCCTGACGATGCCGACTTCCATTATTCGAGCTTACACGACGCCGGCCGCGCGTCCTAGACTCCCGCCGCCGGCGGCAGGACGGTGGTCCATTCGTTCCATGCCGAGGTGATCGGATAGCGCCAGTCCTTGCCGAAGCCGCGCGGCGTGATCCGGATGCCGACGGCCGACTGGCGCCGCTTGTATTCGTTGATCTTGATGAGGCGCACGACCTTGGCCACCGCCTCCGCGGGCAACCCCTCGGCCACGATCTGTGCCGGGCTCAGGTCGCGCTCGACATAGGCTTCGAGAATCGCATCGAGCACTTCGTACGAGGGCAGCGAATCCTGGTCGGTCTGGTCGGGACGTAACTCGGCGGAAGGCGCCCGCGTGATGATCCGTTCCGGAATGACGCGCCCGAGGCCGTTGCGATAGTGGCAAAGCCGGTACACGAGCGTCTTGGGAATGTCCTTCAGCACCGCGAAGCCGCCGGCCATGTCGCCATACAGCGTGGCATAGCCCACGGCCATCTCGGATTTGTTGCCGGTGGTGAGCACGATGGAGCCCGACTTGTTCGACAGCGCCATCAGCAGCGTGCCGCGGATCCGCGCCTGGATGTTTTCCTCTGTAGCATCGACCGGCAGACCGGCAAACTCCCCGGCAAGCGAACCGAGGAACGCGTCGAAGACCGGCGCGATCGGAATCTCGTCGTAACGCACGCCGACGATGCCCGCCATCTCGCGCGCATCGTCGAGGCTGATCTGCGCGTTGTAGGGCGACTGCAGCATCAGCGCGCGGACGCGATCGCGTCCCAGGGCGTCGACGGCTACGGCCAGCGTCAGCGCGGAGTCGACGCCGCCGGAAAGCCCCAGCAAGATCCCCGGGAAGCGATTCTTGACGACATAGTCATGCACGCCCATCACGAGCGCGGCGTAGACGTGCGGCTCCGGCGCCGCGTCGAGTGCGCCGCGCACGGGCCGCGGCACCGCGCCGTCGAATTCGACCACACCAACTGCTTCATGCCATGCCGGCAGCTGCTGCGTCAGCGCGCCGGCGCCGTCGACGACGAAGGATGCGCCGTCGAACACCAGTTCGTCCTGCCCGCCGGTGCGGTTGACGTAGACCACCGGCATGCCGTTCTCGCGCGCCCGGGCCGTCACCTGGTCGCGCCGCAGCGCCTGCTGGCGCGTGTGGTACGGCGATCCGTTGGGCACGACCAACACCTGCGCGCCCGCAACGCGCGCCTGCGCGGCCGGACCCGGAAACCAGATGTCCTCGCACAGGATCACGCCACACCTGACGCCGTCCACGGCAAAGACGCAGGGCGCCTCGCCCGGCGTGAAGTAGCGTTGTTCATCGAACACCGTGTAGTTGGGCAGGCACTGCTTGCGATAGACCTGCGCGATGCGGCCCTCGCGTAGCACGGCCACCGCGTTGTAGCGCCTGCCGTCGACGCGTTCGGGAAACCCGACCAGTACCGTCGTGCCTTGGACAGCCGCGGCCAGGGCACCCAGTTCACGCGCGCAGGCATCGAGGAATGCCGGCCGCAGCACCAGGTCCTCGGGCGGATAGCCGCACAGCGACAGTTCGGGCGTGACGACGAGGTGGGCGCCGGTGCGCGCAGCCTGCGCGGCCGCGTCAAGTATGGCGCGCGCGTTGGCGGGCAGATCGCCAACCAACTGATTGAGTTGCGCGATCACCATTTTCATGGCGCCAATTCTAGCATCGGCCGCGACCGGCCAATCTGCCACGGGTGGACACTGCGAACGCCGACTTGAGTGCGCTGTGCAAAGCAGCCAGAATCGGCGTTCACGCCATGCCTGCATCCCCCGCCGCCGCCATCCCCGCCATGCTGCCCGCGCTCGACGTGCGCGACGACGTGCCGCTGCGCGCGATCGACCCCGCCGCATGGGACGTGCTGACCGGCGGACAACCGTTCCTCGCGCACGCTTTTCTCGACGCGCTGCATGCGACCGGTTGCGCTTCACCCAAGTCCGGCTGGACCGAGCGCTACTTGACCGCGTGGCGCGGGGCCGTGCTGGTCGGCGCCATGCCGCTGTACGCGAAAGCCCACAGCTATGGGGAATATGTGTTCGACTGGGGCTGGGCCGAGGCCTATCGCCGGCATGGTCGCCGCTACTACCCGAAGTTGCTTGCGGCCATACCGTTCACGCCGGTGCCCGGACCACGCGCGTTGTCGAACGACGAGGCAGCGCGCGACGCGATGTACGGTCACGCCGTCGCGCTGGTCGAATCCGGAGCGTTCTCGTCGCTGCATGTCCTGTTCCCGCCCGCGGGCGAGGTCGCGACCGGGCGGGCTCGCGGCATGCTGATCCGCGAGGGCGTGCAGTTTCACTGGAGCAATCCAGGCTACCGCGACTTCGCGGATTTTCTTGCGGCGTTCGCGCACGACAAGCGCAAGAAGGTGAAGCAGGAACGACGCCGGCTGGTCGAAGCGGGTGTCACCTTCGAGCGCAAGCGCGGCAACGCCATCACCGCGGCCGACTGGGCGTTCTTCTACCACTGCTACGAAGGCACCTACCGGGCGCACCATTCGACGCCCTACCTGACGCCGGCGTTCTTCACGCGCATCGGTGCCACCATGCCCGCCCATGTGTTGCTGGTCATCGGTTCGCGCGGTGGCCGGCGCTTGTGCGCAGCGCTAGACATCCACGACGACACGACGCTCTGGGGACGCTACTGGGGCACCACCGAATACGTGCCCGGCCTGCATTTCGAAGCCTGCTACTACCAGGCGATCGAGTTCTGCATCGAGCAGGGGATCAGGCGTTTCGAGGGTGGTGCCCAGGGCCTCCACAAGCTCTCGCGCGGATTGCTGCCCGTGGCCACGCATTCGCTGCATGCCGTGGGTGACCCGGATTTCGCCGCGGCCATCGCGGACTTCTGCGCGCGCGAGCGGGTGGACGTCGCCCATACGCTCGAGGAACTGGCGGAATCGTCGCCATTTCGCGCGCCGGTGCCCGGGGCGCAATGAAGATCTACACCACCGATCACTTCGTGCTGCCGCTGCCGGTCGGGCATCGCTTTCCGATGCGGAAATATGCGGCGCTGCGAACACGTGTCGCAGCCGTCGCGGGGGCAAACCTGCATGAGCCCGTGGCAGCCACCGTCGCGGAGCTGACGCGTGTCCACGATGCCGGGTATGTGGCGGCCGTCCTGGACGGGACGCTCGACCCGGCGGCGGTGCGGCGGATCGGCTTCCCGTGGTCGCCCGCCATGGTCGAGCGCTCGCGCCGCTCCACCGGCGCCACCATCGCCGCCTGTCGCAGCGCGCTCGAACACGGCTGTGGCATCAACCTCGCCGGCGGCACCCACCATGCGCATGCCGCCTTTGGCGAGGGCTTCTGCGTCTTCAACGACGCGGCGGTCGCGGCGCGAACGCTGCAGGCGGAGGACGCAGTCGGCCGCGTTCTGATCGTCGACCTCGATGTGCATCAGGGCGACGGGACGGCGGCCATCTTCGCCAACGATGCGAGCGTGTTCACGATGTCCGTGCACGGTCGCAACAACTTCCCTTTCCGCAAGTCGTGCTCCGACCTCGATATCGAACTGGACGACGGAACCGGCGACGCGGCCTACCTCGGGACACTGGCCGCAGCGCTGCCACATGCGCTGGAGCGCGCGCAGCCTGACCTTGTCATCTATCTTGCCGGCGCCGATCCCTTTGCCGGCGATCGGCTGGGCAAGCTTGCGCTGACCAAGGCTGGGCTGCGCCGACGCGACGAGTTCGTGCTGGGTTCGATGCGTGACCAACGCATCCCGGTGGCCATCACGATGGCCGGCGGCTATGCCGACAACATCGACGACATCGTCGACATCCACCTGGCCACCGTGGTCGCGGCACTCTCGCTCTACGCCGGCACCGACGCCGCGCCGCGCGCGACCAAGCCGCACATCAGCCCGCGCCATCGGACGCGGACCTGCGCCGCCAGCGCGTAGCTCGCGTGCTAGACTTTTTCGTTTGAGCTGGCGCAGACACTACCATGTCCGATCCCCTGCTTCTGGTGCGCGATGGCGCCGTCGCCACCATCACGCTCAATCGACCCGACGCGCTCAACACTCTCGACTTCCCGATGATGGACGCGCTGGTGGCCGCCACGGCGGAAGTGGCCGCGGACGATGCATTGCGCGTGGTCGTGATCCGCGGCGCCGGCAAGCACTTCATGGCGGGCGGCGACCTGCGCACCTTCGCCCGCCAGCTTGGCAATCCGGGCCCGCAGCGCGATGCGGACTTTCGCGCCATCGTCGGCCGCCTGCATGCCGCCATCGAGCATCTGCACCGGATGCCGCACCCGGTCATCGCGCGTGTGCACGGCGCCGTGGCCGGATTCGGCCTGTCGTTGATGAACGCCTGCGACCTGGCCGTCGCCAGCGACGACGCGTACTTCGCGTCGGCCTATCGCAATATCGCGCTGACGCCTGACGGTGGCGGCTCCTGGGCGCTGCCGCGTCTCGTCGGCACCCGGCGGGCCATGGAGATCGTGCTGCTGGGGGAGCGCTTCGATGCGGCCAAGGCCCTGGAATTCGGCCTCGTCAATCGCGTGGTCCCGGCGGCGGAACTGGATCACGAGGTCGACAGGATCGTGCATTCGCTCGTCACCGCGCCGGTGCTGGCCATCCGCAATGCCAAGCGCCTGGTGCGCGAGTCGCTGTCCCGCTCGCTGTCCGCCCAGCTCGATGCGGAGGCCGTCAGCTTCGGCGCCTGCGCCGCGACGCCGGACTTCGTCGAGGGCATCACCGCCTTTCTGGAAAAGCGACCGGCCCGCTTCGGCGTCGCGGACTAAGCCTCGACGGCCGGATCTGTTCCCGTGGTCAATCCTCGTCGCGCGGGACCGGCGGCTTGGGCAGCGCCACGTTGCCATCGGCATCGGGACGCGGAGCGCGCCTGGCGCCGCCTTCCGGCGGGGCGACGTTGCCGTTGACCTCGCCGCCGGGCCCGCGATTCTTGCGCGGACCCTGATGGCCTGGTCCCTTGCCGCGGGATTGTCCACCACCGGTGCCCCCGGGGGATCCGCCGCCACCGCCACCGCCGCCAGGACCGCCATCATCAGGACGACCGCGCGGTCCGTTGCGATTGCCCCGCGGATTGAAATTGCCGCCGGGACCGCGTGGTGCGCCGGAGGGCGCGGAGTTCGACATGGCGCCGAACGGGAAACCATTGGCGTTGGAAAGTGGCTGCTGGCTGTCGAAATCGACACGCTGGCGCTGCGGGCGGGGCCCGTTCCCGGCGTTCTGGCCACCGGCACCGCCCTTGTTCTGGCCTCCGTAACCGCCCTTGTTGGGGCCGCCAAAGCCGCCCTTGCGCCGATGTTCGCCCGGCGGGCGCAGTCCGATCGCGTTGGCATTGCTGTGCGGCTGGACGGTATCGAAGTCCGGGCGGCCGCCTCCTTGTCCCTGCGGGCGCGGGCCGCCACCCTTGCCATGGGGCCGCGGGCCGCCACCCTGACCTGGGGGACGAGGTCCGCTGCCTGGCCCCTGCGGCCGGCGCCCGCCGCCTTGACCCTCATTGCGCGGACCGCCGCCTTGACCGTGTGGACGCGGACCGCCGCCCTGACTTTCGCCGCGCGGACCACCACCCTGGCCTTGCGGGCGTGGACCACCGCCCTGCCCTGATGGACGCGGCCCGCCCTTGCCGTGGCGCCGACCACCGTGCTTGCCGTGCGGCCGCGGCGTCACCTGCGGCGCGCCATCATTGGGCACCGCGACATCAGTGCCGGCAAAACCTTCACCTGCCGCCGCGCCGGGATTGGGGCTGATGCCGTCGGCGGCAACGAATCCTTCGGCCGGACCCGCACCCTCCGAAGCCGGAACCTGCCCGCCGGCGGGCGCGGCATCGCGCTGACGATGCGCGTCACCACCCGGCCCACGTCGCCCGCGCTGATGCTGGCCCTGCTTGCCTCGCGGTTGACCGCCCTGGGGCCGCGGCGGCCGCGGCACGCCATCGGGACCGGCGACCACGCCCGCCGCCTGCACGACTGCCGCAACGTCGGTCGCCTCGAGCTCGAGCAGGTCGCCGCGCTTCAGCAACGACGGCATCGCCAGCGTGCCATAGCGCGTACGGATCAGCCGCGACACGGTGAGTCCCAATGCCTCGAACAGGCGCCGCACCTCGCGGTTGCGTCCTTCCTTCAGCACGACGTGGTACCAGTGGTTGGCACCTTCCTCCTCGCCGCCGCCGTCCTCGACTTTTTCGCAGGTCGCCAGGCCGTCTTCCAGCTGCACGCCGGTGGTGAGCATCACCATCTGCTCCTCGGTCATCCGGCCCATGATGCGCACCGCGTATTCGCGTTCGACCTCGTAGCGCGGATGCATCAGCCGGTTCGCGAGCGCGCCGGAATTGGTGAACAACAGGAGACCCTCGGTATTGAAATCGAGGCGTCCAACGTTGATCCATTTGCCATTGCCGATACTGGGCAGGCGCGTGAAAACAGTGGGACGACCTTCCGGATCGTCGCGCGAGACGATCTCGCCGGCTGGCTTGTGATACATCAGGATGCGCGGTCGCGGCTCGGTGAACCGAACCTTGACCAGCTCGCCGTTGATCCGAACTTCATCGCCTGGTCCCACTTTTTGCCCCACTTCCGCCGGCAGGCGGTTTACCGTGATGCGACCGGCGATGATCATGTCCTCCATCGCGCGGCGCGAGCCGAAGCCGCACGAGGCCAACACCTTGTGCAACCGTTGGGGTTCACTGAAGATTTCGTCAGTGGACCGTTTGTGTTTCGCCGGCGGCAGACTCTCCTGGATCGCGGTCAGCGCCAGGTTCGGCTGCTGCATCGTCGTTTCCAAGGAGCGGACTCGCGAGGGCGAGTGCCGTCTCGGCGGCCTTGGTGGGGGCATCAGGCATCTCCAGGAGGTGGGAGGAATCGAGCTCGGCGAGAGGGGGGAGTTCCGCCAGGGAGCGCAGCCCGAGGTCATCGAGAAAGGCCTTGGTCGTCGCGTAGAGCGCCGGTCGTCCCGGTGTCTCGCGATGGCCGACGGCTTCGATCCATTGCCGGTCCTCGAGCGCCTTGACGACGTTCGTGGAAACGGCAACGCCGCGGATGGCTTCGATGTCGCCGCGGGTGACCGGCTGCTGATAGGCGATGATCGCCAGTGTCTCCATCGCCGCGCGCGAGTACCGCGGCGGCCTTTCCGGCGAGAGCCGGTCGAGGTAGGTCTGCACCGCGCGCACGCCCTGGAAGCGCCAGCCACTGGCCACCTGCACCAGCTCCACCTTGCGCTCCTTCCAGTCGTCGACCAGCGTGAGCAGCACGCTGCGAATCGTGTCGTCCGGCAGCGGCGGGTCGAACAGCCGTGCCAGCTGCGTCAATGGCACCGGTTCGCCGGCCACCAGCAACGCGGCCTCGAGAATGCTCTTGATCTCGGTCAGGTCACCGCCCGCATCGGCATCCCGGGCGGCTTCTTCTGCGGTCGTGGTGGTGTCGTTCATCGTGCGTTCTTCATGAGAAATGGATGGCGCTGCGCCAATCAGATTTCGTCGCTGGCGAGCGTGAAAGGCCGGGCGCGGGTCAGCGTGACATGGATCGGCGCATAGGGCTGTGCCTGCGCGACGTCGACCAGCTGCTCGCGCGCCAGTTCGAGCATGGCGAGGAACGTGACGACCAGGTGCGCAATGTCGGCGTGCGCGGCGAAGAGCGCAGTGAATTCGAAGAAGCCTCCCGGCTCGAGCATCTTCAGCACGCGGCTCATCTCGCTGCGCACCGACAGCTGTTCGCGCGTGACGAGGAGGTGCCGGTTGACGTGCGCGCGCTGGATCAGCACTGCCCAGGCCGCCTTGAGATCGTCCGGGTGCACGGCCGGCAGGCGCGCCGCGGTCACATGTTCGAACCACACCCGAACCGTCGCAAAGTCGCGGTCCGCCAGGGGATGCGCGTCCAGTGCCCGCGCGGCCTCCTTCATCCGCTCGTACTCGAGCAGGCGCCGCACCAGTTCAGCGCGCGGATCCTCGGCTTCTGCACCCGGCGGCGCAGGCGGCTTCGGCAGCAGCAGCCGCGACTTGATCTCGATCAGCACGGCCGCCATCAGCAGATACTCGGCGGCAAGCTCGAGGTTCGACCGGCGCATCATCTCGACATAGCCGAGATACTGCCGGGTCAGGTCGGCCATCGGGATGTCCAGCACGTTGATGTTCTGCCGCCGGATGAGGTAGAGCAGCAGGTCGAGCGGACCTTCGAACGAATCGAGAAAGACCTCCAGCGCCTCCGGCGGAATGTAGAGGTCGCGCGGCATTTCGTTGAAGTCCTCGCCATAGACACGCGCGAGCGGCTTCGGATCCGGCGACGGATGCGCGAGGTCGAGTTCGGCGTCAATCATACGAGACACCCATGGCGGCACGGACGTCGCGCATCGTTTCCTGCGCGAGCTTGCGCGCACGCTCGCAGCCGTCGGCTACGATATTGCGCACCAGGCTGGGATCGTCGATGTACTTCTGCGCGCGCTCGTGCAGCGGCGCCTGCTCGCGAATGATCGCGTCGATCACCGGCTGCTTGCATTCGAGGCAGCCGATGCCCGCCGTCGTGCAACCCTTCACCACCCACTCCTGGGTGGCGGCGTTGGAATAGATCCGGTGCAGCGGCCACACGGGGCAACGCTCGGGATTGCCGGGGTCGGTGCGGCGCACCCGCGCCGGATCGGTCTGCATCGTGCGGATCTTCTTCGTGATCTCGGCGGGATCGTCGCGCATCAGGATCGCGTTGCCATAGGACTTCGACATCTTGCGTCCGTCGAGCCCCGGCACCTTCGGATTTTCCGTCAGCAATGCGTCGGGCTCGGGCAGGATCACGCGACGGGAACCTTCGAGGTACCCGAAGAGCCGCTCGCGATCGCCCAGCGCCAGGTTCTGCGTCTCGTTCAGCAACTCCTTGGCGGCCTCCAGCGCGGCCCCGTCGCCCTGCTCCTGGAACGCGGTGCGCAGATCACCGTAGCGGCGAGCCTTCTTGCTGCCCAGTTTCTTGATCGCCGCGCGCGCCTTGTCCTCGAAGTCCGACTCGCGGCCATAGATGTGGTTGAAGCGCCGCGCCACTTCGCGCACCAGTTCCACGTGCGAAACCTGGTCCTCGCCGACGGGCACCATGTTGGCGCGATAGATCAGGATGTCCGCAGCCTGCATCAGCGGATAGCCAAGGAAGCCGTAGGTCGACAGGTCGCGGTCGGACAATTCCTGCTGCTGGTCCTTGAAGGTCGGCACGCGCTCGAGCCAGCCGATCGGGGTCATCATGCCGAGCAACAGCGTGAGTTCGGCATGCTCCATCACCTGCGACTGGATGAAAAGCGTCGCCCGCGAAGGGTCGAGCCCCGCCGCCAGCCAGTCGATCATCATCTCCCACACCGCTCCGGAGATATCCTCCGGCGTCTCGTAGTGCGTGGTCAGCGCGTGCCAGTCGGCGGCGAAGAAGAGGCACTCGTACTCTTCCTGCAGGCGCACCCAGTTCTTGAGGGCGCCATGATAATGGCCGATGTGCATGCGACCGGTGGGGCGCATGCCGGACAAGACGCGGTCAGAAAACATGGGTAAGTACGATTCGCTTATAAAATTATGCCGCCGCGATCCGCGGCGGAGTCACGCGCCGGTCAGCGCATGCAGGACGAAGGCCGCCACCCGCAGCAGCGGGCTCATCAACTGGTCGAGCCAGCCCACGAACAACAACAGCAGGATCACGGCAAAGCCATACGGTTCGATCCGGGCGTAGATCCGAGCCGCACGCATCGGCAGCAATCCGGTGACGATGCGCCCGCCATCGAGCGGCGGGATCGGCAGCAGGTTCAGCACCATCAACACCAGGTTGACGCCCACGCCGATCTGCGCCATCTGGTACAGACCCTCGCTGTCCCAGGGACCCGACGGTGCGACCAGCCTTCCGGCCAACGCCCACAGGATCGCCATCACGAAATTGACGGCGGGTCCCGCTGCCGCCACCCAGATCATGTCGCGCTTCGGATGGCGCAGGTTGCCGAAATTGACCGGCACCGGCTTCGCCCATCCGAACACGAACGGCACGCCGACCAGGAGCTTGGACGTCAGCAGCATCAGGCCGGGCACCAGGATCGTGCCGATGAGGTCGATGTGCTTGATCGGGTTGAGCGTGACCCGGCCCAGCGCGTACGCGGTGTCGTCGCCGAACATCCTGGCGACGTAGCCATGAGCGGCCTCGTGCAACGTGATCGCAAAGACCACCGGCACCGCCCAAAGCACGATGGTCGCTACGGAAAAATCCATTCAGCGCCGCATTCTACCTTAACCAGTCCTGCCGTCACGCCAGTCCGAGCCGCGCCGGATCGCCGCTGCCAAGACGCACGATCACCGCCGGCTCGGTGGCAAGGTCGACCACGGTGGTCGGCACGGCCGAGCACGGCCCCGCGTCGATGACCAGGTCGACCTTCGACTCGAGCCGATCGCGGATCTCGTCCGGCGCATTGAGCGGCGCGGTCTCGCCGGGCAGGATCAACGTGGTTGACAGGATGGGTTCGTCCAGGTCGACCAGCAGCGCCCGGACCACGGGATGGTCGGGCACGCGTATGCCGATCGTGCTGCGCTTGGGATGCTGCAGGCGGCGCGGCACTTCGCGCGTGGCCGGCAACAGGAAGGTGTAGGCGCCCGGGACGCCCTGCCGCACGACGCGGAACTGCCAGTTGTCCAGTCGGGCAAAGCGGCCGGCATCCGCCAGGTCGCGACAGACCAGCGTCAGGTGATGCTGATCGTCCACGCCGCGTATCGCGCGCACCCTCGCCACGGCCGAGCCATCACCCGGCAGGCATCCCAGCGCGTAGCTCGAGTCGGTCGGATAGGCGATGACACCACCGCTGCGAAGGATGGCGGCGGCCTGCTTGATCAGACGGGGTTGGGGATGCGTGGGGTGGACCGAGAAGTATTGGGCCATGGCAGATCGGTATATGCGTCTGGCTATATAATACAGGTCGCGCTACCCATTTGGGTTATATCCAACGTGAACCTGCAACAACTGCGCTACCTCTGTGCCGTGGTGGACCACGGCATGAACGTCTCCACGGCCGCGGAGGCCCTGTTCACGTCCCAGCCCGGCATCAGCAAGCAGATCCGGCAACTCGAGGACGAACTGGGACTGACGGTGTTCGTGCGCCAGGGAAAGCGGCTTGCGGCGCTGACGCCGGCCGGTGAGATCGTGGTCGCCACCGCGCGCCGGGCCATGCGCGAAGTGACCAACCTGAAGCGCGTGGCCGAGGAATTCCGCGGCGAGGACGTGGGCACGCTGTCGATCGCCACCACCCATACCCAGGCCCGCTACGTGCTGCCCCACGTGCTGCGCGAATTCGCCAATCGCTTTCCCAAGGTCCGGGTCGTCCTGCACCAGGGCAACCCGCTGCAGGTCGCGGAGCAGACGTCGCACGGGGACGTGGACGTGGGAATCGCCACCGAGGCGCTGGCGGACTATCCGCAACTCGTCACGCTGCCCTGCTACGAGTGGAACCGCGTGGTGCTGGTGCCCAAGCACCACCCCCTTGCCAGCGTCAAGCCACTGACGCTGGAGGCGCTCGCCCGGTTTCCGCTGGTGACCTACGACGGCAGCTTCACCGGTCGCACGGCCATGAATGCCGCGTTCGCCGCGCAGGACCTGGAACCCAACGTCGTGCTGTCCGCGCTCGATGCCGACGTGATCAAGACCTACGTCGAGCTCGGCATGGGGGTGGGCATCGTGGCGCGCATGGCCTACGACCCCGTGCGCGACACCAGCTTCGCGATGCTCGACGCCAGCCACCTGTTTGCGCCGTCGGTCACCCGCCTGGGCCTGCGCCACGGCGTGTTTCTGCGCGGCTACGTCTACGCGTTCATTTCGCTGTTCGCGCCGCAATACAGCCGCACCGCCATCGAAGCGGCGCTCGCAGCCCGCGGCAGCTGATGACGGCGCCAACCGGATCCGCCGCGGGTCCGCCTGCGCGCCGGCCGACGTGGGCCTTTGCCGCATTGCTCGCGTCGCTGGCGATGATGGCGCCCTTCGCAGTCGATATGTACCTGCCCGCATTTCCGGCCATCGGTGCCGAGTTTGGCGTGGGCACGCTCGCGTTGCAGCAGACCCTTTCGATCTACCTGTTCGCCTTTGCGTTCATGCTGCTCTGGCATGGCGCACTCACCGATGCATGGGGCCGGCGTCCGGTCGTGCTGGGCGGGCTCGCGATCTACGCGCTGGCGACCCTTGGCTGCGCGATCGCCGGCAACATCCAGTCACTGTGGCTCTTTCGCGCCCTGCAGGGCATTTCTGCCGGCACGGGGATGGTCGTCGGCCGCGCGATCGTGCGCGACCTGTATCACGGACCCGAGGCGCAACGGCTGATGTCGCGGGTGACGCTCGTGTTCGGCATCGCGCCGGCGGTGGCGCCTATCGTCGGCGGCGTGCTTCTCAACCTCCTCGGTTGGCGGGCCATCTTCTGGGCCCTTCTGGCCTGGGTGCTGGTCGTGATGGCCTATTGCGCGTTGCGGCTGCCGGAGACCCTGCCCCCGGTGCAGCGGCATTCGCTGCATCCACGCGTGCTGTGGCGCAACTACAAGGCGGTATTGCTGCGCACCGATTTCCTGTTGCTCGCGTTCATCACCACGCTCAATTTCGCGGCGTTCTTCATCTACATCGCTGCCGCCCCTGCGTTCCTGGTCGACCTGCTGGGCGTATCGACGTGGGGCTTCGCCTGGCTGTTCGTGCCCATGATCGGTGGCATCATGTTGGGCGCCACCGTGTCGGGCCGCCTCGCGGGCCGCCGCTCCCCCCAGTTCACCATTCGTCTGGGCTACGCGTTCATGGCCGGCGGCGCGCTGCTCAATCTGGTGATCTCCTTCCTGCTGCCGGCCGACGTGCGCTGGAACGTGCCCCCGGTATTCTTCTTCTGCATCGGCAGCAGTCTGGTCATGCCCAGCGTCACGCTGATGCTGCTGGATCTCTTCCCCACGATGCGCGGGCTTGCCGCGTCGCTGCAGGGCTTCGTGCAGTTTGCCGTGGCGGGCTTTGTCGCGGGGACCGTCGCGCCGCTGCTGGCGCGTTCGCTGCCCACGCTGGCGCTGGGCATGGCCGCCCTCACCGTGGCAAGCTTCGTCCTGTGGCTGATCTACCAACGCCGCGCCCGCGTCTTGTTGAAAGGCTGGACTCCATGAATCGCGTCGTTGCCTTCGTCGTCTCGATGTTCCTCGCCAGCGCGCTGGTCGCGCCGACCCCCGTCGCGGCCGTCGATACGCCGGTGATCCTGCCGATCGCCCCGCTGACGATCGGCAAACACAAGGTCATGGCCGAGGTGGCCATCACGCCGGACCAGCGATCGGTCGGGCTCATGCACCGCTTCAGCCTGAAGCCCGACCACGGCATGCTGTTCGTCTTCGAACGTGCGGACATGCAGTTCTTCTGGATGAAGAACACGTTCATTCCGCTGTCCATCGCGTTCATTGCCGCCGATGGCCACATCGTCAACATCGAGGACATGCGGCCGCAGACCGTGGAGTCGCACTACTCGAAGGCCCCGGTGCTCTATGCGCTCGAGATGCGCAAGGGCTGGTTCGCCGAACGCGGGATCGGGCCGGGCGCAACCGTCGAGGGCATCGCCGCAGCGATCAAACGCTGACGGCAAGCCGCCGCGGTATGCGGCGGGCATTGCAAGGCGCGGCTTCAATGGCGGCGGGCAATCCATTGAATCTCGACGCGATTCACCTGCACAGGTCCATCCCCCTGTCATAGCTCCGCAATCCGCATCGCGCGGGCGTGTTGCGGGGGCGTCGCCGCTCGTCGGATGATTGTGCGATACAAGTTGTTCATCGTTATATTTTGCCCGTTGCAAGCACAGACCGATCGGGCATGTCATGGGGTCGTCGCAGAAGCCATCCAACCAGCCAACCGGCGCCAGCGGAGCCTCCGGTGTTTGCCCCCACATGCTGGCGCTGCCGTTCGACGAAACGATGGGTCCCCATGCGCTGCGGCGCGCCATGCGCCCATGGCTTGCCCGCTTCGGCTACGACAGCGCCTCCTATTTCGTGACCGTCCGGACCGGCGGCGTCGTCAGCGGCGACATGCTGTGGACCACGCTGCCCGGTACGTGGTCGACGTGCTACGAACGCGAGGCCCACGTGGCACTGGACCCTCGGCTCACGCCAACCCGCCGCCATCTGGCCCCGTTCCTGTGGGATGCCGCCGACTACGCCGGCGACTGGCGCGTGCAGCGGTTTCTGGGCGACGCGCAACGCCATGGCATTGCCGGCGGCCTCGTGATCTCGCTGCACGACAGTCCGACGCGCTGGGTCACCGTCACCTTCGATGCGCGTGCCGAACGCCTGCAATCGACACCGCGCGAGGCTTTCGCAATGCACCTGGGCGAAATGGTGCTGATCGCGATCGCGCTGCACGGTTGCATCGTCACCTGGCCACCGGCGCGCGGGCACGTTGATCGCGCGCAGCACGGGCTGTCGTTTCGCGAACGCGATTGCCTGTCGATGGCGGCGCGCGGTCTCAACAGCGCCGATATCGGCGAGCGGCTGTGCGTGGCCGAACGCACGGTCAATTTTCACTTTCGCAACATCAAGAGCAAGCTGGGTGCGATCAACCGGCCCGAAGCCATCGCGCGCGGCATTTCGCTGGGGATTCTCAACAGCGATGGCGGCTAGCCGCGACTGTCCTGAACGCTGCGGTCGATGCTACAGCCTCGCGCGCACTCGAGACCGTAGGCGAGGCTTCAGCCTCGCGCACATGCGAGGCTGAAGCCTCGCCTACAGCTACCGGCGCCCGAGGGTACCGGCGCCCGAGGGTACCGGCGCCCGAGGGTACCGGCGCCCGAGCGTATCGGCGCCCGAGCGTATCGGCGCCCGAGCGTATCGGCGCCCGAGGGTACCGGCGCCCGAAGTCGTTCAGCCATGCACCGCCAACCACGCCCGCATTTCCGCGACGGAATGCGCGACGGCCTCCGGCTGCAACGCCTCCAATCCTTCGACTTCATGCGCGCCGTACGCCACCGCTAGTCCCGCGGTCCTGGCATTGCGCGCAAGCTCGAGGTCGTGCGAGGTGTCGCCGATCATCAACGTCTCGTCGGCGCACGCGCCAAGCCGATCCATGAGGTGCAGCAACATGTCCGGATGCGGCTTGGGCATGCCTTCGTCCGCGCAGCGCGTGGCGTGGAAGCGCGTGGTCAGGCCATGCTTCGCCAGTGCGCGCGCGAGACCGGCGCGGTTCTTGCCCGTGGCCACCGCCAGGAGGTAGCCCGCGGCATCGAGCTCCTGCAGCAAATCGTGAGCACCGTCGAACAGCGGAATGTCGTCTTCGCGCGCGAGGTAGTGATGGCGATAGCGCGCCGACAGCTCCGGGTAGCGCTCGACCGGCAGCGCCGGCGCCACCCGGCGCAACGCATCGCCCAGTCCAAGCCCGATGACGAAGCGCGCAGCGGTGAGATCCGGCACCGGCTCGCCCACATCGCGGCAAGCAGCCTGCAGGGCATGCGCAATCATGGTCGTCGAATCGGAGAGCGTGCCGTCCCAATCGAACACCAGCAGGCGAAATCTTCGTATCGCCGGATCACGCATCGGAAGTTGCCACGGGTGCCGCGTCGAGACGCGCAATGAAGCGCGCCAGTTCCGGCGGCAGCGGCGCCACGAAGGACATGCGCTCGCGCGTGACCGGATGATCGAACGTGAGCGTCTGCGCGTGCAGGAACATGCGCTTGAGACCGCTGCGCGCCAGTTCCTTGTTCCACGCGAAATCGCCGTACTTGTCGTCGCCCGCCAAGGGAAAGCCGAGGTGCGTCAGGTGCACGCGGATCTGATGGGTGCGGCCGGTCTTCAGCTCCGCCTCGAGCAACGCGAGGGGCGGTTCGCGGTCGAACCACGTGGCCTGCCGCCGGAAGATGGTTTCGGCCTCTTGGCCGTCGTCGTCGTCGACCCGCACGCGCCGCTCGCCATCGGCGGTCGAGAACTTGTGCAGGCCGAGCTTCACGCGCCGCATCGCATCACGCCATCGCCCCCGGACCAGTACCTGGTAGCGCTTGTCGAACCCATGGTCGCGCAGTTGCGCGTGCAGATCGACCAGCGCCGCACGTTTCTTGGCCACCAGCATCACGCCCGAAGTGTCGCGGTCCAGCCGGTGCACCAGTTCCAGGAACCTGGCCTGCGGACGGGCCGCGCGAAGCTGCTCGATCAATCCGGCCGCAATGCCGCTGCCGCCGTGGACCGCCAGCCCGGACGGCTTGTCGATCACGATGAGAGCATCGTCCTCGTACAGGATCGGCAGCGCGGCGCCCGCGCGAACGTGGTGCGGCGCCGGTTCCCCCGGGAAGGCCGGAGCCGCCGTGCGCACCGGCGGGATCCGGACCACGTCGCCCACCGCCAGCCGGGCATCCGGTCCCACCCTACCCTTGTTCACCCGGACTTCGCCGCTGCGCAGGATCCGGTAGATGTGACTCTTCGGGACCCCTTTAAGCAACCGGGTCAGATAGTTATCGACCCGCTGCCCGGCAGACTCGTCGCCGATGGTGAGCCATTGCACAGCATCCTTGCTTAACTCGTTCATTCGCTTATAATTGTCGAGGGTTCGCACCAGTGCGGATCCGGCAGGCGGCGGCCCCGAAAAGGGGTGCACTCCCTCCCGGACAGCGCACTGTACAGGGCGTGCGTCGCGTATCGACGACCCCACGAACAACCCGGTTTCAGTCGCTCGCCGGTCGGGGCTCTTGCCCGGAAAGTAGCGATGGTATTCGATGAGCGCAGTCTCCGCACCCGGCAACGGCCGGTTCGAAGCGGCGCATTGCGCGGCGCCAAAAGCGAGAATTTTCAACATCGGCTGCCCCGTCCGTTTGCGCCTGCAGGTTTGGCGCCGGCCCGGCAACCGACTGACTTCAACCGCTTGTTGCCTGAAAAAGATCAGAAGCCACCCGAGAGCCTCCCGGTTCGCTTACCGCGAACCCGACCCGATGCCAAGCAGCCTCAACACCATCGTGCAGTGCTCCCGGCGGCCCGCTACCCATGCGGCCCGCTCCCTGGTCTTTGCCCGCAACCGCCGTTAGCTAGCGTCTTCCCGCCGCGGCGTCACTGCTGCGGCCGGTCAAGCTTCGACCTCCCGCTCCCGGCGGATGTTGCGCCGTGGGAACGTACATGAAACGCATGCTGTTCAATGCCACCCAGGCGGAGGAACTCCGGGTGGCGATCGTCGACGGTCAGAAACTGATCGACCTCGACATCGAGTCCGCAGCCAAGGAACAACGCAAGAGCAACATCTACAAGGCGGTCGTCACGCGCGTCGAGCCCTCGCTCGAAGCCTGCTTCGTCGACTACGGCAATGATCGCCACGGCTTCCTGCCGTTCAAGGAAGTTTCCCGCGACTACTTCCGCGACCGCGATGCGGACCCGGGCAAGGCCCGCATCCAGGACCAGCTGAAGGAAGGCCAGGAACTGATCGTCCAGGTCGACAAGGACGAGCGCGGCAACAAGGGCGCCGCCCTCACCACGTACATCTCGCTGGCGGGCCGCTACCTGGTCCTGATGCCCAACAATCCCCGTGGCGGTGGAGTTTCGCGCCGCGTGGAAGGCGAAGAGCGCAACGAATTGCGCGATGCCATCAACGGTCTCGACGTGCCCAGCGGCATGAGCGTCATCGCGCGCACTGCGGGCATCGGCCGCTCGACCGAAGAACTGCAATGGGACATGAACTACCTGCTGCAACTGTGGCGGGCGGTGGAAGACGCCGCCAAGATGCAGAGCGGCGCGTACC